>CAIXZC010000001.1 GCA_903923815.1 uncultured Myxococcales bacterium
ATGCTGTACTGCAACACAGGCAAGACCCCGAAGGTCTGCGAGGTGGACCCCACCACCATCATGAAGTGCAGCCCGGCCCAGGACAGCTACTGCCAGGCCAAGACCTGCGACCCGGCGGACGGCGTGTGCAAGCTCAAAGCCCGCAACGAGGGTCAGTCCTGTGATAACCCCTGCACAGCCAACCCCACCTGCCAAAGCGGCCAGTGCAAAGGCACGGCCTGCACAACCTTGAACATGGCCTGCGCCGGGGGTGTGTGCATCAGCAACGCCTGCACCGCCAACAGCAAAACCTGCGATGGCAACTTCGCCTACCTGACCTGCAACGGCACCGGAAACGGCTGGTCCCCGTCCACGCCCTGCGGCGCCGGAAAATACTGCGAAGCGGGCGACTGCAAGCCCCAGGTCTGCACGCCCAACCAGCCCTCCTGCGTGGCCCGCCTCGCGGGCACCTGCAATACCAAGGGCAGCGCGCTGCTACCCGGCTACACCGATTGCCAGACGCTGCCGGAGACCCAGTACTGCGCCGCTGGGCTGTGCACCACCTGCGCCCCTCAGTGCGAGGGCAAGGACTGCGGTGACGACGGTTGCGGGGGAAGCTGTGGCAGCTGCGCCGAGAAGCATGAATGCCTGCCCAACGGCACCTGCGTTTGGGACATCGAGGCCCTGGGCAACAAGTGGGTCGCCATTCCAGGCGGGACCTTCATGATGGGCTGCTCGCCGGGGGATACGGCTTGTTTGAGTGACGAAAAGCCGGCTCACCAAGTGACCGTGAGCGCCTTCTTGATGTTCCAAACCGAGGTCACAGAGGAACAGTACTTCGCTGTAATTGGCGCCAAGCCATCCTGCCGGGTGAACAACCCAACGGGCGTCAATCTTCCGGTGGAGTGTGTGGATTGGTACCAGTCCCGGGACTTCTGCCTGGCGGTGGGTGGCCGGATGCCCACAGAGGCCGAATGGGAGTACGCCGCCAGGGCCGGATCCACGACCGTGTATTTTTGTGGGACAGACTCGTCCTGTCTTGTGGAGTACGAGTGGCTGGGAGATTGGGGGGGAAACACCAAGCGTACCGTCGCGCAAAAGAAGCCCAACGGCTTCGGGCTGTACGATCTTTTGGGCAATGTGGGCGAATGGACTAATGACTGGTTTGCCTTCTACTCTTCAGAGTCCCAGGTGGATCCGGAAGGCCCGGCAACGGGCAAGGACAGGACGATGCGAGGGGGTTATTTCGGTAGCCCTGACGACTATTGGGGTAGGAGTTCGAGAAGACAACTTGCCTTTCCAACGGTCGACACAAATTCTCTCGGGTTCAGATGCGTCAGGTGAGGTGGGTCAGAGGACAGTAACAGTCTTCTCCCCCACAATGGCTGCCCTGAAAGAGATGCTGGCAGGGGCCGTGTTGCCGGAGGCTCCAAAGACTACCCATCGGTACAAGGGTCCAACGAACTTCGCGGTGTCCGTTGCGAGGATGACCTCCTGGTTCTTCCCGTAGACGATGGTGGCCGTTGCCTTCACCCACTTGTCTCCCGTGGCGCTGTTCTGGATCTCGATGCCGACCGTCGGGTTCGTACTATAGGTGGTGAACCCGTAGACCTGGGTGAAGATGGTGATGCGGTTGCAGTCACCGATGTCCACCCAGTCTTCCTTGGGCTGGGTGACCGTCTCTTCCTCGAAGACCGTGATCGTGGTCAGGCGTTGCAGAATCTGTTTCATGTTCATCCTCCTATGAGACCGTCACATTGACTTCGAAGCAGGCGTACTCCTCCTTGGGCATTCCGGTTTGCGGCGAGGCAACCTTCTGGAGATCCACCACCCAAAAAAGGTACTGGCCCAGGCGGTCTGAGTTGACCGTCACCGTCGTGTCGTCTTCGGATTTCGGGGTGTGCTCGTCGAACTCCACGCTCAGCAGTTCCTCTGCCCCGAGGGGAGTTCCGGTGGTCTCGTCGAACTCCACATCCGCCGTCAGGGAAGAGAAGACCTTCAGGTGCCTGATTGCGGTGACCGTTGAATCAAGGACCTGGGCGCTGATCAGTAGTTGGTTGAAGTTGCAGGAGGTGAGTTCCAGCCAGCATTCCGAGGGCTGAGCGATGTAGGTTGGGGGCGAAGAAGCGTTCTGCGGGGCCCCGACCAGCGTGAGCATGGGCTGGAGGGGAAGGCAGTTCCTGGCCAGGGTGAAGCGTTTGCAGATGCTCATGTCAGACCTCCTCGGTGCAGGGCATGGCCAAATCGACCCGGAAGCCCACGCGATTGGGCACCACGAAAGTATCCGGTGTCACGGTAACCGGTACGCTTCCCCCTTCCAGCCGCCAACGAAGGTAGCGGTGCAGCTTGGCTGGGTTGTTGTTGGGCAGCCCGCGGATGAGGGTCCGGGCTACCGAGAAGCTGGGGTCGGTCGTGTTGACAGGGGCCAGGGTCAGACACTGAAGCCAGGCCCCGTTGGGGGTGTCTGTGGTCTCGATGTAGAGCCTGTCGCCAAGCGTCAGGTTGGAAGCGACGACCTGCACCTTGACGCTGGCCAGACCTTCGGCGTCGAACCACTTGGTCTCGTCCTGGGTTACCGAGCCCAGGGCAGTGGTCCAGGGTTGCCAGGAATTGCAGCTCATTTGGACCTCCCTTCCTGGACCCCGCGGGAGAAGACTGCGGCAGCCGGCAACTGGCCGTTGGACAGAGAACTCGCCTGGGCGCCCGACAGCCGCTTCATGGTGGTAGCCGTCTGTCTGCCCAGGGCATCCAGGACGGTGGTGGGCTTCTGAAGTGAAGCCGCACTCTGCAAGGCCGAAGCACTCTGGATGGCCCCCTCCAAGGCAGAGGCCTTGACGAAGACCTCGCCATTGTGGACGACGTAGTTCTGGCCCAGCTCGATGGGGCTGGGATCGGGGCCCGGGCTGGGCTGAGGGGGCATGGGGTCCTGGTGACACACCACCTTGCCGTTGATGAGGTCGCAGGGGGGCTTGTCGATGCCGTGAAAGAGCCCCCATTTGCTCATGTAGGCCAGGACTGCAGCCTTGCACTCAGGGCCCAGGGCCTTCGGCCAGCCTTTACAGATGGACTTGACGACCTGCTCGTCCAGTTTGTTGGCCTCGGCGAAGGCCTCGCAGTCGATGGGCTCCAACTCGCCGAGTTCTGCCAGGGCGCCACGCAGTACGGCCTCCTTGCCGTACTGTTGGATCAGGAACGCGATGAGGTTGCTTGACTCGCGGACACCTGCCTGGAGGGGAACAGCCATGATCGTCTCCTTGTAATCAGGTCACCAT
>CAIXZC010000002.1 GCA_903923815.1 uncultured Myxococcales bacterium
GCTGGCTGGGGATTGACTGAGCATCGCGGCCTCCTCGTGTTGGCCGCGTTTTTGCGGCCTCTCACCCGAAGGTCGAGGTCCAAAAACGCGGGCAGCACAAAGAGGAGGCCCACAGGCAAGCGTGAGCAAAGAACCCGGGGCCTGCGCAGCGACGCTGCGCCTATGTGGCAGCCTGAAGGCCGCCACCACCACGGCCTGAAGGCCGTAGGCACTGTCCGGCCGGCCGAACCCCAACATCCCAACACCCCCAACACCCAGACACTTCCAAGGTCTCAATCAGAGATGGGACTAATAGCAAGCCCGACCCGGGGGAAGGTGACGCGACCATCCACCTCTGCTATCATCCGGGCCCTGTCGGGAGGTCCCCATGGTGCTTCGAATCTTCTTGGCTTTGGTCTTGCTGGTCCTGGGCGCCTGCGGCGGTGGGTTTGGGCGCAACACTGGCGGTGGGGGGTCCTGGGATGTGGACTCTCTTTCCTTGGACACTGGAGACCTTGACGCCCTGGCCGCCGACACCCTTCACCCCGACACCCCCACACCCGACCTGCTGCCCACCGAGTTGCCCCCCGGCGATGGTGGCGCTGACGGAGCGGCCGATGGCTCTCTCGATGCCCCCTTTGACGCGGGCTTTGACGCGCCCTTGGAAATCCTTGACGCAGGGCTTGACGCGGCTTTGCAGGCTGACTTAGTGGATGTTGGTGTGGATGCCTGTGTGCCCGACTGCGTGGCCAAGGTCTGCGGGGCGGACGGCTGCGGGGGCTCCTGCGGCGAGTGCAAAAAAGGCAAGTTCTGCAACAGCGGGTTTCAGTGCGAGACCTGTGTGCCCGACTGCGAGGACCGGGAGTGCGGCGAGGACGGCTGTGGGGGCTCCTGCGGGGACTGCCCCGGGGGCTGGGGCTGTGACGCTTTGGGCCTTTGCGTGGCGCCCCCCTGCGTGGGCTCCACGGTGACCTGGACGGAGGCCTTCGGCGACGTCCTGCCCACGGGTTGGGTGCAGGCGGATGCCCAGCCGGAGGACGACGTGGCCTTCATGGTCAGCAACCTGCGGGCCTTCTCGGGGGACTGGTCCTTGCACCTGGGCAAGCCCGACTCCTCCAGCTACGACACCGGCAAGCGGGTGACCCTGACCCTGGAGTCCGCGCCCCTGGAGGTGCCCGCCCTGGAGGGGCAGGTGGCCCTGCTGTTCCGCCTGTGGATGGACTGCGAGCCCCAGACCTCCCCGCTGTACCCCTACGAGCACGACGTGCTGTTCATCCACGCCGTCCCCACCGCCGGCGGCAGCCCCGTGCTGCTGTTCGACTCCCGCGTGACCCTGGGCAGCACCCAGGGCCTGTGGCTGCCCTTTGGCGCCGACCTGTCGGCCTTGAAGGGCCAAAGCATCCGCCTGCGCCTGGACTTCGACACTGTTGACGAGATTGAGAACGGCTACGAGGGCCTGTACCTGGATGACCTGGCCCTGGGCCTGTTCTGTCCCCCCTGCCTGGAGGACAGCGGGTGCGTGGGCGCCGGCCCCTGTCCCACCTGCGTGCCCCTCTTCAAGGCCGGCGGCGCGGGGCTGTGCCAAAGCCCGGAAGAGTCGGCCTGCGGGCTGTAGGCGTCCTCCCCGACACCCCAAACACCCCAACACTCCAACACCCCAAACACGCCAACACCACGCCGGCCCTTTGCCCGCTTCTGGACACGCGCGGTTAGCAAAAAAACCTATTTGGGTGGGTTCAACTGGGCCCGGGCGTAGCGCTCCCAGGTGCCGATGTCGTACCAGGGAAAGTCCAACTCCAGCCCCCGCAGCCCCCCCACGGCCAACAGGGGCCGAAAGACCAGCTCCACCACGCTGCAGCAGCGGTCCGCAGGCAGCAGGTTGTGGGCCTCGGGTTCCAGAATGTAGATGCCGCTGAACACGCAGGGGCGGCCCGGCCCGGGGTCGGCGCCCTCCTTGCAGATGCTTCGCACGCGGCCCCCATCGTCCAGAGCCATGGTGCGCAGGTCCTCCCGGCCACTGGCGGGCAGCAGCAGCAGGCTGACGGCGTCGTCATGCCCGGCGTGGAAGCTGGCCAGGGTCCGCCAGTCGAAGGAAAACGCGTTGTCGCCGTTCACCACCAGCACGGGCTCATCGGGAAAGAACAGGCTGGCGGCCCGCCCTATGCCCCCGCCGCTGCCCAGGATGGGGTCCTCCGGCGAGAAGTCCAGGGCCAGCCCCGGCGGGCACACCTTGAGGGCAAAGTCCCGCAGCGTCTCCCCCCGGTGATGCAGGTTCAGCACCACCCGCTGGAAGCCCGCCGCCGCCAGGAACTGCAGGTTGCGCTCCAGCAGGGTGCGGTCCCCCAGGGGCAGCATGGGCTTGGGCAGGTACTCGGTGAGGGGCCGCAGCCGCGTACCCAGCCCCGCGCTCATCAGCATGGCCGTCTTTGGAGGCGTCTTCATCAGCCCAGGTCCTCAATGGAGTCAATGTCCCCCAGCATCCCCGCCAGCTTCTTCTTGAGGGCCGCCTCCAGCTGCCGCACCCGCTCCCGGGACACGCCCCAGCGCTCGCCTATGACCGCCAGGGTCTCCGGGTCGTCCGCCAGGATGCGCAGCTCCAGCAGTTCCTTTTCTTTGGGATTCAGTTGCTCAATCAGTCCCGGCAGCCGCTGGCTGACCCGCGCCAGGATCTGCTCTCTGGCGAGGTCCTGCTCCTGGTTGGCCCCGGGGTCCACCAGCAGGTCCACGAAGTGGGTCTTGCCGTCCTCGCTGGCCTCGCTGTCCAAGGAAAAATCCCGGTAGGCGGACATGGCCTCCGCCCCCCCCGCGCGCTTCTTGGCGGCGGGCAGAATGACCACCTCGTCCTGCCCCTCGGCCTCCTGGGCCAGGGCCGTCAGCTCTTCCAGTTTCTGGGCTTCATCCTGGCCGCCGTTCTTGAAGAACAGCCGCCGCTGGGCCTGGCTGGTGCCCACCTTGACCAGGCTCCAGGACCGGATGATGTAGTTCTGCATGTAGGCCTTGATCCACCACACCGCGTAGGAGATCAGCCGGTAGCCCCGGTCCGGGTTGAACTTCTGCACCGCCTTCATCAGGCCGATGTTGCCCTCCTGAATGAGGTCCACCAGCTTCACGTTGTAGGACGAGTAGGAGTGGGCAATCTTCACCACGAAGCGCAGGTTGCTCTCCACCAGGCGCCGCGCCGCCGCCGCGTCCCCCGCCACGAAGCGCCGCGCCAGCTCTTCTTCCTCCTCCCGCGTCAGCAGCGGGATGCGGTTCACCTCCCGCATGAACAGGTCCAGCGGATCCTGCCGCGTGGGAGGCAGCGCCCGGGGCGACACCGCCGGCAGCCCCGCCTTCACGGTCTTCACCGGCAGGTTGGCGTTGCGCTTGGGCTTCTTGTCCAGTTCGTCGTTCATGGCAGGGGTGAGGGGCTAGTTCTTGGGGACTTTGCCGCCAAGCATGTTCTCAATGTAGACCTGGGCCTCGTTCTCGTTCTCGGCGTTCTTCTTGGCCCGCTCGATGCGCGCCTCCTGCAGGGACTTGCCCGAGGCCAGCAGGGACTTCATGTCCACCACCTCGCGGTCCACCATGCTCTTGATGCCCGCCGCCGAGCCCCAGCCCACCTGCTTCTGGCCGTTGATGATGAAGGAGGGCGTGCCCCTGGCCTCCAGCAGCGTGGCCACCTTGCCGTTGGCGTCAAACTGGAAGTCCAGGGCGGCGTCCGCCAGGTCCTTCTTCCACTGCTCGACGTCCAGGCCCAGGGTCCGCACGTGGTTCTCCAGGTCCGTGTCGGCCATGGCGTACTGATCCTTGAACAGCAGGTCGTGGTACTCCCAGAACTTGCCCTGACGGAAGGCCGCCATGGAGGCCTTGGCAGCGGCCCGCGCGCGGCGGTGCATGTCCAGAGGGTTGTTCCAGAAGATCCAGCGCACGTCCGGGCTGTTCTCCCGCAGGAAGGGGGCTAGGCCCTCGGCGGCGCGCTTGCACACCGGGCACTGGAAGTCGGACATGATGAACACGTACACCGGGGCGTCCTCGGGGCCCACCGCGGGCATGGCGCCCATCTCGGTCTTGTAGCTGCCGCTGGGGATGGGGCCCAGATCCTTGGGCGCCTCACCCAGGGGCTTGGTCTCTGGCATCTTGGGGGCCGCGGGGGCCGGCGCCGCAGGGGCGGGCGGAGGAGGCGGCGGGGTGGGGGCCGCGGGGGCCACCTTGGCCAGCTCTTCCTTGATGATCGTGCGGGTCTTCTCTTCCAGCGCGGCCGTGACCTTCTCCACCGCCTGGGCGGCCGCAGCCTCCACAATCTTGGCGGTGTCCACAGCGGGGGCCGGCACCGGCTGGGGGGCCGCGGCGGTCTGGGCCGTGGTGCGCTCGCCCAGGGTCTTCACGGTGTAGGCGGACAGCGCCAGCGCGCCTCCAGCCACCAGCATTGCCAGCACGATGATCAGCTTTCCAGGGTTCCCGTTCATTTAGTCCTCCAGTTCAGACCGGCCTAGTATAGTCGGGGCAAACAACCGTGCAAGCGCAGTATTCCCGCCCGGCGGCGGGTGCTGCCAAGTTTTTTCCAGGTCCTGTCCTACCCCCGCGGCAGGCTCAGCAGGAAGGCCGTACCGGCACCCGGGCGGCTGCTGCACAAGATGTCCCCGCCGTGCTCGCGCAGGATCTGCTGCACCAGGGTGAGGCCCAGGCCCGTGCCCACGTCCTTGGTGGTGAAGAAGGGGTCGAAGATGCGGGCCACGGTGGCCTCGTCCATGCCCGGGCCGTTGTCCTCCACCTTGATGCGCAGCAGGTCCCCCTCGGCCCAGGCTCGCACCTGGATGGCGGGGGCCTGGCAGGGGTGGCCGGCGAAGGCCTCCACGCTGTTCTTCAGCAGGTTCAGCATGGCCTGCTTGAGCAGGTTGTTGTCCGCCCGCAGGGGCAGGGGCCGCTGGGGGAACTCCCAGGCCAGCGCCACCCCGGCGGCCTGGGCCTCGTGGCTGTAGAAGCCCAGCAGGTCGTCCAGGGTCCCCGCCAGATCCATGTCTTCCTTCTGGGGCCGGGGGAAGCGGGCGAACTTCAGGTAGTACTCCGTCACCTCCGTCAGGCGCTCCACCTCCCGGGCCAGCCGCGCGGTCTGGGCCTGGAGGTTCTCCATGGTCCCCTTGTCCACCGCCCGGGGCAGGGCCGCGATGCTCTCGTCCAACATCTCCAGCCGCAGCCCGATGGCGTTCAGGGGGTTGCGGATCTCGTGGGCAATCTGGGTGGACATCTTGCCGATGGCGGACAGCCGCTCGGAGCGCAGCAGCTCTTCGGACTGGGAGCGGATCATCTCCTCCCGCTTGTGCAGCTTGCCCGCCATGCGCCGCAGGTCCGCCTCAAGCTGGCCCAGCTCCCCCGTGACCACCTGCCCGCCGTCGCTGTCCAGGTACTCGCCCTGGGCGATGCGGTAGGCCAGCTCCCGGATGGAGCGGATGGGGGACAGCCAGCGCAGGATCAGCACGGACAGCAGCACCGACGACAGCAGGGCCGCCGCCGCCAGCAGCACGGCCAGCAACATGACCCGGCGCTCCTGCTGCTCGGAGAGGGTCCACACCAGGTTCATGGTCTGGTTGTAGTCCACGGAGAGGCGCTTGAAGGAGCGCAGCAGGATCTTCAGGGAGGCCCGGGCCGCCGCTCGGTAGGCGGGCACGGAGGTGTCGGGGCCGGCTCGCCGGGCAGCCTCCTCCCAGGAGTCCAGCACCAACTGGAACAGCTCCCGGTTGTTGGCGCTGGCGGGCAGGACCATGGGGGCGCGCCCCTCCACCCGGGCCAACTCCACGGCCAGCATCCGGCCATGCTCCAGGGCGCCGATGCGCACCGCCAGCCGGGCCAGGCGCTTCTGGGCGGCGGCGGGCAGCTTGCCCTGGCGGCCCACGGTCTCCAGGACCCCCCGCGCCCCCGCCAGCCTCCCAAAGGGGTTGAAGGAGCGCAGGCTTTGCAGGAGGGCCTCGTCGGAGGCGCCGCTGCGCTTGCTGGTGGAGATGAGGGTGCTGCAGTCGCTGACGCTGCGCTCCAGCAGGGCGCCGATGGGCATGAGGTCGCTGCGGATGAGGCTTAGCTGCTGGCGGCCGCGCTCCATGGCCAGGATGGAGAAGATGGTCACCGATCCCAGCAGCAGCACGATGAGGGCGTTGCCCCCGAAGGCCCGGGCTGGGAGGGAGAGCTTCATGGGCTAGTCCTTGAACCGGTGGACATACTTGCCGTCGTCTGCTTCGAACACCACGGGGGGCTGTTTGCCGTCCACCAGGTCGGCGGAGAGGCGGTTGAGCACCTCGATGCGCAGGTCCGCGTCCTCCTGCTTCTTGAAGGGGTGGGGCCCGGAGTGCATGTCGTAGACGGGCAGGGCCTCCAGCTTGCGGAAGGTCAGCTTGCGGGCCTTCTTGTCGTAGCGCAGGGACAGCCGGGCCAGGAAGCCGAAGTCCCGCTCCCCTCGCAGCTCCCGCACGGACCCCATGTCCCGGCAGCCCCGGCACATGAAGTTGCCCAGGCTGTAGATGATGAGGCCCCGGCCGTGGCGCTCCACGCCTTGGACCACGTGGGGGTGGTGGCCGATGACCAGGTCCACCTTGTACTTGTCGATGGCCCGGCGGGCGGTGTTTCGCTGGACGGCGTCGGGGGTGCTTTTTCTCTCGGTGCCGCTGTGCATGGACAGGATGCGGATGTCGGCCTTGGCCTCCCGCAGCTTGCGCAGGGTCAGGTCGGGGCTGTGGACGGAGGCCACCCCGGCGCGGTGCTTGGTGGCGGCCCGGCCGTTGGCCACGGCGGCAAAGGCGATGCGCAGGCCCTTGAACTTGAAGACCACGGGGTCCGAGGCCTGGTCCAGGTCCTCCCCCGCGCCGGCGTACCAGAAGTCCTCGCCGGCCCCCAGTTCGTCCAGCCAGCGGCGGGTCTCCTTGATGCCCTTGGCGCCATAGTCCTGGGCGTGGTTGTTGGCGAACCCGAACAGGTTGAAGCCCACCTTCAGCAGATGCTTCACGCTGTTGGGGTGGCTGCGGAAGTTGTAGGCCTTCTCCTCGGGCGGGTTGTCGTTGGAGTCCGTGAGGGTGGTCTCCAGGTTCAGGAAGTTCAGGTTTTTCTTATTGATGTACCGCTGGATACCGTCGGTCATCTTGGAGAAGGGGGAGACCTTGCCCCACAGCAGGATGCCGTCCGGGTGGACCTTCTCCAGGGTGCGGTTCATGGCCACGTCGCCCACAGCCACGATGGTGAGGTCCACCTCCCGGGCCTCCAGGGGAAGGGCCAGGGCAAGCAGCAGGGGGACGAGGAGCGCCAGACGCATGTAAGGGAACCTCCATCGGGGGGGCGTTTGGATGCCCGGGGGTCAAAGCACGCCGGAATCCTAGCCGCCGGGGTCCCCCACTGTCAATCCAGGGGCCCGGATTGTGATCTAAATCAGTAGCTGTTCACGCGGCAGACGTGGTTTGGATTGAGGGCCCGCCCTATCCCGGGCCGGCCTTCATGAGGCCAGTGAGCAGGGCGCCAACCCTTCTGGCCACAGCCACCAGCCTTTCAGTTTCCGACGGATCCAGTAGCCTCCTGGCGCTGGCCAGGTCGAGGACCGCCACGGATTCCGCCAGGGAGCCCAGCGCGATGGAGAAGAAGTGGCGCTTCTCCTTCCAGGAGGTCCTGCCTGCGCCTTCCACAACGTTGAGGACGACACTCAGGGCGGCCCGTTCGAGTTGGTCGCCGAGGTGACCGGCCGTCTTGGGCAGCCCGGCCAGCGCCCCGCAGCCAAGGTAGAACGATCGGGCCTGCCGCCAAGCTTCCAGGCGCTCGTGGGGGAAGAGCCTGGAGGGTGGACAGGTGGTGGTGATGGAGGGAGTGGTGGTGATGGTTGAGGCAGCGCTGCTTCCACCGTGTAGGGACTGGGAACCGAGGTTGCTGACTTGGCTGGACATCTGGGCCTCCTGTGTCGGCCGCGTTTTTGCGGCCTCTCACCCGAAGGTCGAGGTCCAAAAACGCGGACGGCACACAAAGGAGGCCTTCTCCAGCCTGAGAGCTACCGACCAGAACCTGCGCACCGGCGGTGCGCCCCCCGGGGACAGCTTGAAAGCTGTCCAAACCTCAGGCTGAAGCCTGAAGGCACTGTCCGGCCGGCCGGACCATCACCATCACCATCAC
>CAIXZC010000003.1 GCA_903923815.1 uncultured Myxococcales bacterium
CTGGAGCAGGTCGCCGCCAGCAGCAGAACGAGGATCAATACTGTGCGACTGGCGGACATGGTGGTCCCGGGGCGGTGAATCCCCGGGAGGATAGCACAACGGGCTATCTGATGCCTCCACTGGAATCATCCCGGGCCCGACCAAAGCCCCTGTCCCTGACCCCGGTGTCCGCCACCAGCGCCGCCAGCGCAGGTCCCAACCCCAATCCACGCCCTGCCACGCGGGCGTGGCGCCCCCGCCTCTTCGGGTCCGTTTTTTGCTCCCGCTGGGCCTTGGGCTAAGGTTCCCCGCCGTGGACGCCTGAACAACAATCTGCGGATGGGATTCAAGATGAGAAAACAACTGTTGACGCTTGGCATTGCTGTGGCCCTGTTTGTGAGTGTTTCATCCACTGGCGCCTTTGCCGCCACCTTCAACCTTGGGTTCGAGGGGCAGCCCTTTTTTACCGAAACCTGGACTGAAAACGGCGCCTCCTGGGCCATCGACGGAGGCGACATCCGCTCCTACAACGGTCTCACTCACAGCGGCACCTGCGCAGCCATCGTGCATGGGGGGCAGGGAATCAACTGCCATGCCGGAAGGGTCACCTTCAACAGCCTCTGGGTCAGGCCAGATGACATGCCTGAATGCGACAAGTCCTTGTCGGTCTTTGGCTATCGCGGAGGCCAAAAGGTGGCCACCAAGGTCGTCGATTTCGACTTTGTCTTCGCCTTCGTGCAAATCGCGCTGGATTCGTCCTGGGCCGATCTGGATTCGATTGCGGTGTTTCAAGATTCGCCAACGTGGGGGGCCTGCCTTGTTGCTGTTGACGATGTCAGCTACACCGCCGAGGTCAGCCTCAAATACTCCGCGAAGACCTTCAAGGAGGCCTACGCCGACGTCGGGGCCATCGACAACAAGACGCCTGCGGTCCTGACCCTCGCTCACGAGACCCTGACCGGTGCCGACGGCGATGACTTTGTTGCGGCTGGCAAGGTGGTTGTGGCCAACCTGCCGGCGGGCCTGACGGCCAAGCTCCTGCGCAAGTCGGCGTACACCCTGGCCCTGACCCTGGAGGGGTCCGCCACTGCCCACGCCATGGCGCAGTCCGTCACCAACCTGACCCTGACCTTCCAGAACGCCGCCTTCGTCGGTGGGGTCGCCAGCGCGGTCAGCGGTTACCAGACCAGCGACCTGGCCGTCCAGTTCC
The DNA here is from genome assembly GCA_903923815.1 of uncultured Myxococcales bacterium. Taxonomy (GTDB): domain Bacteria; phylum Myxococcota_A; class UBA9042; order CAIXZC01; family CAIXZC01; genus CAIXZC01. The sequence goes on from CAIXZC010000003.1 coordinate 1,190, forward strand.
ACGGCCCGGTGGACTCGCTTATCAAGGTCACGTCGGAGGCCGAAGGGGGCAACTGCGCCAAGGGCGGCCAGCGGGTCGACACGGGCGTGGACAACGGGGACGGAGACGGGACCCTCGGCAACGGCACCCTGGAAGAGGGCGAGATTGACAACACCTTCTACGTCTGCAACGGCGCCACCGGTGCCACGGGCGAGACCGGCGCTCCGGGCAATGACGGCGCTCCCGGCCAGGACGGCACCAACGGTACGGACGGCGCCGATGGGCACAACTCGCTTACCGACATCTTTGCCGCCAACGAGGCAGATTGCCCGGCGGGCGGCGTGAACATCGAAGTGGGCCTGGACAACGGTGACGGCGGCGAGACCGCCGACGACGGACTGCTGGGCCCCGGAGAGCTGGACGACGCCTTCATGATTTGCCACGGCCTGCCGGGCCAGGACGGTGCCGATGGCGCTGATGGTGCCGATGGCCACAACTCCCTGCTGTTGATCACCGACGAACCCGAGGGCGACAACTGCCCCACCGCCGGCAAGAAGATTGAAAGCGGCCTGGACCTCAACGACAACGACGCCCTGGACCCCGAGGAGGTCAACGCCACCCAGTATCTGTGCAATGGCCTGAATGGGGCGGACGGGGCCGATGGCCAGGACGGCGAAGTCGGGCCCGCTGGCCACAACGCGCTGAGCCTCATCTCCGACGAGGCGCCGGGGGACCTGTGCCCCGCCGGTGGCAAGCGCCTGGATGTGGGCATCGACCTGAACGACAGCGGCGTGCTGGACGAGGATGAGATCCAGGCCACGGACTACCTGTGCAATGGTGAGGAGGGGGCCCAGGGGCCCGCGGGCAACGACGGGGCCCAGGGTCCTGCCGGCGACGACGGCGCCCAGGGGCCGGCCGGCAACGACGGCACCAACGGTAACGACGGCGCCCAGGGCGCCAACGGCGACGACGGCAACAACGCCCTGGTCAAGATCCTGCCCGAGCCCGCCGGTGAGAACTGCGAATTCGGCGGTCTGCTGGTCCAGGCCGGTCTGGACCAGGACGGCGACGCAGCCCTCAGCGACCTGGAGGTCTCCAGCGCCAACTTCCTGTGCAACGGCGAGGCCGGCGACGAGGGCCCCGAAGGCGACCGTGGCGGTTCCGGCTCCTGCTCCGCCGCCCCCACCGCCTCCACCCCCGCCCCCGGCCTGCTGCTGCTGGCCCTTGCCCTCCTGCTGGCTGTGCTGCGCCAGCGCAAGGCCCGGGCGCTCTAGCAGCCCCCCTCCTTCCCCCCCATCCCCACCACCAAAAATTGCCAGAAATGCCCTTGCGGTTATAACAATTCGAGTACTAACGGAAGTTGCCACCAGGAGGATCCATGTCTCGCGCCTTTTTGTACCTCGCATTCATCGCTTTGTTTGTGACCATCGGCTGCGGCGGCGGTGGTGGTGGTGGCGGCTCCAAGGACAATGACAACGTCAGTGCTGACACCGTGGGTGGCGATGCTGTCGGCATTGACACCGTAAGCGCCGACGGGGTTGGCCTTGATGTGGACATCCCTGGAACCCCCGTCACGGTCACCGGCAATGTGCTGGACCTGGCCACCTCCCTGCCCCTTGCCGGCGTCGTCGTCACGGCCCCGGGGGCCCAGCCCACCACCACCGATGGGGACGGCAACTTCACCCTGGACGCCGAGTCCCACGACGGTCTTGCGGTGCGGGCCACCCTGGAGGGTTACACGACGGCGGTGGTCCGGGTCTCCGCAGATGAGGCCTCCAACGACGGGTTTGCCCCCTTCGTCACCATCACCATGAAGGCCGTTGCCGCCACTGCCCAGCTTGATTCCGCTGAGGGCGGCACCATCTCGGACGCCAGCGGCGCCCAGGTCACCTTCCCCGCCAACGCCTTCATCACCAAGGAAGGCCAGCCCGTGACCGGCGAAGTAACCGTGACCATCACCCCCATCAATCCCTATGACCCCGAGGATCTCCTGGCCTTCCCCGGCGGCTTCGAGGCCCTCAACGCGGACGGTGAGGCGGGCATCCTTTACAGCTACGCGGTCATGGACATCTCGGCCACGGCGGATGGCGTCCCCCTGACCCTGGCCGAAGGGACCACCGCCACCGTGTTCTTCCCTCTGGAGGACGACGTGGACGCCCCCGAGACCATCGCCCTGTGGAGTCTGGACGAGACCAGCGGCCTTTGGAAAGAGGAGGGCACCGCGATTCGCCGCGCCCTGGACGGCAAGCGTTACTACGAAGCTGAGATTCCGCACCTCTCCTCCTGGAATTGCGACTCCTTCACAGGTGATATGGTTGAGATCAAGGGCACCATCACCAGCGATGACCCCGACCTGCAGAGCGCAATTGCCAACAGGATCAGTTGGTTCGGAGTGGGACGGAGCCAAAAATTCGTTGCCAACGTCGGTGGTTATGGGGATTCCGTGGCCTTCTCGGCCGTTATGCCTGCCAATGACTTTATTGCATTGCAGATAAACGGCTATGCTGGTCCCGGAAACACGACCTTCTCTTCAAATGCCATATTTCAATTTACGCCTGCATCTGGCACGGTAAATATTGGCAATATTGTTATTGTCAAGGATACATGCGTTTTTGGAACATTAGGTGGTAGGCCAGTGCTGACATCTAAGGTCAACTGCAACGGTCATTGTATGTTAATGCCCCACTATTGTGTGCCGGGCCTGGACCCCGTGCATCCGTGCAGCACCAACAACGGAGGTTGTCTGAACGGGCGTTCGTGCGTCGAGATTCCAGCGGCTGCCGAGACCTCACCCTCCCTCTGGTACTGCGGGACCTGCCCCTCGGGGAAGACGCCCAAGGGTTTGCTGGATTGCCAGGGTGTCAGTTGCTCCATCTCCAAGGGCTTCTGCGACGACAACGCCACCTGCAAGGACGGGACTGGGTCCGTGGTCTGCACCTGCAATAGCGGCTACTTCGGCACCGGGACCTCGTGCAAGGCCTGGACCGCCTGCCAGCCCGGCCAGTACCTCGGCACCCCGGGGACGACCACCAAGGACCGCACCTGCGCCGCCTGCGAGGCCGGCACCTTCTCCACCACCACCAACGCCGCCAGTTGCACCGCCTGGGGCACCTGCGCCGCCGGCAAGTACATCAGCGCCGCCGGCACGGCCTCCAGCGACCGCGTCTGCACCGCCTGCCCCGCCGGCACCTTCTCCACCACCAGCAACGTCGCGAACTGCACGCCCAAGACCACCTGCACCCCCGGCCAGCACATCGCCACCGCGGGCACCACCACCACCGACCGCACCTGCACCGCCTGCGAGGTCGGCACCTTCTCCGCCACGAACAACGCCGAAAGCTGCGCCACCTGGACCGAGTGCCCGGGCGACAAATACGAGACCAACCCCGGCACGGCCTCCGCGGACCGCGGCTGCGGGGACTGCGACGAAGGCTACATGGGCAACGGCACGACCTGCGAGCCCACCTGCACCCATGTGATGTGTGGCATGAACGCCACCTGCACCGCCCCGGACACCTGCACCTGCGACGAGGGCTACACGGGGAATGGCTCTCAATGCACCGCCGTGAAGAACATTGACATCGACATCGCCGCCGGCCTGACCGGCAACACCACCTGGAACTGGGCCTCCACGGACTCCGTCCGCGCGGTGGAGTTCTACCTTGGCTCAATGGTCACCCTGACCGGCGTGACCGTCACCGGCCTGCCCGCCGACAAGGCCGACACCGCCCGCATCTGGATCAAGACCGGCGCCGTCAATCTGCAGGTCACCGACACCTTCCCCCAGGGCACCCCCTACGCCCCCACCGCCACCACCGCGTCCAGCGCCACCTTCACGCTGCCCACGCCCAAGCAGATTGGCATGGCCACCTACAGCATCGTCGTCTCCGTGGACGACACCGACCAGGGCTTCCAGTGGGAGGTGCTGCAGTTCTACAACAACGCGCCCTCCGTAACCGTGGACTCCATAACGCTTGAATCCGTCTGGGGCTGGCGCGGCAACGTCAACGTGGACACCAACACCGCCACCGACGTCTCCATCTACGACGCCTACATGATCCAGATCCCCAAGGTGACCTTGAGCTTCACCAACTGACCTGCCCCCCCCACGCCCCCCGTTCAAAAATTGCCAATGTGATCATGCCGGTTATAAGGGAACGCACATTGCCTTGACCTTCCACTGGGGGAATTCATGAATCGCATCTCGTTGGGCCTGTTGTTCGCCGTCCTCCTTCTGACCATCGGCTGTGGCGGCGGCGGTGGTGGCTCGAATGACAACGACGCAGTCACCGCCGACAACGCCGGCCTCGACAATGTTGGCCCGGACGTGGCGGGCCTCGACGTGGAAGTCCCTGGTACCCCGGTGACGGTGGTCGGCCGCGTGGTCGACTTCGCCACCGCTTTGCCCATCGCCGGTGTCACCGTCACTGCCCCTGACGCCCAGCCCGCCACCACCGATGCCGACGGCAGCTTCTCCCTGGAGGCCATGTCCCGCGACGGCCTGGCAGTGCGGGCCACAATGGATGGCTACACGGCGTCCCTGGTCCGCGTGTCTGCGGCAGAGGCCGCCTCCGAGGCCCTCCCCCCGTCCGTCCGAATCGCCCTGAAGGCCGTTGCCGCCACCGCCCAGCTTGATGCGGCCGAGGGCGGGACCATCTCGGACGCCAGCGGGGCCCAGGTCACCTTCCCCGCCAACGCCTTCGTCACCAAGGACGGCCAGCCCGTCAGCGGCGAAGTGACCGTGACCATCACCCCCATCAATCCCTACGACCCCGCGGACCTCCAGGCCTTCCCCGGCGGCTTCGAGGCCATCAACGCCGAAGGCGAGCCCGGCACCCTGTTCAGCTTCGCGGTC
>CAIXZC010000004.1 GCA_903923815.1 uncultured Myxococcales bacterium
AGCACCATGAGCACCCGCACGGGGGCGTCCACCAGGGCATCCTCCAGGGCGCCTAGCACCCGGGCCCCCACGTCGTCGCCGCCCACGTCAATGATTCCGTAGGAGCTTCCCGCCATCAGCAGGCTGCGCACCGCGGGCACCAGGATGGGCAGGTCGGCGTCCAGATAGCGGGCCTCGGGCAGCACCACGCGGACCCCCGCCTGCTCCAGCAGGGCGGCGGCCTCCCGGGACCGAAAGTAGGGGTTCACCAGGTCCAGGTCCACCAGGGTGACGTCGGACTTCACCGGCAGCGCCGCCAAAGCCAGGTTCACAGAGACCTCGCTCTTGCCGCTTCCGAAGTGTCCCACTATCAGGGTCGCTTTTTCGCTGCCAAACAGCATCTGCGCTCCCGTCCCTGGGCTCGTTCCAGGCAGTTCTGCGGCAAGCTAGCACCCGCAGAAACGCTTTTCAACCGTTTTGGGGGACGGAGGCCTTCTTGCTGCCCTGGTACATCTGGAACTTCAACAACCGGCACTCCATGGCCCCGTTGAACAGGGGGATGCGGGCGCTGGTCTTGAGGCCCACGGACTTGGACAGGGGGCCCTGGGTGGTGATGACCCAGGCATCCCAACCCTCGAAGCGCTTTTTGAGCAGGTCCCCAAAGCTCTTGTAAAGAGGCAGCAGGTCCGTGTCGGGCAGCATTCGCTGACCATAGGGCGGATTGGTCACCAGGGTGCCGGGGGGGCCGGGGGGGGGCTCGCAGTCGGTCAGCTCGCAGGCCTCCACCTGGGCCAGATGCGCCAGCCCGGCAGCCTCCAGGTTGGAGATGCTGCGGCCCACCATGGCCAGGTCCAGGTCCCGCCCGAAGAGCACCACGCCCGTGCGGGTCTGACGCTGGTCCCGCGTTCGGGCCTCCTCCAGCAGGGCCTCCCAGGCGGGGGCCACGAAGGGCTTGAGGTTCATGAAGCAGAAGCGGGGCCGCAGCAGGCCCGGGGCGGTGTCGCACAGGATCAGCCCCGCCTCCACCAGGAAGGTGCCGCTGCCGCACATGGGGTCCAGCAGGGGGCCGGGGGCGCCGGGGACCCAACCGGCCAGGACCAGGATGCCCGCGGCCAGGTTTTCCTTCAGGGGGGAGAGGCCGCCGTCCACACGCCAGCCCCGGCGGTGGAGGCTCTCGCCGCCCAGGTCCAAGGACAGGTCCAGGCGCTTGCCGTTGAGGTGCAGATCCACCAGCACCTCGGGGTTGTCCCGGTTGACCGAGGGACGCAGGCCGTCGCAGCGCTCCCGGAAGCGGTCCGCGATGGCGTCCTTGGCCACCAGGGTGGCGAAGTTGGCGTTGGTGAACTGGACCTCCCGGCAGTTGCTGGAGACGGCAAAGGTCTGGTGGACCTCGAACCACTCCTCCCAGGGGATGGCCTTGACCGCGCTGTAAAGCTGGTCGCGGTTGGCAACCCAGCCGCTGGAAAGGGGCCACAGCACCCGGCTGGCCACCCGGGACCACAGGCACAGGCGCATGGCAAGCCCAAAGTCGGCCTCGCAGAAGACCCCCGCCTTGTCCAGGCGCAGGCGCGCCACGCCAATGGCCTCGCACTCCCGCGCCAGGGCCTCTTCCAGCCCCAGGGGGCAACTTACATACACTTCAGCAGTTTGGTCTGGCTTCATGGGGCGCACACTACCCGAACGCCGCCCCGGGGGCAACCCCCCCTGGGGTCAGGACCTGTCACCTGGCTCAAGCCTAGAACAACACCATCACGCCTCCGTCCCCGGACACAAACCCTCGCCACACCCGGATGTCGAAGTCCCGGTCGCTGACGCTGGGGTCGTTGGGGGAGAAGCCGCTGTAGTCCTGGCTTTGCACGCGCAGTTGGCCCCGCAGATACAGGCCCAGCCAGCGCCAGACCCGCAGGCGGGCGAAGGCCTCCGTCCCCACAAACGGATTCAAATTGCTGGAGTTGGAGAAGCCGTTGCCCACGCTGAGGGCCAGATTCAGGGCAGCGTCCCGGTGGGCCAGTCCCAGGCCCACGGAGGGGCCCAGGTTCCACATGAGGTTGCCAAAGTGCACGCCCTTCACCGCGGGGGACATCCACCACAGGTCGAACAGGCCGCCGGCGTCGAGGCGCAGGGCCCCTCGCTGCAGGAAGGCCCAGCGAAAGCCAAACTCCATCATCTTCAGGCAGCCGGGGTTGGGGTCACCATTATTGAGACCCTCCCAGACGGGCATGTCTCCGTCCCCGCCCCCAAGAAAATCCACGGCGGCGGCCAGTGCGTCGGGGAGGCCAACGACCAGGAAGCTGCGGGCCTCGAAGTAGGCGGGCCCCTCCTGCCAAAGCAACCCCGGGATGGGGTACAGCATGTCGTGCATGCCCGTGTCCCCCAGGGGCGTGAAGTAGTCCAGGCCCAGGTAGACGCCCCGAGGGCCATCCGGGGACGGAGCCTCGTGACCGGGCACGACCGCCGGGGACGGAGCCTCGTGACCGGGCACGACCGCCGGGGACGGAGCCTCGACATCGGCTGCCGTGGCAGGGTAGGCCAGGGAAACAGTCAAGCCAAGGACCAGCCAGACAGCCACCAGCCTCCGTCCCCGAAGCAACCCGTCCAGCCTCCGTCCCCAGTCTGTCCCGACCATGCCACCCTCCCGACGATGCAGGGCGCCAATCTACCGCAACGGAAGGATGTTCGGAAA
>CAIXZC010000005.1 GCA_903923815.1 uncultured Myxococcales bacterium
CACATCTCCCTGGCCTCCCCCGTGGCCCACATCTGGTTCCTCAAGAGCCTCCCCTCCCGCATCGGCTCGGTGCTGAACCTGGCCCACAAGGATCTGGAGCGGGTGCTGTACTGCATCTCCTACATCGTCCTTGATCCGGGCGACCCCGCCATTGGCCTCAAGAAGTGCCAGACCCTGGACGAGGACGAATACGAGAAGCTTCTGGACGAGTACGGCGAGGAGTCCTTCCGCGCCGGCATGGGCGCCGAGGCCATCCGGGAGCTGCTTGAAGAGGTGGATCTGGAGGAGGCCTCCGATCGCCTCCGCGAGGAGCTGTTGAGCACCACCTCCGAGGCCAAGAAGAAGAAGCTGGCCAAGCGCCTGCGCGTGGTCGAGGCCTTTAGGGATTCGGGCAACCGCCCCGAGTGGATGGTCCTCACCCAGCTGCCCGTGCTGCCCCCCGACCTGCGCCCCCTGGTGCCCCTGGACGGCGGCCGCTTCGCCACCTCCGATCTGAACGATCTGTACCGTCGCGTCATCAACCGCAACAACCGCCTGCAGCGCCTCAAGGACCTGAACGCCCCTGAGATCATCATCAAGAATGAGAAGCGCATGTTGCAGGAGGCCGTGGACGCCCTCTTCGACAACGGTCGCCGGGGCAAGGCCATCACCGGCCCCAACAAGCGCCCCCTCAAGTCCCTGGCGGACATGATCAAGGGCAAGCAGGGCCGCTTCCGTCAGAACCTGCTGGGCAAGCGCGTGGACTACTCGGGCCGCTCCGTCATCGTGGTGGGTCCCGAGCTCAAGCTGCACCAGTGCGGTCTGCCCAAGACCATGGCCCTGGAGCTGTTCAAGCCCTTCATCTACGCCCAGTTGGAAGAGCGTGGCTACGCCAACACCATCAAGGCCGCCAAGAAGAAGGTCGAGAATCAGGATCCCGAGGTCTGGGACATCCTGGAGAGCGTGACCCGCGAGCACCCCGTGATGCTCAACCGCGCCCCCACCCTGCACCGCCTTGGCATCCAGGCCTTCGAGCCCGTCCTCATCGAGGGCAAGGCCATCCAGCTTCACCCCCTGGTCTGCGTGGCCTACAACGCCGACTTCGACGGTGACCAGATGGCCGTGCACGTGCCCCTGTCCCTGGACGCGCAGATGGAAACCCGCGCCCTGGTGATGAGCACGAACAACATCCTGAGCCCCGCCCACGGCGGCCCCATGATCATTCCTACGCAGGACATGGTCCTGGGCCTGTACTACCTGACCCGCGAGCGTCCCTTCGCCCGTGGCGAGGGCAAGTACTTCTCCTCCCGTGACGAGGTCCGCATGGCCTATGACGCCAGCGAGCTGCACCTCCACGCCCGCATCAAGGTGCGCTTCGGCGGCAAGCTGGTGGAGACCACCACGGGCCGCATCCTGCTGTCCGAGCTCATGCCCGACGCGCTGAAGTTCAACGAATACAACAAGGTCATGGACAAGAAGTCCCTCAGCAGCCTCATCGACATCGTGTACCGTCGCTGCGGCGCCAAGGAGACCGTCCTGCTGGCCGACAACCTGCGTACCTGGGGCTACAAGAACGCGACGCTGGCGGGCATCTCCATCTGCATCGACGACATGGTCATCCCCGAGGTCAAGCACACCATCGTGGCCGCTGCCCAGAAGGAAGTTGAGGACGTCACCGAGCAGTACATCGAGGGCCTCATCACCGACGGCGAGCGCTACAACAAGGTGGTCGACATCTGGTCCAAGACCACCGACGTCATCTCCAAGGAGATGATGGCCAAGATCGCCAAGGAGACCGTGGTCACCGAGGACGGCCGGGAAGAGTCCATGCAGAGCTTCAACAGCATCTACATCATGGCCGACTCCGGCGCCCGTGGCTCTCAGGCCCAGATGCGTCAGCTCTCCGGTATGCGAGGCCTGATGGCCAAGCCCTCCGGCGAAATCCTTGAGACCCCCATCACGGCAAACTTCCGTGAGGGCCTCAACGTGCTGCAGTACTTCATCTCCACGCACGGTGCCCGCAAGGGTCTGGCCGACACCGCCTTGAAGACCGCCTCCTCCGGTTACCTCACCCGCCGTCTGGTGGATGTGGCCAACGATCTGGTGGTCAAGGACTGGGACTGCGGCACCCTGGAGGGCATCGAAGTGGATCCCCTCACCGAAGGCGGCGAGGTGGTCCAGCCCCTGAAGGATCGAATCCTGGGCAGGGTGGCGTTGGATGACGTCACCGATCGCTACACCGGCGAGATCCTGGTGCGCGCCAATCACGAGATCGACGAGGCCGCTGCCGATCGCATCGACAAGGCCGGCGTCACCCGGGTGGGTATCCGCTCGGCCCTCACCTGCCGCACCCGCAGTGGCTGCTGCGCCCTTTGCTACGGCCGCGATCTGGCCCGTGGCCGCCTGGTCAACATCGGTGAGGCTGTGGGCGTCATCGCCGCCCAGTCCATCGGTGAGCCCGGCACCCAGCTGACCATGAGAACCTTCCACATCGGCGGTACGGCTGCAGGCAAGGCCGAGCAGAGCTCCGTGGCCACCAACGTGGGGGGTACGGTTCGCTACCACGAGATCAAGAGCGTCAAGCGCGCCGATCACTACGTGGCCATGAACCGCAACGGCGAGCTTCAGGTTCTGGACGAGCAGGGCCGCGAGCGCGAGCGCTTCAGCATGATCTACGGTGCCAAGATCCTCGTGAAGGACGGCAGCACCGTGAAGCCCGGCACCCAGCTTGCCGAGTGGGACCCCTGGTCCATCCCGTTCCTCGCGGAAGTCCCCGGTGTGGTGAAGTTCGGTGACATCATCGAAGGCGTCACCATGGTGGAGCAGCTTGACGAAGTGACGGGCCTCTCCCGTAAGGTCGTCATCGAGCCCTCCGACCCCACCGCCCGGCCCCGCATCTCCATCAAGGATCCGGCGGACGGCCGTACCACCATGAAGCTCCCCGATCTGGGATCTCCTGCCCGGTACCTGCTGCCCGTGGGCGCCAATATCTCTGTGACTGAAGGTCAGACGGTGGAGGCCGGTGAAGAACTGGCCAAGATCCCCCGCGAGACCACCAAGACCAAGGACATCACCGGCGGTCTGCCCCGGGTTGCCGAGCTGTTCGAAGCCCGTCGCCCCAAGGAGTACGCCATCATCAGTGAGATCGACGGCCGCGTGTCCTTCGGCAAGTCCACCGCCAAGGGCAAGCGCAAGATCATCGTGACGCCGGACTTCGGCAAGCGGGTCGAGTACCTGATCCCCAAGGGCAAGCATTCCACGGTGCACGAAGGCGATCGCGTTCGGGCCGGCGAACCCCTCATGGATGGTCCCTCCAACCCCCACGACATTCTGCGCGTGCTTGGCGAGCGTGACCTGGCCCAGTACCTGGTGAACGAGATCCAGCAGGTGTACCGCCTCCAGGGCGTGCGCATCCACGACAAGCACATCGAGTGCATCGTGCGGCAGATGCTGCGCTGGGTCCGCATCGTCGACCCCGGGGAGACCGTCTTCCTGGCCGACGAGCAGGTGGACAAGTGGCGCTTCGAGGAAGAGAACGAGCGGGCCATGCGCGCCAAGGGCCGCCCCGCCACAGGCGAACCCATCCTGTTGGGTATCACCAAGGCGTCCCTCTCGACCGACTCCTTCATCTCGGCCTCCTCCTTCCAGGAGACGACCAGGGTGCTCACCGAGTCCTCCATCGCGGGGAAGGTCGACACGCTGGTGGGCCTCAAGGAGAACGTGATCATGGGTCGTCTGATCCCGGCAGGCACGGGCTTCCCCGCCTACCGCCAGCTCAAGGTCCAGATCAACGAGGATTCTAGCGGTTCTGGACTGGAGTGAGTTTTACCAGGTGAAACCCGAAAGTTTCGCTTGACAATGAAGGCGCGGCCCCTATACTGCCGCCCTTGCGTAAAGGTGTTCTTTCCCCGGTGGGAAGGAACTTCTGAAAAGAGGATGAACGGATGCCAACCATCAACCAGCTGATTCGGAAAGGTCGCACGAAGCCCGTCGACAAGACCAAGGCTCCCGCGCTTCAAAGCTGTCCGCAGCGTCGCGGCGTTTGCGTCCGCGTGTACACCACGACCCCCAAGAAGCCCAACTCGGCACTCCGCAAGGTTGCCAGGGTCCGGCTTACGAACGGGATCGAGGTCACGACCTATATCCCCGGCGAAGGCCACAACCTGCAGGAACACAGCATGGTGCTCATCCGCGGCGGTCGTGTTAAGGACCTCCCCGGTGTCCGTTACCATGTGGTTCGCGGTACCCTGGACAGCCAGGGCGTGGCCAATCGCAAGCGTAGCCGCAGCAAGTACGGCACCAAGAAGGGCAAGTAGCCCCAGGCTTCGAGGAGTTTGACCTATGCCAAGGCGTAAGGACGTACAGAAGAGGAAGCTGAACCCGGACCCCAAGTTTGGGGACGTGGTGGCCGCGCGCTTTATCAACCAGTTGATGCAGCGTGGCAAGAAGACGATCGCTGAGAAGGTGTTCTACGGCGCCATGGATCGCGTTGCGGCCATGACCCACCAGGAGCCCCTGAAGGTCTTCAAGCAGGCCCTTGACAATGCTCGCCCCCGGCTGGAAGTGAAGTCCCGCCGCGTGGGTGGCGCCACCTACCAGGTGCCCATCGAGGTGCCCCAGGAGCGCGCCTTCTCCCTTGCCATGCGCTGGGTCATCTCCTTCTCCCGCAACCGCGGCGAGAAGAGCATGGTGGAGAAGCTGGCCAACGAAGTGGTGGACGCCTTTGGGAACAAGGGCAACACCATCAAGAAGAGAGACGATACCCACCGCATGGCCGAAGCCAACAAGGCCTTCGCTCACTATCGGTGGTGATCCGTAGGGCCCTTCCCACGGGGGAAGCTGGTCCTTTGAAAATCCGGTACAGGGGTTGATGTCACCTTTCGAGGTGGCGAAGGCTTAGTCCTTCAGAGCCCTGTCGCGATTATTTGTGAATCGCGGTGTGTTCTTCCAGGAGAGGGAAGATGGAGAAGATCAGAATCAATTTGAAGGCGTACGACTACAAGGTACTGGACCAGTCGGTTGCCGAGATCGTTGACATTGCGGGCCGTACTGGCGCGCGTGTTGCCGGCCCCGTACCGCTGCCGACCAGGATAAACAAGTTCACGGTTCTGCGCTCTCCGCACGTGGACAAGAAGTCTCGTGAGCAATTCGAGATTCGGACCCACAAGCGGCTGATCGAGATAATCGATCCCAGCCCCGCCACCCTGGAAGCCCTCATGCGGCTTGACCTTTCCGCGGGTGTCGATGTGGCCATCGATGTTGCGAAACGTGGCTGAGTGAGGGGGACGAAAAATGCCGACCATTGATGTTTTGAACACCGCGGGCAAGAAGGTTGGGGAGCTGACGCTCTCCGACGCGGTCTTCGGCGCAGCAGTCAATGAGAACCTCTTCTTCGAGACGGTTCGCTGGCAGCAGGCCAGAGCGCGACAGGGCAACGCCTCCACTAAGGGCAGAAGCTACATTAGTGGAAGCACTCGGAAGCTGTACCGCCAGAAGGGTACCGGCCGGGCTCGCCGCGGCGACATCAAGTCGCCCACCATGCGCGGCGGTGGCACGCTGTTTGGGCCCACTCCTCGCTGTTACTGCTACACCCTGCCCAAGAAGGTCCGCAAGGCTGCTCTCCGCAGCGCGCTGTCCAAGCGCCTGGCCGAGAACAACCTGAAGGTTCTGGACAGCTTCGAGCTGCCCAAGATCAAGACCAAGGATGCAGTGGCCGTGCTGGGCAAGCTGGGTCTCACGAAGGTGCTCATCATCGACGCCGAGAACCGCGCCCTGGACCTCTCCACCAGAAACATTCACAAGGCCAAGTATCTGCCGCCCGAGGGGCTGAATGTGATGGATATCCTCCGTTACGACAGCATCCTTCTGACGAAGAAGGCAGTGGAAGCTGTGGAAGGGAGACTCCAATGAAGGAGATGTACCGAATCCTGGTGAGGCCCGTCCTCTCTGAGAAGGCTGACCTGCAGCGGGACAACGATGCGAAGTACACCTTCGAAGTCGCCATGGACTCCAACAAGCTGGAGATCCGGCAGGCGGTGGAGAAGATTTTCAACGTGAAGGTTGACAAGGTGAACACCGAGGTGGTCCGCGGTAAGGAGCGCCGGGTGGGTCGGTTCGTTGGGAATCGCCCCAACTGGAAGCGCGCTTCCGTGACCCTGAAGGATGGTTACACCATCGATCTCTTCGGGACGGTCTGAGGGGAGGTAAGCTAGAAATGGCCTTGAAGAAATACAATCCCACTTCTCCGGCCCGGCGGTTCATGACCGTCATCGACAACAAGGATTTGTCGAAGGTCGAGGCCGAGAAGAGTCTGCTCAAGAAGCTCAAGAAGGCCGGTGGCCGTAATAACTACGGTCGGGTCACCGCTCGCAACCATGGCGGCGGGACCAAGCAGCAGTACCGGATCATTGACTTCAAGCGGGACAAGTCCGGCGTGCCGGCGAAGGTCGTTACCATCGAGTACGATCCCAACCGCTCTGCCCGCATCGCCCTGCTGAACTACGCTGACGGCGAGAAGCGCTACATCCTGGCCCCCGTGGGGCTCCAGGTGGGTGACACTCTGCTGAGCAGCAGCCGCGCCGAAATCCGCCCCGGGAACACCATGTCCCTCAAGGACATCCCCCAGGGCACCTTGGTGCACAATCTGGAGCTGAAGCAGGGTAAGGGCGGCCAGATGGTCCGCTCCGCCGGCACCTCCGCCCAGATCATGGCCAAGGAAGGCAAGTACGTGACGGTTCGGCTTCCCTCCGGCGAGCTCCGCAAGGTGTTCGCGGAGTGCCGGGCCACCGTCGGCCAGGTCGGCAACGTGGAGCACATCTCCCAGAGCATCGGCAAGGCAGGTCGCAGCCGTTGGCTGGGTCGTCGGCCTCACGTCCGCGGCGTTGCCATGAACCCCATCGACCACCCCATGGGCGGTGGCGAAGGCAAGAGCTCTGGCGGCCGTCATCCTTGCACCCCGTGGGGTAAGCCCACCAAGGGTCACAAGACCAGGAACAAGCGCAAGCCGTCCAGCCGGTTCATCGTTGCGAGGCGGGGCAAGTAAGGAAAAAGGAGGCTCAAGCCGTGGCTAGGTCATTGAAAAAAGGTCCGTTCGTAGACGGGCATCTGCTGAAGAAGGGCCTCACCGCCCAGAAGAGCGGCGACAAGAAGGTCATCAAGACCTGGTCGCGCAGATCCACCATCCTTCCGGAGTTTGTGGGTCTTACCTTTGCTGTGCACAACGGCAAGAAGTTCATGCCGGTCTTCGTGACGGAGAACATGGTTGGCCACAAGCTTGGTGAGTTTGCGCCCACCCGCACGTTCTTCGGGCACTCCGGTAGCAAGAAGGGGGCGTAAATGAAGTCACGAGCCGTATGGAAGTACGCCCGCGTGGCGCCCCGCAAGGCCTGCGTCGTGGCTGATGTGATTCGCGGCAAGAAGGTGGGCCAGGCGATGAAGGACCTCTCCCTCATCCCCCGCAAGGCCAGCCTCATGTGGAAGAAGGTGCTGGAAAGCGCCGTGGCCAACGCCGTGAACAAGGACAGCGGAGTGGACGTGGACAGCCTCGTGATCAGCGAGATCCGGGCGGACAAGGCCGTGAACCTTCGCCGGTTCATGCCTCGTGCCCAGGGCCGGGCCACCAGAATCAACAAGCTTACCAGTCATCTGACTGTCGAAGTCGCGGCGGATTGACCGTAGGAGGGTGCCGTGGGTCAGAAAATAAACCCTATTGGTTTGAGACTTGGAATCGTCAAGACCTGGAACTCCAAGTGGTTCGAGGACAAGAACTATGCCAAGGCTCTGCATGAGGATCTCAAGATCCGCAAGTACATCAAGAAGGAACTCTTCGATGCCGGCATCTCCAAGGTGCTCATTGAGCGCGCCGCCGGCAAAGTGAAGATCAATGTGTATACGGCGAGACCCGGTATTGTCATTGGCAAGAAGGGTCAGCGCGCCGACGAGGTCAAGGTGAAGGTTCAGAAGCTGACCCAGTCAGAGGTCTTCTTGAACATTCAC
>CAIXZC010000006.1 GCA_903923815.1 uncultured Myxococcales bacterium
AACCGAAAGTGGCCGCAAGTCCAAGTCCGGGACGGGGCATCCTGCGCAAGGAGCTCATCGATCACTTCGGGGCCACCGCCGCCCGGGCTGTCCTCACCCGCTTTGGCTTCGTCCAGGGCTGGCGCCTGGCCGAGGCCGTGCAGGCCCAGTTCAAGTGGATGAGCCCAGAGGAACAGCCCCTGGCCGGGGGGCGCCTCAACATGATCCAGGGCCTCTATCGCCTCCAGGCGGACACCGCCGATCCCTGTTCGGTGAAGGGCCTGACCCTGCTGGAGTCCTTCGAGGCCGAGCAGCACATCGCCCACCTGGGGCGCAGCGACGGCACGGTCTGCTGGACCATCTGCGGCATCCTCAGCGGGTACCTGAGCTGCATCCTGGGCAAGGAAGTCTACGCCCTGGAGGAGCGCTGCATCGGCCGCGGCGACCACGCCTGCCACATCCTGGTCAGAAGCCGCGAGGAGTGGGGCGACGAGCACTCCCTGGAGCTCAGCTTCTTCCAACACGAGGACCCCCAACAGTGGCTGGACACCACCCTCCACGAGATCTCCGAACACCTCAAGGAGACGGAAAAGAAACTCCACGACCGGCGGCGGCTGTTGTCGAGGATCGCCCGGGAGGTGGACCTGGACGATCCCCTGGGGCTGGTGGTCAAAAGCCAGGCCATGCGCCAGTTGGTGGACCTGGCCCGGCGCATCGCCGTGGTGGACAGCACGGTGCTCATCACCGGCGAAAGCGGCACCGGCAAGGAACGCATCGCCCGCTACGTGCATGACCAGTCGCCCCGATCCCGGGGGCCCTTCATTGCCATCAACTGCGGCGCCATCGCCGAGACCCTTCTTGAGAGCGAACTCTTCGGCCATGCCCGGGGCGCCTTCACGGGGGCCGTCCAGAACCGGCCCGGCCTGTTCGAGGCGGCCAATGGCGGCACCCTGCTGCTGGACGAGATCGGCGAGGTCTCCCAGGGCATGCAGGTCAAGCTGCTGCGGGCCCTCCAGGAGCGCGAGATCAGGCGCGTGGGCGAGAACATCTGCCGCCCCTTCGACGTGCGCATCATCGCCGCCACCAACCGGCCCTTCACGGAGGATCTGGCCTCGGGCCGCTTCCGCAAGGACCTCTACTACCGGCTGAATGTCATCGAGTTGCACGTGCCTGCCCTTCGCGAACGCCCCGAGGACATCCTCCCTCTGGCGCGCATCCTGCTGGCCGAGGCGGCCCTGCGAATGAAGCGCTCCAACGGCGGCCTGACGCCCCGGGCGGCGGACCAGTTGCTGCGTTACCGCTGGCCCGGCAATGTGCGCGAACTGGAGAACGCCATGGAGCGCGCCGTGGCCCTGGCCCGGGTCAACCGCACGGACCTGGAGGACCTGCCCGAGGAGGTGCGTCAGGCCATGCCAGCGCCCACGGGCCAGGGTCTGGTCCAGTCCCTGGAGGAGGTCGAGAAGGACTACATCCTGGCCGTCCTGGAGCGCAACGAGGGCAACCAGACCCGCACCGCCAAGCAGCTTGGCATCGGCTCCGCCACCCTCTACCGCAAGCTCAAAAGCTACGGCGTCAGCAGCCCCAAAGCCCCCCACCCCACCCCCACGACCTGACCCCAC
>CAIXZC010000007.1 GCA_903923815.1 uncultured Myxococcales bacterium
GGACGGCGCGCCCCCCCAGAATGGACATGATGGACATGATGGACGCCATGGACCCCATGGACTGGAAGACGACCGAGCCGGGGGGGCGCGCCATGGACAATGGACAAAGGCAACCCCAGCCGGCTCGGCCGTTTGTCCTTTGTCCATGGCAGCAACGCGCCGCTTTGCGGCGCGTTGCTGCCGGTCCATTGTCTTGGCGCGCCCCATCCCGTCCATCGTGTCCATGATGTCCATGATGTCCATTGTCCATCCTGTCCATTGCCCCTGGCGCGCCTGCTCCAGCGGTAGCGTGGGTCGCTTGTGCACGCGTCCCACCTTTGCGCATGCATCCCCCCTCCAACATTTTTGACGCCCCCCAACACACGCTTAGTATGGTCCCCCGGGAGGTTCCATGATCCTTTTCACCAGGGTCAGCAAGCGCTACGCCCATGGGAACGAGGCCCTGTCACAGGTCTCCTTCCATATAGACAAGGGCGGCTTTTTGTTCGTCTCGGGCCCCAGCGGGGCCGGGAAGACGACGCTGGTGAAGCTTATCCTGGCCATGGAGAAACCCAGCGAGGGCTCGGTCATCGTGGCCGGCCGCAACGTCTCCGCCCTGGCCACCCAGGCTGTGCCCTACCTGCGGCGCAACGTGGGTGTGGTGTTCCAGGACTACAAGCTCATCCAGAACCGCACCGTGTTCAGCAACGTGTCTTTGGCCCTCGAGATCCTGGGCTGGCGCTCGGCCGACATCCGCAAGCGCACCACCCAGATCCTGGACCGCCTGGGCATCGAACACCTGGCCAAGCACTTCCCCCAGGAGATCTCCGGCGGCGAGCAGCAGCGCGTGGCCATCGCCCGGGCCCTGGCCAACAATCCACCCATCCTGGTGGCCGACGAGCCCACGGGCAGCATCGACCCGGCCCTGGCCGTGGAGATCATGGATCTGCTGGTGGACACCCACAAGAAGGGCACCACGGTGCTGGTGGCTACCCACGACAAGGCCCTCATGAAGCGCTATGACCTGCCTCGCATCCATCTGGTCAAGGGGCGCCTCAGCAGCCCGGGGAAGGGGGGCGCCGATGCAGCTGATTGAGCGCCTCTTCTACTTCCTTCGCCGGGGCCTCGCCAACCTGGTGGCCTCACCCCTGCTGGCCGTCATCACCGTCATGACCGTGGCCATGTCCCTGGTCCTGGTGGGCTTCATGGTCTTCGTCCTGTTGCGCGCTGACAGCGTCCTGGAGGAGGCCGGCGGCGGCTTCAAGATGACCGTCTACATGGACCCCACCCTGACCGTTCAGGAGTGCGAAGAGCTTGCCCGCGTCGTGCGCGAGCAGTTCCCCGAGGTGGACAGCGCCAGGGTCTTCTCGGCCCGGGACGACCTGGAGCGCAACCGCGCCCTGTTGCCCCCCGAGATCCTTGAAGGCCTGGAGGAGGACCTCATCCCCGCCCAGCCCTACCTGGAGGTCACCACCGACATCCGGCGCCTCAAACCCGAGCGCCTGGAGAACATGGTCGTCTGGTTCCGCTCCCTCAAACAGGTGGAGGGCGTGGACGAGATCCTGCTGGGCTCGGAGAAGCTTCGAGTGGCCTTCAGCCTCCTGGACTCCTTCCGCTACACGGCGGTCTTCGTGGCCCTGGTGGTCACCCTCTCGGCCCTCTTCTTCATCTTCGCCACCATCCGCCTGTCGGCCCACGCCCGCCGGGAGGAGATGGACATCATGCTGCTCATGGGCGCCTCCCGGGACTTCGTGCGCCTGCCCTTCTACATCGAGGGCGCCCTGGAGGGCGTCCTTGGCGGGGTCATCGGCTGGCTCATGGTGGCCGCCATGGAGCACCGCATGATCACCCGCCTGCGCACCGAGAACCTGCTGAACATCGACGGCACCATCATGCCGGGGCAGATCTGGGTGCTGTTCCTGCTGGGCGGCCTGCTGCTAGGCGTCCTCGGGGCCGCCATGGGGGTCGGCAAGTACCTCCGGCTCCAGTCATGAAGACGCTGCTGTTACTGGTGCTCATGCTCTGCTCCCAGGGCGAGCCCGCGCCCCCCCCGGTCCCCCCCCCTCACAGCCTGGGTGACGGCCAGTCCCTCCTGCTGATGGAGGTGATGGACATGCTGGCCGCGGAGGTCAAGCGCCTGGAGGAGGAGCGGCTGCGGCTGACCTCATCCCACGCCAAGGTCCAGGCCCGGCTGGCGGACATGGACTCCCACATCGAGGGGCTGGACCGCAAGGTGGCCGAGCAGCGGGACAAGGTGCGCAAGCTGATCCGCGCCGCCGTCCGCATGCGCGAGCCCTCCGAGTTGAACCTGCTGCTGTCTGCGGGCCGCTACCAGTCCTCCATGGTGTACCAGCGGGCCATCCGCAAGCTGCTGTCCCGGGTCCAGCACCGCATCGAGACCGTGGCCATCCAGAAGAAGCGCTGGGAGAACGCCAAGGCCAAGGCCGTGCGGGAAGCCCAGATCCTTCGCCAGGACGAGACCGAGGCGGCCCTGCGCCTGGCCGAGACCGAGAAGGCCCTGGAGAAGAAGAAGCGGCGCCTCAAGGAGCGCCAGGACAGCATAGCCGCGGTGTCCACGCTGTTCATGCTGGGCACGCTGGACGACGCCACCGGGCTGACGCCTCTTGCGCCCCCGGCCCCCGCCGGCGGCAGCGAGTTCGCCGAGCTGAAGAACCGCCGCCAGCTCAAGCTGCCCATCAGCCCCGGTCGCATCGCCAAGCAGTACGACCGCGCCCCCTCGGACGAACTGGGCACCGAGAAGATGGCCCGGGGGTGGATCATCACTCCCTACGTGGAAAAGGGGCGGCCCGTTCCCGACAAGGCCGCCATTCGGGCGGTTTTTGACGGGGTGGCGGTGTGGCAAGGAGAGATCCCTGGGTTTGGCATGACCCTGGTCCTCAAGCACGGCCCAATTCACCACAGTGTTTATGCAAATCTCTACAAGCTCTACATCGCCAAGGGCGCCCAGGTAAAGGCCGCCGACGAGATCGGCATGGTCAAGAGCCTGCGCAAGGGCAGCCCCCCTTACCTGTACTTCGAGGTCCGCGAGGATCGGGCCGCCGTGGACCCCAAGGGCTGGTTCCGGCTCCGCCCCATGAAGTAATCGTCCGACCCCCCCTCGCATAATTTTGACAGACGCCCAAGGCCATAGGATTATTGCCCGCGAGAATGGGCAGGATTGTCGCAGCCAGGGACCACCCTTCTCTTGGCTTCGTTCCGGAGGGACTGACGTGCTGGGAAACAAGAATCTGGTAGGTGTGGACATTGGCTCCCACTCCATCAAGATCTGTCTCCTGCGGGAAACGGCCAAGGGCCTGCATCTGCAGCGCTTCGACTTTGCGCCCCTGCCGCCGGAGGCCATGGTCGATGGGGCTGTGATGAACTTTGGCGCCGTGGTGGACCGCCTCAAGGACCTGGTCCAGGCCAACAAGCTGGGCGGCCACAAGGCGGCCCTGTCCGTGTCGGGGCACTCGGTGATCATCAAGAAGATCTCCCTGCCCGAGATGACCGACGAAGAGCTGGCCTCCTCCATCATGTGGGAGGCGGAGCAGTACATCCCCTTCGACATCAAGGAAGTGCACGTGGACGTACAGGTGCTGGACCCCAAGGCGGGCCAGGGCCAGATGGACGTGTTGCTGGTGGCCGCCAAGAAGGAGGTCATCAACGACCACGTCTCCATCGCCATGGAGGCGGGCCTCAACCCCGTCATCATGGACGTGGATACCTTCGCCGTGCAGAACGTCTTCGAGCTGAACTATGGCTTCCCCCCCGCCGAAACCGTGGGCCTCATCAACATCGGCGCGTCCATGATCAACATCGACGTGGTCAGCAACGGCATCCTCCAGTTCACCAGGGACATCTCCATGGGTGGCAACCTGCTGACCGAGGAGATCCAGCGCGAGCTTGGCGTGGGCTTCGAGGAGGCCGAACACTACAAGACGGGCGTGGGTGAGAGCGTCTCCTCCTCTGCCATCTTCCGCGAGGTCCAGCGCCTGGCCGAGCGCGTCTCCCACACCCTGGTCACGGAGATCCAGCGCTCCATCGAGTTCTTCAAGGCCACGTCCCTCTCCGGGGACTTGAGCCGCGTCTATCTGTCCGGCGGCTCCTGCCAGATTCCCGCCATCATCAAGACCCTGGAGCAGCGCCTGGAGGTCAGCGTCGAGCTGATCAACCCCTTCAAGAACATCGTCATCGATACCAAGCGTTTTGACATCGCCATGCTGCAGCGGCTGGCCCCCTCCGCCGGGGTCTCCGTGGGTCTGGCCCTCAGAAGGAGGGGCGACAGATGATTCGCATAAACCTCCTCCACGGCGACAAGAAGAAGGCCAAGAAAGTAGCCGGGTCGAACAGCTCCCTTGGGGCCATGATCGTGCGGGTGCTGGTGCTGGAGATCATGGGCCTCTACTACTGGGGCCAGGTCAAGTCCTCCGCCCTGGAGGAGCAGCAGAAGATCCTCACCCAGGCCGAAAAAGAACTCAAGGAGACCGCCGAGCTCAAGAAGCAGCAGGAAGAGCTGCAGCTCAAGATCGACGAGCAGGAGACCCAGAATCAGATCTTCGAGACCCTGAAGAACGGCCGCGTGGGTGGCGCCAACCTGTTGCTGTATATGTCCTACATGCTGACCAAACCCTCCCTGGAAAGCCGTGATGAGCGCGTGGTCCAGGAGCAGCTTGGCTGGACCACTGGCTGGGACACCGAGCGGGCCTGGTTCAACGGCATCAAGAACTCGGGCAGGGGCAGCATCGTCATCTCCGGTGAAGCCCTCACCCACAAGGACACGGATGAGGTCCTGAAGCGCCTGCGGGCCTGCATCTACCTGCAGAACCTGCGGCTGGTGGTGTCCGTCAAGAAGATCAACCGCGAGGAGTCCCCCGAGACCATCGCCTTCCGCTTTGAGGCCGTCCTCAACTACGACCCCAATGTCGGCAAGGATCCCGAGGCCGAGGGCGACGGGGCCAGCAGCAAAGCCCCCACGGGGAGAGGTTAGCCATGGATAAGTTCAAGGCGCTCAAACCCGAACAGAAGCTCATTGTGGCGCTCCTCACGCTGGGCCTGCTGGCGGGCCTCTACTACGTCGCCGTCATCATGGACACGGACACCGAGCTGGCCACCGTCATCAACGACATCTCCCGCAAGACCGCCGAGCGGGCCAAGTTCAAGGACTTCAAGGGTGCCTCCGAGGTCGAGGCCCTGAAGAACCGCTACGCCCTGGTCATGGCCCAGATTGAAGAGAACAAGAAGATCCTGCCCACCGAGGACCTGCTGGCCGAGTTCATCCACGGCCTGGAGAGCGACGCCGAGGACGCCGGGGTGCAGATCATCTCCTACGAACCGGAGAACAAGGTCACCAAGGATTACTACGAAGAGATTCCCGTCCAGATGGAGATCCGGGGCACCTTCGTGGAGGTCGTGCGCTTCTTGAAGCTCATGGCCCTCCCGGGCAAGCGCCTTACGAATGTGGCCTCCATTGAGCTGTCCGTGGAGGAGAACAAGAAGAACCGTGAGGAGAGGCAGCGGCTGTTCCTGTTGGGTGCCGCGTCTCCCGAGCAGGAGACCATCCTGATCGCCAAATTTGTCACCACGGCCTTCACCTACACGGGCCTGGTCTCGGATCCGAAGAAAAAGAGGATGGAGTGAGAGGAGGTAGCTCAAGGTGACGCCAAAACTCAGACGGGCCCTCCTGGTGCTTCTTCCCCTCGCACTCCTGGCGGGTTGCGGAGGCGAGGAGGCCAAGCCCATGACCATGGACCAGGCCCAGGGCACCCCTGCTGCCGCTGCCCCCGCCACCAAAAAGGGCGAGAACAAGCGCAAGGGTGATGGGGACTTCAAGGCCAACCCAGCCTGGGATAGGATCGCTCCACATTTCTTCGTGTTCGTTGGCACGCTTGACCGCGAACTCCACACGCGCAGCATGGAATGGAAGGCCCGGGATGCCTTCAAGAACAACTACGAGATCTTCTTCCCCCCCGAGCCCCCCAAGCCCACGGCCGCGGCGGAGAACAAGACCGACAAGCCGGAGGAGAAGAAGGGCCTGGTGATGGGCTTCTTCGACGCCATGAAGAAGGCCGGCGAGAAGCCCATGGAGCTTGAGTTGGAGGCCCGCAAGGCCAGCGAGGATCCCCTGGTGAAGAGGCCCCTGAAGGACTACCGCTTCCAGATCATCATGTCTGGGGTGGCCAACCCCGAGGCCCTGGTGGTGGACTCGGCAGGAATTACGCACATGCTGCATGTGAACGACCGGATCGGTTCCGAAGGTGGCTTCGTCCAGGACATCCTCAAGAATGAGGTCCTGGTGAAGTTGCCTGAGGCGGAGGCGCCCGAGGTCATCTCGTTGGCACCCCCGGAAATGCCCGCTCAGCTGCGGTCTGCGCAATGAGCGCTGGAGGAGAACCATGAAAACGGTTCAATTTGCGATTCTGGCCATGTTGTTGCTTCCCCTGGCCCTGCAGGCGGCGCCGGACAACCGGCTCAAGGGCATCAGCGTGGAGGAGAACACCGAGGGCACCCTCATCACCATCGAGGGTTCGGGCACTCCCACCTTCAGCGCCTTCCGGCTGCAGGATCCCCCCAGGCTCCTGGTGGACATCGCCGGGGCTGAGGTGACGGGCCGGCAGGGCACCGTGGAGGTGTACAACGGGGTGGTGGCCCAGGTGGGCACCATCGCCTTCGGCAGCGGCGACAAGAAGACCGTTCGCGTCATCGTGACCTTCGAGAAGGATTCCCCCTACGACGTGCGCGCCGTGGGTCAACGGTTGCTGATTCTGGTGGATGGTGAGGGGCGCCGGGGAGCCGGTGGCGATACCCAGGTGGCCCAGCGCGAGAAGGAACACCTGGACAAGGCCATCTCCCGGGAGAAGACCCTGCTGGCCCAGCTTCAGACCGCCCGCGAAAAGGAAGAGACCCTGCGGGGCGAGGCCCAGAAGGCCCTCACCGAAGAGAAGAAGCTGCTGGACAAGGTGGCCGAAGAGAAGAAGCGCCTGGAAGAACTGCAGATGCAGGCGCGCCTGTCCCTGGCCAAGGAGCAGGAGCTGACCGAGCTGGCGAAGAACGCCACGGCCATGGCCGAGGAGCAGCGTGTCGCGGCGGCCCGGGCGGCGGAGTTGGAGCAGCAGAAGGTTGTGGCCCTCCAGGCCAAGCGCGTGAAGATTGAGGCCCTGAAGGCCGCCCTGGACAAGGAGCGGCTGGCGGCGGAAGAGGCCCGCGTGGCCCAGGAGAAGGCGGAAGAGTTGGCCCGCGCCCGGCGCCAGGCCATGGAGCAGGAGGCCAGCAAGGCCGAGGAGCTGCGCCAGGCCTCGGAGGAGGCCCTGCGGGAGCAGCAGAAGAAGCTGGAGATCGCCCGGCGCGAGGCGCTGCTGGCGTCCAATGAACAGGACGCGGCGGCCAAGTTGCGGGCCGAAGAGGAGCGTCAGCTCAAGCTGCTGGCCGAGGCGCGCAAGCAGCAGGAGGCCTTGCTGCAGCAGGCCACGGCGGCCCGGGAGGCTCAGGAGGCCACGGCTGCCAAGCTGCAGGACGAGAACCGCAAGATCGCCGAGCTCAACGAGCGCGTGAAGAGTGACTCCCAGCAGGTCGAGGCCAAAAAGCTTCGGGCTGAGGCGGAGGCCCGCAAGGCCACCCTGGAGAAGGAACAGCGCGAGCGGGAGGCCGAGGTGGCCCGGCTTGAGCGTCAGAAGGAAGAGGCGGCGGCCCGCGCCATCGAACAGGAAGCGGCGGCGGAGACGGCCCGGCTGGATGCCACCCGTACGGCGTCTGAGCGGGAGCAGGAACTGCAGGCCCAGGCCCTGGAGAAGCGGCGCAACGAAGAGGCCCTTGCGGCGGCCCAGCAAAGGCAGCTTGCGGCCACCGAGGCCAAGCTGGCGGCGGCCCGGGAGGCCCTGTCCAGCGAAGAGGCTCGGCGCAAGGTGCTGGCCGAGGCGGTGGAGCTTGACGCCAAGCGCGCTGAGGCGGCGGAGTCTGTGGCCAGGCTGCGGGCCGAGCACGACCACGCCATGGCCGAGAAAGAGCGCATCGAGCGCGAGGTCACCGAGACCAGGATCCAGTTGGACACCCTCAAGAAGGAGAAGTCCGAGCTGGAGGCCATGGTGGCCCAGCGCAAGTCCGAGGAGGCCAACCTCCAGACCATCCAGACGGACCGGAACAAGCTGGAGGAGGAGCGCTCCAAGCTGGAAGACGAGCGGGCCATGCTGGCCTTCCAGATCGACGAGAGCCGCATGAAGCTGGGCGAGTTTGACAAGGCCCGGGAAGCCAAGCGTCAGGAACTGAGCCGCATCGACGAGCGGATGAACCTGTCCTCCAAGGCCATCGACGAGGTCAATGCCCAGTTGGTGCTGGAGCAGGAGAACCTGCGGCGCATGGTGGATCAGCGCAAGGAAGAGGAGAAGCGGCTGGAGACCCTGCGGGAGAACATCCGGCAGCTTCAGGCCAACAAGACCGCCTCGGACAACGAGACCGTGGGCAAGCTGCAGGGCGAACTGGCCACCAAGGAGCAGGCCCTGGCCGAGCGGGACAAACGTCTGGCCGAGCTGGAGACCCGCCTGGGCCGCCTGTCCGGGGAGCTGGACAGCACCCGCAAGCAGGCTGGCACCGAGTCCGACGAGACCGCCAAGCTGCGGTCCCGATTGGAAGAGCGCACCCGCGACTACGAGCGGCTGGACCGGGAGTACCGGGATGCCACGCGCCGTCTGGCCGAGCTGAAGGCCGGCCGGGACGAGGGCATGCGCAAGGCCGGGGAGCTGGAGACCAGACTGGAGGACAGCGTCCGGCGCATGGACGAGATCAACAAGGAGTACAACGGCCTGCTGGCAGAGCGCGAGCGCTGGGCCGACATGAACAAGGCCGAGAAGCAGGAAGTCTCCAGGCTGAAGAAGGACCTGGCCAAGGGCCAGACCGAGTACGCCAAGCTGCTCAAGAGCAGGGAGGCCATGGAGAAGAAGCTGCTGGTCCTGTCCCGGGATCTGGCCCGCGCCGAAGAGGAGAAGGCCGGCCTGGAGCGTGGGCTGCAGGAGGCACAGCGGCAGTTGGAGGGCCAGCGGGGCGCCCTGACCGAGGCCCGGAAGCGCAGCGACGAACTGGAGCAGACCAGACAGGCCCGCGGCGAGGATCTGTTGAAGATCCAGGCGGACCTGGATGCCAGCCGGCAGGCCCTGGCGGGCTACGAGGCTGAGGTGGCCAGGCTGCGGCAGTCCGAGCAGCTTGGAGAAGCAGACAAGGCTCGCCTTGCGGAGACCGAGCAGCAGCTGGAGGCCGAGAAGGGCCGCGGGTCCCAGTTGGACACCGAGAAGGACAAGCTGCAGCAGCTCATCGCGGCCCTGGGGGCCCAGCGTGAGGCGGAGAAGAACGAAGTGGAGCGGTTGGCGTTCCGGGTCAAGGAGCTGGAGGTCACCGGCAGCCAGGCCGACAAGGCCCTGCAGGACAGCGCCAAGAAGTTGGGCTCCCTGAAGGAGCGGCTGGACAAGGAACAGGCCCTTCAGGTGGAGCTGGTGGCCAAGATGGAGGCCAGCAAGGCCGAGGCCGCCGAGTGGAAGAACCGCTACGAGCAGCTGGTCGTGGCCAGCCAGAAGAATGATCAGGAAAAGAAGAACACCGAGGCTGAGGTCACGCGGCTGCGCGCGCACCTGGAGCAGCAGCGCAACGACCTGGACGCCCTGCGGCAGGTGACGGACCGCAACCGGACCTCCGGGGCGGAGACCACCGCCAGGTTCGAAGAGCTCCAGTCCCAGGTCGCCAAGGAGCGGGACCGGGCGGAGGCCGAGCGCAAGAATTCCGAGGCCCTCCAGGCCGAGCTGGCCAGCACCCGGGAGACCCAGGCCAAGGCCCAGATCGCCTGGAAGAACGAGCAGGCCCGCACCCTGGCCGAGTTGGAGACCCTGCGGGCCGCCGGCATGGCCCAGGAGTCCAAGATCAGCGAGCTGAAGGCCCAGTTGGCCAAGTCAGAAGAGAACCGCAACGGCGCCGAGGCCGAGGCTGAGGCGTTGGCCAAGGCCAAGACCGAGTACGAGCAGAGCCTGAAGGCCCGGGAGCAGGAAGTGGCCCGCCTGAAAGCGGAGCGCGACCTCGAGGCCCAGGCCGCCAGGGAGGCCCAGGACAACGCCCAGAAGGCCGACCAGGAGGAGCAGAACAACCTCCAGGCGCGGGAACGGGAGCTGGCCCGGTTGAAGGCCGAGCGCGACGCTGAAGCCAAGAGCGCCAAGGAGGCCCGGGAGAACGGCAAGCTGAGCCGCGAGCAGGAGACCAAGTACCAGGCCGAGCTGAAGCGCCGGGACCGGGAGCTCTCCCAAATGGAGGCCCAGATCGCCGACCTCAAGGCCAGCCAGGCGGCCCAGGACAAGAAGAAGCAGGCCGAACTGGCCTCCCTCAAGAAGGAATATGACCGGACCCTTCAGGACCGGGAGAAGGAGATCGCTCGGCTGAAGGCCGACCGTGACGCCGAGAGCGCCAAGGCAGCCAAGGCCCGGGACGGTGGCAAGTTGAACAAAGCCCAGGAGGCCAAGTTCCAACAGGAGCTCAAGCGCCGGGACGAGGAAGTGGCCAAGGCCGAGGCCGAGGCGGCCGCCCTCAAGGCCAGCTTTGAGGAAGCCAAGGCCCAGGCCCAGGCCGCCAAGGAGGAAGAGCTGGAGGCCGTCAAGACCGCCAAGGACGGCGAACTGCGGGCCCGAGAGGCCGAGATCGAGGTCCTCAAGGCCAAGCTGCTGGCGCAGAAGGTGGCGGAGCCCAAGTCCGCCGTGAAGGCCATAGACTTTGACGGCAGCAAGGGCCGCGCGGTGCTGAAGATCTCCGTGGACGGGCAGCCCAACTATCAGGTGGAGGCCCGCTCCGACAAGGACTACCTGATGATCTTCGATGGCACCAGCATCCCCGCAGCCCTGCAGCGCACCCTGGACACCCAGGAGTTCGCCAGCCCCGTGGCCTGGGTCAGCAGCTACGAGGACCCGGGCCGCAAGGGTCGGACTGTGGTCTCCGTGCACCTCAAGGAGCCCGCCTCCAACAGCGTCATCAGCACCAATGGTTCGGTGCAGTGGTCCTTCAAGGGTGGGTCCGAGGCCGAGGGCACGGCATCCGCCGCGGCCCCCAGCGCCGGCGCCCAGACCGCCGTGGTGGGGCAGGCCAAGGGTGGCCCCCAGACCAACGCCGCCGTGGTGACCGCTGGTCTGGCCAACCCCCAGAACCCCTTCGCCGTGGTGAACCCCAACCCCGGAAAGAAGAAGAAGAAGTACAGTGGCAAGCGCATCAACCTGTCCATCAAGGACGCGGACATCCAGCACGTGCTGGCCTTCCTGTCCCGGGTGGGTGGCGTAAACATCGTGACCAGCGAGGGCGTCCGCGGGAACGTGTCCTTCTACCTGGAGGACGTGCCCTGGGACCTGGCGCTGGACATGATCCTCAAGAGCTCCGGCATGGACTACGTGGCTGAGGAGGGCATCTATCGCGTGGCCCCCCAGGCAGAGATCCAGAAGGAGTACGAAGTCGCCCTGGACAAGCAGAAGAAGATCACCGAGCTCAAGCAGCTCCAGGTCAAGCTGATCCCCGTGAACTACGCCGACGCCGACGAACTGGCCAAGCAGGTCAAGAGCATCCTCAGCGACAAGGGCCAGATCAGCGTGGACAAGCGCACCAACACCCTTATCGTCAAGGACATCGAGGAGCACGTGGCGGCCCTGGATGATCTGGTGCGTCGCCTGGACGCCCAGACCCCCCAGGTCCTCATCGAGGCCCGCATCGTGGAGGCCTCCAACGACTTCACCCGTGAGGTGGGTGTCCAGTGGGGCGGCAGCCTCCAGGCCTCCCCCGAGTACGCCAACCAGACGGGCCTCATCTTCCCGTCGTCGGTGGGTCTGGCCGGTGGTTCTTCGGACCAGTCCTCCACCACCAACGGCCTGTTCCTCAACGGCAACCCCAACTACGCCGTGAACCTGCCCGCCGCCGCCGGCCAGGGCACCGGTGGTTCTATCGGCCTGAGCCTGGGCAGCGTGGGCGGGGCCGCCAACCTGTACCTGCGCCTCTCCGCCGCCGAGGCCGAGGGCGTCGTGAAGATCATCTCGGCGCCGCGCATCTCCACCGTGGACAACACCGCGGCCACCATCCAGCAGGGCGTGTCCTTCCCCGTCAGCGTGGTCTCCGCCCAGGGCGTCAACACTCAGTTCTTCGACGCCAACCTGAAGCTGGACGTGGTGCCCCACGTGACCCAGGACGGCAACATCCAGCTCAAGATCGACATCACCAAGAACGAGCCGGACTTCTCCCAGGTGGGCGCCAACGGCAACCCCACCATCCGCAAAAAGGAAGCCCACACCGAGTTGCTGCTCAAGGATGGCGATACCACCGTCATCGGCGGCATCTTCACCCGCAGCTCGTCCAAGAACTTCAAGAAGGTGCCGTTCTTTGCCGACATCCCCCTGCTGGGCTGGTTCTTCCGGTCCAACAAGGAGGCCGATCAGCGCTCCGAGATGCTGATCTTCATCACCCCGCGCATTGTGAATCGTCAGGCCGCGAGGGTGGACACCGTGGTGGACTGAAGGCCAGTGGAATTGGGAGGTCTGCGATGAAAAAGATGATGCTGATGCTGGCGCTGCTTCCGGTGCTGTACTCCTGCGCCCCGGAGGGAGTGAGCCAGTCCTTCGTGGTCACCGGCTGCACGCTGGTGGACTACCGAAACCAGTGCAAGCTGTCCACCACCGGCAACGTGACGGAGCTGCGCTCGGTGGGCATCCTGGACCTGCTGTTCACCAATAAGTACTGGGTGGCCCCGGTCATCATGAATGACACCAACCCGCCCACCGATGGCTCCACCATTGGCGGCAAGGGCATCTCCGTCCTGGGGGCGCACCTGTCCTACCAGATCGGTCAGCTTGGCGGGCAATACGACACCAAGAAGGTCATCAAGCCCTACAAGGTCTTCATGCCCGCGTCGGGCTTCATCAAGCCCGGCGAAATCACCACCATCATGTTGGAAGGCATCCCCGCCGAGATCGGCGCCCTTCTTGACCGCGACATGGCCTTTGACGAGCGCTACTCCGGCGGCTACATCGCCGTGACCATCCAGCTTGAGGGCGTCATGACGGACGGTACCAGCGTCATGTCCAACAAGTTCGTGTACCCGATCCAGCTTTGCCGTGGATGCCTGCTGTACTACCCGATCCCGCTGTCCCAGTGCTGCAACGGCACCATCGGCGAGGTCTACATCTGCTATCCCGGCCAGGACGACGGTATCCCCTGCGACCTGGGCTGCTCGGTCATGGACATGTACGACCGCTACGCGGAGAAGAAGGCCATGCTGCTGGGCACGATAGACTCCCTGGCGGACCCCATCCCCAAGATGCACCTGCTGGAAGGCCAGTCCGACGAATTCGGTATCATCCAGGGCCAGCCCTGAGCCACGCCCTGAGGCTGGTCTTGGCCAGCCCCTCTGCCCCCAACCCCACCGCCAATGCCCCCGCAGGCCCCCAGAGCCTGGCCTTTGCCAGCAGGTTCGCTGCGTTGTGGGCCACCGGCCGGGAGGAGCTGTGCAGCAACTCTTCCAGGGCCCGCTGGGCCAGCAGCAGGCAGGACACCAGGTCCTGGCGGTTGTGCTCCATCATGGCCTCCAGGCTGGCCTCGTCCCGGGTGTTCAGCCAGGAGAACCAGGCCGCCGGCATCAGCGCCCCCTCCAGCTCCCCCGGCCCCCGCGCCAGGCCCAGCAGCTCGCCCTCCAGGGTCCCCAGCCGATGGTTGGTCAGGGTGCCCTTCCAAAGCGCACGGCCGGTGTGCAACAGATCCAGGTGGGGCAGGGTCCGGGGCTCGGCCTCGGGGGCGGGCAGCAGGCCATTGATGATGAGACGGTTGCGCAGCACCGCCAGGTCGTAGCTTTTTCCGTTATACGAGATGAGCAGGGGGCGGGACTCCAGTTGGTCCAGGAAGGCCTGCAGCAACTGGGCCTCCAGCCCCAGCGTCCGCAGAAAATATTGCTCCAGCACCACGGCGTCCGGGCCCAGGCGCACCATCCCCAGCAGGAACACCAGCGTGCCCGCCCCCCGGGACAGCCCCGTGGCCTCCACGTCAAACAGCAGCGCCCCTCGGTGGCCCTCCTGGGGGCTTCGCCGCAGCATGGCCCGCAGCACCGGCGGCAGGCCCCCAGCCTTCCGGGTACAGCCAAGCAGGGCCTTGAGGAGCCCCAGGTCCAGGTCCAGCACCTCCCGCCGCACCAGACACGGGTCTTCCTGGTGGGTCTTGGGAGGGGGCGCGGGGGGAGGGGTCATGGCGTTACCAGGCCCGGGCCCACCGGGGGCGCCGGCCAGATGGCCCTCCAGGCGTTTCAGCAGTCGACTCACGGGCGGTGCTCCAGGCGCTGGCCCAGCAGGCGCCCCAAGGTGAGGCTCAGCTCTTTGCGTTGGGGCCCCGCCCCCCCGGCCCCCGCCCCGATACAGGAGGGACAGCCCTCTGCGCAGGGGCAGTCCGCGATGAGGGTGCAGGCGTCCTCCAGGACCTCTGGAAAGAGGGTCCAAAGCCGGGGCGACAGGCCCACTCCGCCGGGGCGCCAGTCGTAGAAGTACATGGCGGGGCTGAACTGGTCCGGGCTGGTGGCCAGGTCCGGCAGTTCGTGATGATCCACCACCGTGCTGCCCAGGTCCCGCAGGTCGCACATGAGGCGCAGCGAGGCCATGGCCTTGAGCACCCGGGTCAGGCCCCGCAGGGTGTCCATGACCAGGTCCGGGGTGCAGGGGAGGGTGGCCAGCAGGTCGGCGGGGGGCTGGAGCCAGGTGGTGGTGGTGTGCATGGTCAGCTCGGGCAGGTTGACCTCGCCGTAGCCGACGTTCTCGTTGGAGTAGAAGCGGATCTTCTTGTAGCCCACTACGCGCTCGGTGACGGAGGCCTCGCCGTGGCCGCGCAGGGCCGGGCCTTCGTCTTCCCGGGAGAGGAGCTTGACCTCCACGTGGGTCTCGGCGTCCGTGTAGTAGTCGGTGACGGAGCGCTCTACGTAGGCCTTGCGGCCCGGGTAGTCCAGGCGCTTGACCAGGTACTGTTCGCCCTCGACGTTGTGGATGGCGCCCTCGTGGAGGACCGTGTGGGCGCTGACGAAGTCCACCTCGGCGACGATCTTCTCGCGGTCCTGGTCGATGACCACGAAGTTCTCTCCGGGGATGTTGCGCAGGCTGACGCTGGCCGCGGGGAAGACGTCGGAGGTCCAGGTGAAGCGGCCCCCGGAGTGGTGCAGCAGGCCCCCGCGGCGCAGCAACTCCAGCATGTCGGAGGTCTCCTGAACTTGATGGGGGCCGAAGCGGCTGCCGTCGTGGAAGGGCAGCTCGAAGGCGGCGCACTTCAGGTGGTCCATCAGGATGTAGGGATTGTCGGGGTCGATGAGGGCCAGCTCGGGGCGGCGGCCCAGCAGGAAGTCGGGGTTGCCCAGCATGAACTGGTCCGTGGCGGCGGAGGAGCCCACCAGCACGGACAGGCTGTCCGACAGGCGGCGGCCCGCCCGGCCCCACTGCTGCCACAGGCCCGCCTGGGTGCCCGGGTAACCCACCACCAGGGAGAGGTCCAGGCTGCCGATGTCGATGCCCAACTCCAGGGCGTTGGTGGTGACCACGCAGCGGATGGCGCCCTCACGGATGCCCTTCTCGATGGCGCGGCGGCGGTCCGGCAGGTAGCCCCCGCGGTAGGACTGGACCCAGGCCGGCGGCAGGCCGCGCTTCTCGGCCTCCTCCCGAAGGTACTTGAGCAGCAGCTCGACCTTCAGGCGGGAGCCCGCAAAGACGATGCTGGACAGGCCCGCCTCCAGGGCGTCCATGGCCAGGCGCCTGGCGTGGGTGATGGTGCTGCCCCGAAGGCCCAGCTCGCGGTTCACGATGGGCGGGTTGTACAGCAGGACGTGGCGCAGGCCCGAGGGCGAGCCGTTCTTGTCCACCAGGACGACGTCGTCGTCGATGAGGCCGGCGGCCAACTCGGCGGGGTTGCCGATGGTGGCGGAGCACAGGATGAAGACCGGCTTGCTGCCGTGGAAGGCGGCGATGCGCTTGAGGCGCCGCAGGACGTTGGCCAGGTGGCTGCCGAAGACCCCCCGGTAGCTGTGGACCTCGTCAATTACCACGTAGCGCAGGTTGGAGAACAGCTTCATCCAGGTGGCGTGGTGGGGCAGGATGCCGGAGTGCAGCATGTCGGGGTTGGTCATGACCGCGTTGCCGTGTTCTTTCACCGCGGCGCGGGCGGCGGAGGGGGTGTCCCCGTCGAAGGTGTGGACCTTGGCGGGGATGCCGGCGGCCTCGGCCAGGCGCAGGAATTCGTGGTACTGGTCCTGGGCCAGGGCCTTGGTGGGGAACAGGTACAGGGCCCGGGCGCCGGGGTCGTCCGCGATGGCCTTGAGGATGGGCAGGTTGTAGGCCAGGGTCTTGCCGCTGGCGGTGGGGGTGACCAGGCACACGTTGCGCCCGGCCCGGGCGGCGTCTGCGGCCTCCCGCTGGTGGGACCATAGCTGGGAAATACCGCGGGCTTCCAGGGCTAGGGCCAGCCCCTCGGGGGTCCAGGAGGGCAGGGGGCTGACGCTGGCGTCCCTGGCAGAAACGGTCCGATAGGCGCAAAGATTTGGCGCAACGGCCTTGTTGCTCCACCAGCGCTGCATCAGGTCTTGGGTCTTCATGGGCGGCCCCATACTGAACAAGTTTTCAGTATGCTAGCGCCACGATTTGCCGCTGGCAAGTTGTTTGAAAGTCAGCCCCGTAAGGGAGCCCCAGTGGCGCTTTCGGCTCAGGCCCGGCCTCCGCGCCCGGCGTTGATGGCTTTGCGAGGATCGGCCCCGCAGTGGGGACACTTCATGATGCCCCCGGCGATGGGCTTGTTGCAGGCGGGGCAGAGCGCCCGTTTATCCGGGCCCAGCGCCACGATGATCCAGGCCAGGGGGCCAAGGATCATGCCCGACAGCGCCCCGAAGCCTGCGCGGCCCTTGCGTTCCCCGAAGATGGCGCCGACAAGAGCCCCAATCACGATCCATCCAAGAATCAGCTTGTTCATGACGATACACTCCTTTGTTTGCAAACACAGTTTTAATTGACTCCAACGACCAACTGCCATTCATACAATGATTCATTTTGTTTACTCCATTTACTCATTTACGGAGGCGCCCGAACGAGGAGCCCCATTGAGCCCGCAGGATAGGAACGCCCGGTGCGTCAATGCAAGGGCTTTCGAAGGCCCCCCGGGGAAAAACCGCGATCCGCATGCCGGACTTGACCGGTGCCCCGGGGCGGGTTAGGCTTCGAACCCTGGAGTAGCCGCACCATGAAGAAGATGACCGACGATACCACCAGGGTAACAGCCATGCACAACCTGTCGGATGGCGCATCCGACGCGGTTGATTGCCTGGTGCAGATCTATGGCAAGGCCCTGGGCAAGAAGTACGAGATGTTCGAGCCCCTGGTGACCCTGGGCCGGGATCCCCAGAACTCCATCGTGTTGGATTCGGACTCCGTCTCCCGGCGCCACGCGGTGGTGGAGATCACCGACAAGGGCCGGGTGCTTCGGGACCTGGACTCCACCAACGGCACCTACCTCAATGACATCCAGATCAAAAGCGCCGTCCTGTCCCAGAATGACCTGGTCAAGATCGGCGATACCATCTTCAAGTTCCTCAGCGGCAACAACATTGAGTCCCAGTACCACGAAGAGATCTACCGCATGACCATCTGGGATGGCCTCACCCAGATCGCCAACAAGCGGCACCTCATGGATCACCTGGACAAGGAGTTCGCGCGCTGCCAGCGCTACAACCGCAACCTGTCCCTGGTGATGTTCGACATCGACTTCTTCAAGAACGTCAATGACACCTACGGGCACCTCACGGGGGACTACGTCCTGAAGGAGCTGTCCGATCTGCTGCGCAATCGCATCCGCCGCGAGGAACTGTTCGCTCGCTACGGCGGCGAGGAGTTCGCCATCGTCCTGCCGGAGTCCGACACCAAGGTTGCGTCCCGCTTTGCGGACATCATCCGGGCCAAGGTGGAGGACCACGTCTTTGAGTTCGAGGGCCAGCAGATCAAGGTGACCATCAGCCTGGGCGTGGCCTCCATGAACCTGGCCATGAAGACCGTCTCCGAGTTCATCGGGCAGGTGGACGCCGCCCTCTACGAGGCCAAGCGCCTTGGCAGGAATCGGGTGGTGGTGGCAGGAAACGTGGACGAACCCTCAGCGCCCATCAATCTGGACGAGCTTCACCCCTAGACGGCTCAAACCTCATCCAACAGGTGCCCCAGCTTGTCCTTCTTGGTCTTCAGGTAACGCTGATTGCTGTCCTGGGGGGCGATCTCCAGGGCCACCCGCTCGACGATCTCCAGGCCAAAGCCCCGGATGCCCACCAGCTTGCGGGGGTTGTTGGTCAGCAGCCGCACCCGGGTCAGTCCCAGGCGGCGCAGGATCTGCGCCCCCACGCCGTAGTTTCGCAGGTCCGCCGGGAAGCCCAGGCTGAGGTTGGCCTCCACCGTGTCCTGGCCCTGGTCCTGCAACTCGTAGGCCTTGATCTTGTTCAGCAGGCCGATGCCCCGGCCCTCCTGGCGAAGGTACAGGATGACCCCCCGTCCCTCGGCCTCAATCAGCTGCTTGGCCTTCTCCAGTTGCTGGCCGCAGTCGCAGCGGGCGGAGTGGAACACATCCCCCGTGAGGCACTCGCTGTGGACCCTCACCAGGATGGGGCGTTCCCCCTCCAGCTCCCCCAGGATGAACACGGGGTGGCTGGTGCCGTCCATGGGGTTCTCGAAGACCCGCACCTGCCAGCTGGCGTGCTCCGTGGGCAGTTGGGCGACGGCGGCCTCCCGCACAAAGGACTCGTGCTTCATGCGGTAGTCGATGAGGCTGGCGATGGAGACGATCTTCAGGCCGTGCTGCTGGGAGAACAGCGTCAGGTCCTTCATGCGCGCCATGGAGCCGTCGGGGTTCATGATCTCGCAGATGACCCCCGCGGGTTCCAGGCCCGCAAGGCGCGCCAGGTCCACCGACCCTTCGGTCTGGCCAGAGCGCACCAGCACGCCTCCGTCCCTGGCGATGATGGGGAACACGTGCCCCGGGGACACCAGATCCTCGGCCTCGGCGTTGGGGGCGATGGCGGCCCGGACGGTGATGGCGCGGTCCGCCGCGGAGATGCCCGTGCTGACCCCCTTGCGGGCCTCCACCGAGATGGTGAAGGCGGTCTCGAAGCGGGACTGGTTGTTCCGGGTCATGAGAGGAAGCTGCAGCCGCCGGGCGCGGTCCGCGGTGATGGTCATGCAGATGAGGCCGCGGCCATAGGTGGCCATGAAGTTGATGTGCTCGGGGGTGACGAACTGGGCGGCCATGCACAGGTCCCCTTCGTTCTCCCGGTCCTCGTCGTCCACCAGGATGATCATCCGGCCGTTGCGGATGTCTTCAATCGCTTCTTCGATGCGGGCGAAAGCCATTGCCCACCTCCTTGAGTTGCTGTGTTGAGGAGTCTTCAGATTCTGCGGCGGGAGGACACCCGGAGGGTCGCCAGGCCCAGCAGCGCCAGGGCCAGCAGGAGGCCCGTGCTGGAGGAGGGCTGGGCCGCGGTGCTGCAGGAGCTGCCGCCCTTGCCACCGGTGGAGCTGCCCACGTCCTGGCCGCCCGTCTGGTCGCCCGTGGAGTCCGCGCCCTGGGAATCCGCCAGGCCGTCCACGCCATCCTTGTCCAGGGAAATATCGTCTCCGGGGCCCGCGCCATCGGGCGTGTTGATGGCGTCCTCACCTTCGCTGGTGTCGGTGGGCAGGACGGGGTCGATGCACTGGCCGTTCTCGCACTCCAGGCCCTCGGCGCAGGTGCCGCAGGAGAAGCCGCCGCCGTTATCGCCGCACTGCAGGCCAGCGCAGCCGGGAGGGAAGTCAAACTTGGGGTTGGTGCAGTCCTTGGGTTTGGTGCCGTCGGGGGCATTGCCCGAGCCACCGCAGCCGTACCAGCCGTCGGTGGACAGCCAGCCGCAGACACCGTCGCATTCGGTCACCACAAGGGTCTCTTCTTCGCAGTAGATCTCCACGTTGCCAAAGCAGCAGCCGTCGTAGGTGATGCCCACGCAGGGGTCCGCCACGCAGGCGCCCAGGGAGCACACGGTGCCGTTGCCGCAGGCGCAGTCCGTGGGGCAGCTGCTGCAGCTCTCGTCGTCGGAGCACTCGTCGTCGCCGCAGTTGTCCACCTTGCACACGCCGGCGCTGCACACCTGGCCGTCGCCGCAGCCGCAGTCCTGGGCGCAGTTCTGGCAGTTCTCGCCCTCGCCGCAGGTGTCGTCGCCGCAGCCGTTGGGCATGGGACAGGCACTGCAGTCGTTGCAGGCGCACTCCCACTTGGGGCCCCAGCAGCCGGGATCGGGCTGTTTGTCGGAGATGCAGGCGCCGGTGTAGCCGCCCTCAGTGTTGTTGCAGGACCCGCCCACGCAGGTGCCATCCGGGACCCACTTCTCCAGGGGCAGGGCGGGGATGGTGCGGCTGATGCAGTGGATGGCGCCGGAATACAGCGAGATCTGATCCGAGTTGATACCCACGTGGGTCCAATCGGGCATGGCCTGCTTCCACACGGCCAGGGCCTGGGCCTCCCGGTCCTTGTCCACGGAGTAGATGGGCCAGAGGTTCAGCTTGGTGGTGCCGTCCGCGCTGACATACAGCGTGGAGTTGATGAAGGTGCGGGGGATCTCGCCGTAGCCGGGGTCGTCGCCGGGGTTGGGCATGACCATCCGGTACACCGTCATGGTGACGTCCTCGCCCAGGTCGATGCTCTTCAGCAGGGCCTCGTTGTCATCCATGCGCTTGGCGTTCTCCGAGTCATCCGCCACGTCGAAGTCGCCCAGGACGGCGCCATCCCTGGCGTAGAGCTTGAAGAACATGTCGATGTGGCCGGTGCCGTCGTTGGTGATGTCCTTGAGGATGATGGTCTTGTCGCAGGCGTAGTAGTCCTTGAAGATCTTGGACAGCTCGTCCCGGGAAAGGCCCGTGTTGGTCAGTTCCCGCTGGGTGGTGTAGCAGCGGCCCTCGCCGTCGGCCTGGAAGTTGCCGCCCTCGAGGGAGATGGGGGAGCGATAGGTGCTGGCACCAACCAGCCCGCCCAGGCGGGAGGGGATGGCGTCATCCAGGATGCGCTCGGGGTAGTAGACGAAATCGGCAAAGGCCACCTGATCGTCGTCGTTCACCAGGGGCAGGGGGGCGTAGTCGATGGTCCAGATGGCGTCGTTGGGAAGCGTGAAGAACTTCAGCCTCTCGTCGATGGTGGCCTGGGAGGCCCCCAGGGTCTTGACCTTGCTGATCAGCGAATTCTTGACGGCGGTGCCCTCGTGGATGACCCATACCTCGCCGGCGGCCAGCGCGCCGTTGACCAGCTTGGCTTGGGTGTTGAAGACCTGGGCGTCGTCGGGCAGGTAGTCCGAGGCGGTCACGATCATGGCCTGCATGGGCTCCCACTCCTTCATGGCGCGGAAGGTGCCCGGGGCCGGCGGCTCGGTGATGGCGTACCACTGGGAATGGGAATCCCGATAGTCGCTGTAGTAGTCGGCCTTCTGGGCGGTCAGTTCACCAGCGGGCAGGGCGGTGGCGGGAAGGAACCCGGGTACGCGGCCGCCGGTAGCCACGGCCTCGCCGGGGGCATAGGCCTGCTCGGCACAGGACGCCAGCAGCAGAACGGCGCAGATGGAATACAGGGCAACGAGCTTCATGGGACCTCCCACCTTTTCGGGGCTGTTCTTCAAACGCGCGCAACACTAACTAGCGTGACCCGCTTTGGCAATAGATTATTCCCGGCGCGGCCCGTGGCCTGCCACAAGAAAGTCCTTGCCTTTTTGGGCTAGAAAAAGATACTTACCCGCGGTCTGCCGTCATCTGGCGGCACAGGAACCGAGTCAGATTGGAAGGAGTCAAACGATGGCCAACACCAAGACCCTCACCCGCGAAGAGCGGAAGGCCAAGAAGCGGGTTCTCCGCCGTGGCTTGAAAGATTTCTACACGACCTTCACCGCCGTGGATCGCAAGAAGTTCCGCAAGGCCGTCAAGGGCGGGCTGCGCGGCTTCAAACTGGGAACCAACCAGGAAGATTGATGACCCCATGAAAGCGGTCATACCAGCGGCCGGTCTAGGCACTCGTATGTTTCCGCTTTCTCTGGCCTGTCCCAAGGAGATGCTGCCGTTGGGCAGGAAGCCCGCGCTGCATCATGTTGTGGAGGAGGCCGTGGATGCGGGGGTGGATACCCTCGTGCTCATCACCGCGCCCTCCAAGACCTCCATCACCAAGTACTTCTTCGAACCCCTGGAAGCGACGCTCCCGGCGGGCTGCCCGCGGGAAGCCATGGAGGAGATCCGCCGCCTCACCGACAAGCTGGACATCGTCGTGATCCATCAAAAGGGCGCCAAGGGCCTGGGCCACGCGGTCTGGTCTGCCCATTCGGTGGTGGGTGACGAGCCCTTCCTGGTCATGCTCCCAGACGACATCATCCGGCCCGCCATCACCAAGGACATGGTAGCCCTCGGGGGCGCCTCGGGCTTGGGCGTGCTGGTGGTCAAGGAGGTTGCCGAGGACGAGGTCAGCCGCTACGGCATTGTGGAATGCAGCGGCGACCAGCAGCCCCTTCGGATCACCGGTGCCATTGAGAAACCCCCGGTGCAGTTGGCCCCCTCGCGCAAGGCCATCCTGGGCCGCTACCTGCTGCCCGCCGGGACCATGTCCATGCTGGGCGGGGTGGGCACGGGGCACGGCGGCGAGATCCAGCTGACCTCCTGCCTGGATCTGATCGCCAAGCGAGACGGGCTCCTGGGCATCACCCTGGATCCTGGCCGCCACCTGGACCTGGGCACCATGGAGGGCTACCTTGAGGCCAACACCCGCGTGGCCCTTGAGGAACCTGAGTTGCGTCGCAGACTGGGCCTCTCACTTCACTGACCAGTACGGAGAAACCATGGTTGAGGGCGTATTTGAACGCATAGCGAACCTGCGTGAGCGGATTGGCGCCCTGGACGAGGCCTTCGATCTGCAAGGCAAGCTTCGGGAACTGCAGCGCCTGGAGGACCTCAGCCAGGAGCCCGGCTTCTGGAACGACGCCGCCACCGCCGCCAAGACCCTCAAGCACCAGGCCGCTCTGAAGCGTGTCGTGGCCGACCTGCGGACCACCCGGGGCCTGATGGATGACGCTGAGGTCCTGGCCACCATGGCCCAGGAGGAGGGCGATCACAGCCAGGACGAGGAGATCGGCGGGCTGGTGGAGAAAAGCGAGGCCTCCGTCAAGCGCCTGGAGTTGCAGCGCATGCTGTCGGGCGAGAACGACGCCGGCAACGCCTTCCTGGTCATCAACGCCGGGGCCGGTGGTACCGAGTCCCAGGACTGGGCCAACATGCTCATGCGCATGTACCTGCGCTTCTGCGATCGGCAGGGCTGGAAGTCCTCCATCTACGACGAGCAGGCGGGGGAAGAGGCGGGCATCAAGTCCGCGACGATCCTGGTGGAGGGCGAGAACGCCTTCGGGTTCCTCAAGGCCGAGATCGGCATCCACCGGCTGGTGCGCCTCTCGCCCTTCGATGCGGCCCATCGCCGCCACACCTCCTTCGTGGGGGTCTTCGTCTATCCCCAGGTGGACGACGACATCGACATCGTGATCGAAGAGAAGGACCTGCGCATCGACATCTTCCGGGCCAGCGGCGCGGGCGGCCAGAAGGTCAACAAGACCTCCTCCGCCATCCGCATCACCCACATCCCGACGAACATCGTGGTCCAGTGCCAGAACGAGCGCTCCCAGTACAAGAACAAGGACATGGCCATGAAGGTCCTCAAGGCCCGGCTGTATGACCTTGAGCAAAGCAAGAAGGACGAAGAGAAGAGCAAGCTGGAGTCCACCAAGCAGCGGATCAACTTCGGCTCCCAGATCCGCTCTTACGTGCTGCAGCCCTATCGTCTGGTGAAGGACCACCGCACGGGCCTGGGCATCGGTAACGCCGACGCCGTCCTGGATGGCGACCTCACCCCCTTCATCCAGGCCTTCCTGATGCGCCGCGCCGACGACCCCATCCCCACCGATACCGACGATTTCTGAAAGCCAGCCCCCTCCCTTGCGGTCCGCACCCGGGCACCCTTTGGGCGCAGCCCCCTCCCTTGCGGTCGGGGTTCGGTTAATGTTTGGGTGGGTTACTCGTCCTCATCCAGGTCGGGCACCAGCTCCAACTGGGGCGGGCCCAGGGGCCTATCGGAATACTCCGGGAAGAATTGCAGGCGTTCCAGGGTCTCCTCCAGCAGCTTCACCAACGGTCGCAAAGTGGCCGGATCCCGGGCGCTGATGCCTATGCAGTCCTCGTCCAGAGGCAGGTTCATACCCTGGGCCGCGGGTTTGTCCAGCTTGTTGAACACGGTGAGGCGCGGCGTGGCCTCCAGCTCCAGGTCCTCCAGGATCTGCTCCACCGCCGCCTGCTGCTCCTCCCAGTGGGGGTTGGACACGTCCACCACGTGGAGGAACAGGTCCGCCTGGGCCAGCTCCTCCAGGGTCGCCGTGAAGGCCTGCAGGAGGGTCCGTGGCAGGTTCCTGATGAAGCCCACGGTGTCCGTGATTACCAGCTCCCGATCCCTGGGGAAGCGCAGCCGCCGACTGAAGGGATCCAGCGTGGCAAACAGCTTGTCCTCGGCGTCCGCCGTCGCCCCCGTGAGGCTGTTCAGCAGGGTGCTCTTGCCCGCGTTGGTGTAGCCCACAATGGAGACCACCGGCACCCCCGTGCGCTGGCGCCGCCGCCGCCGGGTCTCGCGCTCCGAGGACAGGGCCTCAAGCTGCTTCTCCAGCCGCAAGATGCGCTCCTTGATGCGTCGCCGGTCGATCTCCAGCTTGGTCTCCCCGGGGCCCCTCCCGCCGATGCCGCCCATGAGCCGACTCATGGCCAATCCCGCTCCCACCAGCCGGGGCAGGATGTGCCGCAGTTGGGCCAGCTCCACCTGGATGCGTCCGTCGTTGGACCGGGCCCGCTGGGCGAAGATGTCCAGAATCAGCTGGGTGCGGTCCATCACCCGCACCTCCGCCAGCCGCGAGATGTTGCGCACCTGGGCTGCGCTCAGCTCGGGGCTGAACACCAGCAGGTCCACGCCCTTGTGCATGGCCTCCTGGATCAGCGCGTTCAGGCGCCCCGAGCCGATGAAAGTCGCGGGGTCCGGCCGCCGCCGCTGCACCACCGTGTCCACCACGTCGATGCCGGCGGACCTGGCCAACTCCTGAAGTTCCGCCACGTCCCAGTCCCCGTGCCGGGAGTTGCCGTGGTCCAGGTGCACCAGGAAGGCCCGCTCACCCCGGTTGTTCTCTGGGCGCCGGTCCCGGGTCTCCAGTTGATCGTCCAGGTCTCCCATCAGCGCGGCGAAGTCCACCTTCACGTCTGCCACGGGGCAGCGGGGGTGGACCTCAAACTTCTTCCCGGCCGGGTTTTCGGGCAGCACGTGGGCCCAGGAGATGGTGGTGGGTCGGCTGGGGGGCGCGGGGGGCCACAGCACCGCCACGGCGTCCAGATACAGCAGCCCCAGATCGGTGAAGTCGTCGTCGTCCAGCTCGTCCCCCGGCGCATGGACATGCACAAAGCGCACGCCCCGCAGCTTCCCGGGGGCCCGGCGGAAACGGTCGAACTCGGGCAGCTTGATCCCCCGCGCGTCCCCCAGCACCACGTACTGCACTTGCCCCTTGCGGTCCAGCACCAGCCCCACCTGCCGGCCCAGCAGGGTGGAGGCCGCGGCCAGTTCGTCGGCCAGTTCGGGGGGGATCAGGGCCTCGGGCTGGCAGCGACGGCGGTACAGGCGCTCCAGGGCGGCGGCATGGGAGGCCTTCAGACCAGTGGTTTCTCCATAGATTCGGCGGGTAATGGTGCACCTCCCCGGGCAGGACAAGCGGACCCCCTGGAGCCCGCGCGGCGCATCTTACTCCCACCCCCGCTGAATGCGCAACGGCGCGCCGCGTCAATGCATGACGGCGATGCAAGATTATTAGTTCCCGCGCTCGTCCCCAAGGTCCCATTTGGAGCCCTATCTCAAGTAGCCGCCACGCAAAAGTATTTGCTTGACAGGTCAGACCCCTTTCTCTAAAAGGGAGTCTGCAAATCCGGAAGAGCCTGCATTTTTATGCAAGCCTTTGAAAGGTCTTTCGGGGGGAGGGATACTTGAGAAACGCCAGATTTTTCTTTGTGGTGGCCCTGCTTCTAGCGTGCCCCGGACGGCTGTTTGCCCAGTCCAATGCATATCCATTAGCTCTTACCGAGGAGGAACGCATACTCCAGGAGGCCGAGAGCTACCAAGCGCCCTTCGGCGTGTCGGTGGGGCTGGGACAGACGCTGGGTGCGGCCACCTTCAACGACAACGCGGGCGTCCGGCGCCCCTCCCTGGACATGAGCATCTCCGTGTCCCCCTACTGGCGCCTCACCAAGCTGATGCGACTGACGGCGGGCATAGGCACCTCCGTGGCCCTCGTGGAGAGCTATGACACCAACACCACCAAGCAGCATCAGTGGTACCTGTCGGATCTGTCCTTGGGCCTCAGCCACGCGCAGCTTGCCAAGATTCCGGGGGCGGACATTGGCGTCAGCGGCCAGGTGTCCCTGGGCTTCCCCACCAGCCTCCAGAGCCAATACCGCGAGTTGATCATGGCCATGCGGGCAGGTCTGGGCTTCTCCCGTGCCTTTGGCCCCGTGTACGTGTCCTACGGCATCGGCGTGTTCAAGAACCTCAATCGCTACACCTCCCCGACCCTCAGCCGCGAGGAAGTGGGCGATCATGTCATCCTGTCCCACTACCAGGGCAACGAGAACCTGACCTCCGACCTGGTGGCCCTGGGCGGCAACAACACCAGCTTCGGCATCAGCAACAGCCTGCTGGTCAGCTATTACATCATTGATCCCCTGTCGTTCACCGTGGCCTACACCCTGTCCAACTCCTGGACCTACCGCTCCTACTCCAACGACGAGTACGCCTCGGAGTACGCCGACGGCGGCCGCGGCCAGCGGGACAGCCACTCGGGCGTGGTGGACATCACCTACCAGTTCAATGATGTGTACTCGCTGGGCCTGGGCGTCCAGACGGTGGCCGCCCCGCGGACGGCCGACAACAAGGGATGGACCTTTCCGTTCCTGAACTTTTCCAATGACTACCGCTCGAACACGGGAATCTATCTCGGGTTCAACGCGGCGTTTTAGTCCGGTTGGGGCTTTCATTGGCGACAACGGTTTTCTTCAGGAGGTAACTTGATGAGGCGGGCAGGCTTTTTGACTTACGTTGCTCCGTTCCTCGCCGCCATGCTGTGGCTGACTTCTTGCGCCACAGAGGTGGGAGACATCGACCGGACCGATCCCAACAAGATCAAGAAGGCCGATCTGAGAGGCGTGTGGTACTACGTCTCCACGGTCATCGATTCCCCCAACCCTTCGCCCTTCACCTTCAATGGTGAGATGAACTTCGGCGGCGGCTTGAAGGTGATCTTCGATGTCCAGGAGGACTACCTGGTGGCCTACCCCGTCACCGAGACCACCGCCGTGGGCGCGGAAGAGGGCTGGCACATCAGCACCATCCGCAACTACTGGGACGAGGGCAAGTCCGACCAGTTCATGGAGATGTACGTCGGGCAGCCCGTGGCGGCCTTCAAGATCGAAAAGCATTTCGATGTGATCCGCCAGTACAACCCCCAGACCGGCGAGCAGAGCAACGTCATCGTCGAGGACACCGCCGACAAGCTCTGGTTTGAGCGCAGCTACCTGCGCGTCAACTGGACCGAGAACAGGGTCAAGGACCTGATGTTCCTGGCGGCCATCGAGGGTTCTCCCACGGACT
Source organism: uncultured Myxococcales bacterium (assembly GCA_903923815.1). Taxonomy (GTDB): domain Bacteria; phylum Myxococcota_A; class UBA9042; order CAIXZC01; family CAIXZC01; genus CAIXZC01. The sequence goes on from CAIXZC010000007.1 coordinate 27,727, forward strand.
ACTACGTCCAGGAGTACGAAGAGGACAACCCCGATGCCTTCGAGATGACCGCGGACTCGATCAACTTCGTGAACCGCATCTTCGCCCAGCCCGTGGGGCCCGAAGCCTGCAACATCTACGGCATCGGCGCGGCGGACTGCGCTGGCGCGGTCATCAAGATCCGCCACAGCTTCCGCAAGGCCGACCCCAACAACGACTACGTGGCGCTGTACTACCCGGAGACGGATCAGCAGGACAAGTTCGGCTTCTTCCTCACCGAGCACTACGGCTACGACTACGACCACGGCGTGCTGCTGTCCAACAAGGTCTACCTGATCAACCGTTGGAACCTCTGGAAGAACAGCCGCGACGTGCAGGCCATCACCGACGCTGCCACCGGCGAGAATGTCCCCTGCAAGGTCGACGCCGACTGCAAGGACCTGGCCCCCGAGGGCATCCACAACACCCACTGCTGGGTTGACAACGGCTGGTTCTCGGACGGCCACTGCGTGACCTGGGACTCCCTGGCCTACAAGGACCGGGAAGTGCAGCCCGTGGTCTACCATGTGTCGGCCCAGTGGCCCAAGGAGTTGGAGCGGGCCATCTACACGACCAACAACCAGTACTCCGAGGCCCTCAAGGACACCGCCGCGTGGCTGAAGCTTTACTCCGAGAAGGGCATCGCCGACCTGCGCTACTGCGACACCAACGCCGACTGCGCCGCCCACGCCCTCATCGACACCGAGATCGCCCACACCCACGGCCGCGTCTGCGCTGACGACGCTGCCTGCCAGGTGGGCGTGTCCGCTGACCAGAAGGCCCTGTACTCCTGCCCCGCCGGCTACTGCGTGAAGGCCGTGGCCTGCTCCGCCACCGCCCCCTGCGCCCTGGGCCAGACCTGCACCGCTGGCGTCTGCAAGGATGCCCAGGCTGCCTTGGTCGTGAACGAGGTGAAGGACACCGGCGCCTATACCTTCTATATGAACGTCGGCACGGACGGTGCCTTGAAGACCCAGGTCTCCGAGGACGACTCCTACCCCAAGATTCCTTCTGGCAAGGCCCTCATCCGCGTGGTCAACCTGAACACCGCCGTGGGCCCCGTGACCCTCAGCGACGAGAACGGCCCCCTGTGTGACGTGGACGTGCCCTTTGCCGCCACCGACGACGACTACCTGGTCCCCGGCAACTGCAACCTGGGCACCGCCACCACCATTCGCAACATCCAGGTCAAGGACCAGAGCGGCGCCCTGGTGGGCACCGTCAACGGCGTGCGCATCGCCAAGGACGCCATCATCACCGTGGTGGTCTCCGGCAACGCCACCCTCAAGGGCGTCATGGCCTTCAGCATCACCGTCAAGTCCCTGGGCACCAAGGGCATCCGCTTCGTGCATGCCTTCCCCGGCAAGAGCGGCGTGGACTTCGCCCTCAACGGCGGCCTGCGCTCGTCTGACCTGCGCTTTGGCATGGCCAGCCCCTACACCGGCATGCGCAAGGGCAACAACCGCATCACCGTCATCAACCACGGCGAAGCGGGCGACGTGACCTGCTACAACAACAAGGGTGTGGGCACCTGCACCGGTTGGAGAACCGAACTGGACGACAAGGACCTCGCCCGGGTCAAGGAGATCAAGGCCACCCTCCCCGAGATGTTCGTGGTCTGCGACAACGTGTTCACCGGCGACGCCTGCGACCCCAACGAGGCCGCCGCTGGCGCCCCTACGGGCAACGAGCAGGTGGACCGCGAGGCCCGCAATGACTGCCGTTACTGGTGGTTCGACAAGGCCGTCTCCAGCTGGCGCAACCCCTGCAAGGAAGTCCCCGGCGCCTACGACATCAAGAAGCACGGCGACATTCGCTACTCGTTCATCTACTGGGTGGGCGAGAACCAGGCCGCCTCCCCCCTGGGCTACGGCCCCTCCGCGGCGGACCCCAAGACGGGTCAGATCTACCACGCCTGCGCCAACATCTACGGCGCCGACATGCTGACCTACGCCCAGTACTCCCGGGATCTGCTCAAGCTCTCCACGGGCGAGCTGACCACCGAGAACATCGCCACCGCGGATTACATCAAGGAATACATCGAGAACAACCCCCCCGATAACGGTTACGGCAGCCTCTACGCGCCGCTGCTGGACAAGGCCCTGATTGACAAGAAGGCTGGGGAGAATCTGGCCAAGCGCCCCAACATGAAGCGCTTCTGGATGACCCCCGCCGAGCAGACCCGCGTCCTCCAGCAGATCAATGATCCGGTGGTGAAGCGCATGGCCATGGACCCCAAGTTCGCTTGGAAGAAGGCCGTGGACTCCCTGGTGGACGGGTTCAGCCCCGCCGCCGCCATCGCCCGCATGGGCCTCATCAAGGGCACCTGGCTGGAGAAGCTGCTGATCAACGAAGAAGTGAAGGCCGCCGTGGCCGGTGGCAGCAGCCTGCTGCACAACCACGATGCGGAGGATGCCGCCGCCGACAAGATGTCCCCCCTGTACTGGGGCAACCGGGACTTCAGCCGCAGCGAGCGTCAGCGCCTGGTGAACCTTGGCGAGAAGAGCTACTGCATGTCCGACAGCGACGAGCCCAACGTCCTGGGGTCCGCCCTGCGCATCGCCGAGTGGTGCAAAGACGAGGCCAACCGCGTGGACTACGGCGGGGATGAGGAGAACTGCATCTACTGGGAGATCACCCAGGAGATGTTCGAAGGCACCCTGCTGCACGAAGTGGGTCACACCGTGGGTCTGCGGCACAACTTCACCGCCTCCACCGACGTGTACAACTACTTCGACCCCTACTACACGAAGCGCGACCTGGACTACAAGAAGTGCACCATGGAGGGCTCCTACGGCTGCCTCTTCTTCGACCAGATCTGCAAGCTGATCTGCGCCTCCAATTCGGACTGCTACCAGCCCGGCAGCGTCTGCAAGTCCGTCGAGGTTGAGGGCCAGACCGTGAAGGCCTGCGTGGACGCCCGCGGCGACCTGGCCGGCACCTGCATGGACAAGGTCAAGGAGCGCAAGTACTGCAACACCTCCTCCGAGTGCGTCGATGCCCTCGGCCTGGAGGCCAAGAACGTCACCTGCCAGAAGGGCCCCGAGCAGGCCTCTGGCCTGTGCGCCACCCGTGGCGTACCCATGACCTTTGGTGGCACCTGCCCCCAGAACCAGATTGAGAAGAACGGCTACTGCCTGAAGAACGACAAGTGCGACACCGCCGCCGGGGTCTGCGAGAAGGAAGGCGGCCAGGCCTGCGCCAAGGACGACGACTGCCAGATCACCTGGACGCTCTGGGAAGGCCCCGAGCAGACGGTCCCCGTGAAGGGCTACATGCCTCGCCCCTACCTGACGGACAACGAGGCCAGCAACGGCCGCGTCGAGTACCAGTACTCCTCCCTCATGGACTACGGCGGGACCATCAACTTCGACCTTTACGGCCTGGGCAAGTACGACACCGCCGCCCTGCGCTTCGGTTACGGCGAACTGGTGGACGTCTACACTGACAAGCGCCACCTCGAGCAGGCCCTGGTGAAGGTCCAGCGCGTGTGGTCCGGTGACACCCTGGAGCAGACCTCCAGCTTCGTGTACGACACGGAAGTCCACAGCCAGCTCATCTTCTCGCCCTACATGACCCTGTTCGACTTCATCGGCATCAAGGAGAACCTCTCCCGCGTGCCCGCGCCCTACCGGCAGGCCCGCCTGGAGAAGACCATGAACCTCTCCAACGACCGCGGCCTCTACGACTCCACCTTCCTGATGGTGCCCTACAAGGCCAAGTACGACGGGTGGATGGGCTCCTTTGAGACCTACATCTTCGACATCGGCGCGGACCTCACCGAGATCGTCGGTCACTCCTGGTCCAAGCTGCACGACTACTACGTCTACGATGCCTTCAAGCGGGACCGCCTCCAGGCCTTCCGCTACGGCAACCCCCTGGGCTACTACACCCGCATCCTCGAGCGCTGGCTGCCCCCCATGCAGGACGCCGGCCGCTTCTACGCCCTGTACTACAACTCCCTGCGCGCCTATGCGGACGCCCGGGACCTGTACTTCAACAACATCCTGGCCTTTGGTCACCTGAAGGTGGCGTCGGACTACTCCGTGCAGAAGCTCACCGAGCTCATCGCCTCCCCGGCCCCCGGCTCCTACGCGTTCATGGACGACGGCGAGGGCGACCCCCGGTACGTGAACTTCAGCTTCAAGTCTGCCCAGCCCGGCAGCGAGCTGGACATCCCCATCGGCGACGGCAAGTTCCCCTTCACCACCTACTACGCCGACGCGGGCTACAACTACTTCTCCCACGCCGAGTGGATCGGCTCCTTCTGGGAGAAGCTGGCCGCCACCCAGATCCTGACGGACTCCACCGGCTACTTCATCGGCGACTACATCGGCGAACAGATCGATGTGGGCGTGGGCGCCAGCGTGGGCTTCAACACCGTCTACTACACGGAGCTGACCAACCTGTTGGCCGGCATGATCGTGGGCGACCGCAACCGCTTCTCTCCCTACGTGGAAGACGGCCAGCTCAAGCCCTTCGACGTGCTGCACCCCTGGGAAGCCGACGGCAAGCCCCGGGTGGAGACCTCCATCGAGTCCATCACCATGAAGGCCTACCTGGCCCTCTACGGCTACGTGTTCATGGGCGGCGGCTTCGACCCCGGGTTCATCGACTCTCTGTACCTGTGCATCAAGGGCAGCGGCGACTGCTACGACATCTCCACGGGCGCCCTGGCCCCCGAGGTCATCGAGTTCACCGACCCCTGGAGCAAGAAGACCTATCAGGCCCGCACGGCCAACTACGATCCCGCCCGCGTCAACGCCTCCTACGACTTCCTCACGAAGCTCAACGCCATCAAGGCCGAGTACGAGCAGTGGGAATGGGGCGAGTCCGCCGACACGGACGCCCAGAAGGCTACGCTGGAGAAGAAACTTCACGAACAGATTGAGCTGCTGGACCTCATGGTCTCGTTCAATCGCATGTTCGGCAACCTGAACTACTAGGAGGTTGGGACCATGAGGACCTTTGGAAAGCTTGTGATGAGAATCCTCCCGACCGTTGCCCTGCTTGGCCTGGTGGCCTCCTGTGCTCAGGATGTTGGGGAAATCGACCGGACCCAGAACAACATCGTCCAGAAGCAGGACCTGGAGGGCGAGTGGTACTTCCGCCAGACCACGGTGGAGACGCCCTACTCGTCTGCCTACTCCTTTGAGGGCGACACCTCCAAGATGGAGCGCGGCGTCTTCGAGATGCAGGAGAACAACCTGTTCTTCTACCGGACCTACGAGTTCCAGTACAACACCGAGACCATCGGTATGAAGGGTGACACGGACACCCCCTACCTGGGGTGGCTGCCCGGCGAGACCGCCAAGTACACCCCCAACCCGTACCAGTCTCGGGACCGCAAGTTCGCCGTGGGTCTGGAGGCCAAGGATGGCGAGGGCAACACCCTGGCCTGCGGCACCCAGAAGACCCCCCACGACTTCTGCCAGTCTGAACTGCGGGACCAGTACCTCTACTGTGGCCATGCCTCCACCGCGGCCGCTGCCGACCGCACCAAGGACAACGCAGTCTGCGTGCACCCCACGCGCTTCGTGTACCGGGGCGCCCCCCTGGCCATCTTCCCCATCCAGGGCCACATCGACGTCATCTGGGAGTACAACCCCTCCACCGGTGAGAAGACCAACGTCCTCACCGAGAACTCCTCTGACCGCTTCTGGTACGAGCGGGACTACATGCGGGTGAACTGGGCCGAGACCCAGATCAAGAACTTCTCCATGACGCTCGCCTCTGTGCTGGACGAAGTTGCCATCACCGTCTACGAGGGCGACGCCGCCCCCGAGGGCGAGAACTACCGGATGTTCCGGGATGATTCCGACAGCCCCAACTACTTCGACTACGTGGCCAAGTACATCTTCACTGCGCCCACCATGGCCCTGGAGGGCTGGGGCGACGTGCCCATCTGCCTGTTCTACCCCTGGTACGTGGGCGGCATCTACGAGTGCACCTCCGAGCAGATCAAGATCCGTTCGGCCTTCCTGAAGGTTGACCAGAACGACACCTACCGCCCCTGGGACTACGACGACCACCTGCTGGGCAAGTTCGGCTACTTCCGCACCGAGCGCGCCAACTTCGACGACCGTTACGACGTCACCTACGGCGGCGTGTCCAACTACATCGACCGCTACGACCTGTGGAAGACCCACGTCTACAAGGCCGACGGCAGCGAGGACTTCGCCGCCATGGAGCCCGCCCCCATCGTCTACTACCTGTCCAAGGACTTCCCCCGGGAGTACGTCCCCGAGGCCATCGCCATCGGCAAGGCTTGGTCCAAGCCCTTCGAGGACACCGTCAACTTCCTCAAGCCCGGCGCGGCCGGCGCTGACAAGCCCATGTTCGTGGTTTGCGAGAACAACAACACCGAGGCTCAGGTTGCTGCCGACGCGGGCCAGCCCGTGGCCGAGACCAACGCCGCCCTGTGTCGCGACATGGACTACGCCAAGCTGGCCGGCGACCTTCGCTACAGCTTCATCGTGGCCATTGAGCGCCCCATGAGCGCCGGCCTGCTGGGCTACGGCCCGCCGTCCCCGGACCCCCTCACGGGCAAGATCATCTCCGGCAACGCCCACATCTACATCGCCCCCATGACCCGTCAGGCCAACAGCGCCGCGGACCTCATCGAGTACGTCGTGGGTGCCAAGGACTACTCCTCCGTGGCCGAGGGCCTGGACAAGGCCGAGACCTTCTACGCCGACATGATCGGCGTGAACGCCAACCCCCCGCCCAAGGACGTGGCGGCCGCCCGCCAGCTCATCGCCGGCTCCATCAAGCCCCAGACCCGGGCCCAGTTGCTGGCCAATGGCATGAAACCCCAGGACAGCGACTGGGTGTCCATGCGCATGGGCCTCATCTCCAGCAATCCCCAGCTTGAGGCCTCCCTCATCCTGCCCTGGTTCCGCTCCCTCTTCCGTGACCCCACGGTGGGCACCACCGAGACCCTCACCGGCGAGCGCGCCGAGGAGATGTCCCTCAAGAACTGGGCCAACTACAAGGGCTTCGAGCGCCAGATGGACCGCATCCGCTTCTACGCCAAGAACTTCATGACCCGCGAGGAGTTCATGGATGGCGCCATCATGGACGTGGTCAAGCAGTGGGAAGGCCGCTACAACGAGGGCATCTGCTCTGCCGTGGAGAACGCCATCGCTGACGGCACCGAGCTGTCCTTCGACATGGCCGAGTTCGACATGGTCAAGGACGCCTGCACGGCCGCCGAAGAGGGCGCCGTCCGCCAGCGCGAGGACTACCCCATTCTCAGCAACGTCAAGCCCTACAACGCCGGCGTGGCCATGGCGGGCGACACCTGCCTCAAGGTCGAGCAGGGCGACGTCAACGGCTACTACTGGGTGAACACCTGCACCGTGGAGAAGCTGGGCCGTCAACTCTCCGCCCGCATCCTCGAGGCCGAGCAGTGGTCCTCCTACGCCTACTGGCCCCCCGCGGCCTGGTACTACAGCGTCAAGGAACCCAAGATGGCCGCCACGCAGAAGTTCATGAAGGATCAGTTTGAGGCCCTCCGCAAGGAGGTCATTGCGGACATCATGTCCCGCGAGTTCGACTCCCTGACCATTCACGAACTGGGTCACACCCTCGGTCTGCGCCACAACTTCGAGGCCACCACCGACGCCATGAACTTCCCCAAGGAATACTGGGCCCTGAAGCTGCCCGCCGAGGCCGGTGTGCCCGTGGACATCTTCGGTGCCGAGAAGACCTACCAGCGGGAAGGCGGCATGCGGGGCCTGCAGTACAGCTCCATCATGGACTACGGCGCCAAGTTCAACTCCCTGTGGCATGGCCTGGGGCTCTATGACCACGCCGCCATCAAGTTCGGCTACGGCGGCATCATGGAGGTCTTCACCGAGGCCCCCGACCTCAGCACCTACCAGGACTACCTGGCGGAGCCCGAGAACACCGGCACCCCCTGGCAGGTCCCAGCCGTCCGCCAGGATGAAAGCAAGATCGCGGCCCTGTTCAAGACCGTCCACTACACCAAGATCCCCGAGGTCTTCGGCGGCGTGGACAAGGTCTATGCCCGTAAGGATCTGCCCTGGACCGACGTCGTCGGCAACCTGTGCAGCAGCGACGCGGACTGCGTCACGGACGGCGGCTGCGAGGGCTGCACCGTGTGCCGCGCCCAGCTTGGCAAGTCCTACTGCGGCGCCCCCGACAAGGTCGAAGTGCCCTACCGCTTCTGCTCCGACGAGTACGCCGGCCGCACCCCCCTGTGCAACATGTGGGACGAGGGCGTGGATCCCTACGAGATCACCCGCAACACCCTGGAAGATTACTGGTGGTACTGGCTGTTCTGGGGGCACTGGCAGCAGAACCTGCTGTTCCACTATGAGAACTACTCCTGGCGCGTGATGTTCGCCTTCACCCGCGTCAAGCAGCAGTTCCAGTGGTGGGCCGTGAACTACGTGCGCTACAACACCGCGGACTTCTGGCAGAAGCGCTTTGGCATGCCCTGGGAAGAGGACCTCAACGGCGGTCTGGTTGGCGCCGTGGCCTCTCTGGAGGGCTTCAACGCCCTGATGTCCGTGTTCGCCATTCCCGATGGTGTCTACCCCGACACCCGGTACTACGGCTTCAACGCGGACAACAACCGCTATGAGACCATGACCGACTACAACCGGGACGCCCTGTCCAAGTTCTTCGTGTTGGAAGAGAACGCCGGCCGCTTCGGCGCCCGTCCCCTCTACCCGTCCTACATCTTCTATGGTGAGATGATGCAGCCCGTCACCGCCGGCGCCATCTACGACCGCCTCAACGCCCTCACGGTGCTGTGCGATCCCATGACCAACTTCCTCAACATCGACGAGTTCCCCGATCACCGCAGCTACCTGGTGAACTACTACAACTTCTTCCCCGACAAGATGATCCGCCTGCTGGGCGGCCTGACCACCCACCGCGCCGAGAACTACGCCCCCTGCGTGGTCGAGGACAACGCCGGCAACCCCCTGCGGCTGTCCCTGCGCACCTGGCAGAACATGGATGACGAGAACTTCTGCGCCTCTGGCCACTACCTCGAGCCCGAGCCCGTGGACTACGACTTCCCCACCACCTGGTACCGTATCCCCATGCTGGCCGCCTACTTCGGCATGAGCCTCATGGTGAACAACTACGACCACCGGTTCCTGGACACCACCCGGATCTTCCTCAAGGGTCACGAGGACGCCATTGACATCCCCGCGGATGCCGAGGTCGTCGAGTTCCCCGATCCCTTCAGCGGCAAGACCTACGTGGCCTACAAGACCGGCGACAAGGAGACCTTCGACACGGCCTTCTACTTGGTCACTCAGGCCCTGGATCTGTTCTCCCAGTACAAGAACGTGGAGGACCTCCAGCAGGCCTACCAGTTCGAAGGCTACCTGCAGCGCATGGTGGGCCTGCTTGAACTCATCCGCTCCATGCACGCCGCCTTCGACTACACCAACATCGTTCTCTAGTCAGACCCCCTAGACCCCGGCCTTCGGGCCGGGGGATCTCGCAGGAGTCAAACATGCGTTTTTCCCGTTATCACATCCCCACCTTGAAGGAAGCCCCCCGCGACGCCGAGTTGGCTTCCCATGTCTTCCTGGTCCGCGGCGGCTACATGCGCATGATGGCCGCGGGCATCTACGACTTCCTGCCCCTGGGCCAGCGGGTCCTGCGCAAGGTGTCGGAGATCATCCGTCAGGAGCTGGACCGTGCCGGCGCCCTGGAGGTCCTGCTGCCCGCTGTGCAGCCGTCGGATCTGTGGGTCGAGTCGGGCCGCTGGGAGAAGTACGGCCCCGAGCTGCTGCGCTTCCGGGACCGTCACGACCGGGAGTTCTGCCTGGGCCCCACCCATGAAGAAGTCATCACCGATCTGGTGCGTCGGGACGTGCGCTCCTACCGGGACCTGCCCCTCAACCTGTACCAGATCCAGTTCAAGTTCCGGGATGAGATCAAGCCCCGCGGTGGCCTCATGCGTGGGCGAGAGTTCATCATGAAGGACGGCTACTCCTTCGATAAGAACGCTGACAGCGCCAAAGAGACCTACTGGGCCATGTACCACGCCTACGAGCGCATCTTCCGGCGCTGCGGGCTGCAGTTCGCGGCAGTCGAGGCCGACACCGGCAACATCGGCGGCACCATGTCCCACGAGTTCCAGGTCATGGCCGACACGGGCGAGGACTACGTCTTCCAGTGCAGCTCCTGTGGCTTCACCGTGAACCAGGAACTGGCGCCCCTGCCCGAGGTGCCCCTGGCCCCCGCGCCCGCCGGGCTGCCCGCTTTCTCCAAGGTCTCGACCCCCGGCGCCCACACGGTTGAGCAGGTGGCCGAGTTCTTCAAGATTGCCGGCTCTGACCTCATCAAGACCCTCATCTACAACGTGGACGGGCAGGCCGTGGCGGCCCTGGTGCGTGGAGATCAGGAGGTTTCGGAGGTGAAGCTGCGCCGGGCCCTGGGCGCCTCCACCGTGGAGCTGGCCGACGAGGCCACCATCCTCAAGGTCACCGGTGCCCCCGTGGGCTTCGCTGGTCCCGTGGGCCTGACCATCCCCATCATTGCAGACTTTGGCTTGACGGGCAGCGGCGCCATGGTCGTTGGCGCCAACGCCGACCAGCACCACCTGCGGGACACGGTCCTTGGCCGGGACTACCAGCCCAGCCGCTTCGCCGACATCCGCGAGCCCGTGGACCAGGACCCCTGCCCCCGCTGTGGCAAGGGCCTGTACCGCCTGTTCCGGGGCATCGAGGTGGGCCACGTGTTCTTCCTGGGCACCAAGTACTCCGCCCCCATGAACTGCAACTTCCTGGACGAGGACGGCAAAGAGCAGCACTGCGTCATGGGCTGCTACGGCATCGGCGTGACCCGCATCATGGCCTCCGCCATCGAGCAACGACACGACGCCAAGGGCATCTGCTGGCCCGAGGCCATCGCCCCCTTCCAGGTCACCATCCTGCCCATGCAGATGAACGAGCCCCGCGTGGTGGAGGCAGCCGAGAAGCTGACCGCCGACCTGGAGGCTCTGGGCCTGGAGGTCCTGCTGGATGACCGGGATCTGCGCCCCGGCGTGAAGTTCGCCGATGCGGATCTGGTGGGCATTCCCTGGCGCATCATCATTGGCACCAAGCGCCTGGACGCCGGCGAGGTGGAACTGGTCCGCCGCCAGGGCGCCGAGGCCTCCGTGGTGTCCCTGGCCGAGGTCGCCGCGCTGGTGAAGGCCAACGTGCAGGCAGCCCTGGACGCCGGCCGCAGCGCCTAGTTATAGGAGGTTCCCCTTGCGTCTCAGTGTGGATGGCCTTTCCCGGGTCCTGGAGTGTCTGGCTGCCGGCGCCGGTGGCCTGGGTGCCGTGGTCATCTGCGAGGGTGCCCTCTCCCGGGAGGAACTCCAGCGCCTGGAGGGCCAGGCCCAGCACGCCAAGGTGCCCACCCAGGTCCTGCCCCGGGACCGCTTCCTGGCCCACCCTGCCTGCCCCGCCGGCTGCCGCAGCACCTTTGCCCTGCTGGACTACGAAGAGACCGAAGGGCTGGACGACCTGCTGGAACTACCCGTCGCCAACCGCGGCATCCTGGCCCTGGACGGCATCACCGATCCGGGCAACCTGGGTGCCATGATCCGCTCGGCCGTCTGGTTCGGCATCACCGATCTCATCCTGCCCAAGAACAACGCCGCGGCCCTGAACGAGGCCGTGCTGCTGCGCTCCGCCGGGGCCCTGGCCCACGCCCGCATCTACCGGGTCAACAACCTGGTTCGGGCCCTGGAACAGCTCAAAGAGGCTGGCTACTGGATCCTGGGCACCTCCCTGGGCGCCAAGGAAGAGCTGGCCGGCGCGGACCTGTCCGGCCCCCTGGTCATGGTCATCGGCAGCGAGGGCAAGGGCATGCGCCGCCTCGTCGAGCAAAGCTGCGACCGGTTGGTCAAACTCGGCGCCCCCCAGTCCCCCATCGGGTCCCTGAACGCCTCCGCCTTCACCGCCGTGCTGCTGTACCAAAGATGGCTGTCATGCGCCGGCAAGAAATAGAACTTACTCATTTGGCCGTCCAAGCCGCGCACGTAGCGCAGCAGTGGAGACGACGGCGCGAGGCCGTCCAAGCCGCGCACGTAGCGCAGCAGTGGAGACGACGGCGCGAGGCCGTCCAAGCCGCGCACGTAGCGCAGCGCAGTAAGCGGATCC
>CAIXZC010000008.1 GCA_903923815.1 uncultured Myxococcales bacterium
ACCTACATTCTCCGTGGCGCCCGTGGGCCAGTCGCCGTAGGGGTGCTGCTGCAGGGCCAGCAGGTGGGGACTGGTCAGCAGCAGCAGGGCGCCGGAGACCAGGTCCTCCTCCAGGCGGCTGGCGGCGTGGGTGCCGGGCAGCAGGCCCCGCAGCGTGATGTTCATGCCGATGTTGCTGTCCGAGGCCACCATGACGTTGCCCTCGGCGTAGGGGACGAAGGCCGCCACCCGGGGGTCCGCTGCCAGGGCCTCGCCCAGGGCCGCCGCGCCCTTGATGCCGCCGGGCTCGTCGCTGGCCACCATGACGTGCTCCCGGGTACGCAGCAGCTTGCCCGTGAGGTCCTCAGAAAATCCCTTCATGACGCTGAGCACCACGATGAGGGCCCAGACCCCCACCGCCGTGCCCACCACGGAGATGAACATGGAGGGCCCCACTCCCCGGGCCAGCCGACTGCCAAGGGCGGGGGCCAGGGCCGGGTCCAGGGCGGGCTCCAGCCTTCCTGCCCGGTGGCGCCGGTCCAGCCCAAGGCGCAGCAGCACCAGACAAAGGGGCAGCAGCAGGCCCAGCCCCACCAGCAGGGGCAGGGCCCAGGCGGTCCAGGGGGGCAGGCCCAGGGCCGAGGGCGAGCCCAGCACCGCGGCGAGGCCCGCCAGGGCCAGGGTCAGCAGCCCCAGCATGGAGTCCCGGGGAGACAGGCGCCGGCCCAGCACCAGCAGCCACAGGGTCGCCAACGCGACCAGCCCCAGGCCCCAGCGCAGGGGCTCCAGGCGCGGCTGCAGGGAGGGCGGTCCCAGCCACGTCCCCAGGGGCGACAGGGGCAGGGCCAGCAGCCCCGCCAGGATCAGCAGGCCCAGAAAGGTTCGGGAGAAGCGGTCCAAGGGCTGGGGCACCTGGCGCCGCATGCGCTGCAGGGCCGCCGAGTAGGGCAAGGGCAGAAGCTTCTGGGAGCGCAGGAACTTCCAGGAGGCCAGCAGCACGGGGCTGCGGCGACCCACCAGGGCCCCCAGGCGCTCCAGTGCCAGCAGCACCAGCAGGCCACCCAGCAAGGACAGGTCCAGGGCGGTGGCCAACTGGGGCGCCACCACGGCCCAACCCCCCAGGCCCCCCCCGACCCCCGCCGCCGAGGCCCGCAGCAGCCCCAGGGGCAGGGCCAGCAGCAGCAGCGGCAGGGCCTGGACGAAGGCCCGCGGGGGGTCCGTCTCCAGCCAGTCGAAGACCGACACGAACAGCAAGGTGAAGGCCGCCGCCAGGGCGATGGCCGCCGTGATGAAGAAGCCCAGCAGCAGCACCATGGCCAGGTTGAAGCGCAGGTCGTTGCCCAGAAGCTGATAGGCCCGGGCAAGCACGGCGGCGGCCAGCAGCATGGTGGAGATGCTCAGCACCAGGGGCCCCCGGGCCAGCAGGCCCAGGGCCGGGGCGCGGGGCTGGGGCGACGAGGCGGGTTGGTCGGGACGCTTGAGGGTCAGGGCCAGCAGCAGCAAGCCTAGCAGGCGGGGCGCAAGCCCGAAAAGCAGCCAGGGTTGTAGGGACTCAGACAGCAGGCCAAGGGGCAGGGAGGCGAGGTACAGGCCCAGGGACAGCAACACCCCGGGGCGCAGCAGCTTTCGGAAAGCCGGGCTCAGGCCTCCGTCTCGCACAGGGTTTCCTCCGTCCCTTCGTCGTCCCCGTCACCATCCGAGTTGCCCTCCTCGGGGCGCATGGTGGGGAAGAGGATGACCTCCTTGATGTTCTGGCGGTCGCACAACAGCATCACCAGACGGTCGATGCCGATGCCCTCGCCGCCCGCGGGGGGCATGCCGAACTCCAGGGCCCGCAGGTAGTCCAGGTCCATCTCGTGGGCCTCCGAGTCGCCCGCCTCCCGGGCCTTCATCTGGGACTCGAAGCGGCTGCGCTGATCCCGAGGATCGTTCAGCTCGGAGAAGGCGTTGGCGATCTCCCGGCCGGCGATGACCAGCTCGAAGCGGTCCGTCAGCAGGGGATCATCCTGATTGCGGCGCGCCAGGGGCGAGATCTCCACGGGGTGGTGGGTGATGAACGTGGGGCTGGTGATGTTGGCCTCCACGGACTGCTCGTAGACCTCGGACAGGGCCTTGCCCCAGCCCCAGCTTTCCTCGGGCTCCACGCCGTGGACCTTGAGCCACTGGAACAGGCTCTCCCGGGAGGAGGCTTCTACCTCGGTGAGGCCCGCGTACTTCATGACGGCCTGCTTCATGGTCAGGCGCTGCCAGGGGGCGGTGAGGTCCAGCTCGCCCTCGCCGAAGGGGATGACGGTGCGCCCGTGAAGCTTCGTCACCAGGCCGCAGATCATCTCCTCGGTGAGGTCCATCAGCATGCGGTAGTCGGCGTAGGCCCAGTAGAACTCCAGCATGGTGAACTCGGGGTTGTGCCGGGTGGACAGGCCCTCGTTGCGGAAGTTGCGGTTGATCTCGTAGACGCGCTCCAGGCCGCCCACCAGCAGGCGCTTGAGGTACAGCTCGGGGGCGATGCGCAGGAACAGATCGATGTCCAAGGCGTTGTGGTGCGTGATGAAGGGCCGAGCCGCGGCGCCACCGGCCAGGGGGTGCATCATGGGGGTCTCCACCTCCATGAAGCCCCGCCCATCCAGGAAGGCCCGGATGTAGGACACCACCTGACTGCGCTGACGGAACAGGGTGCGCACCTCGTCGTTCACGATGAGGTCCACGTAGCGCTGCCGAAAGCGCGTCTCCAGGTTCTGCAGGCCGTGCCACTTCTCGGGCAGGGGCCGCAGGGACTTGGTCAGCAGCTTGACGGCCTGGGCGCCGACGGACAGCTCGCCCGTGCGGGTGCGCATCATGGTGCCCCGGACCCCCACCAGGTCCCCCACCTCCAGCAGCTTGAAGACCTCAAAGGCCTCTTCACCCAGGCGGTCCTTGGACAGGAAGACCTGGATGCTGGCGTCCCTATCCTTCAAATGGAAGAAGGCGGCCTTGCCCATGTGGCGCAGGGTCATGATGCGGCCCGCCACGGCCACCTCGCCGGGGTTGGCCTCCAGCTCTTCCTTGGACTTGGGCTCGAAGGTGGCCCGGACGGCCGTCACGCTGTGCTCGGGCCGGAAGTCGTTGGGAAAACCGCTGACGCCTTGCTGCTCCAGCTTGTCCAGCCGGGCCAGGCGCATCCTCATGTGTTCGTTCAGTTCCATGCTCATGTTTGTGTCACCCGCAATTTTTCGAGGCGTTTTTTACACCAGCAGGGCTGGCTTGGCAACGGCGTTGGGAGGGGGGACCCGGATCAAGGCGTGCAGGGCTCGGCCATGACCTTTTCCATCTGGGTGGACCAGTCCGTGTTCTGGGTCATGGCGGTCTTCTGGATGTCGAAGTCCATCTGATCCTTGAAGCCATACTTCTTGATCAGGTTGGGCAGCTCTATTTTGGCCTCGGTGGGGTCCATGCACTTCTGCTCCTTCATGAGGCGCAGCACACCCGAGGGGTTCTGGGCGGAGGAGCAGGTGGGGGTCTGGACGACCTCCACCTTGTAGCCGGACTTCTGACCGGGGAAGCCAGGCTTGATGTTGCCCAGGACCACCCAGGTGAAGGAGAACTCGTCCCGATAGATGACGTCCCAGTTGGAGATCTTCAGCAGGGTGAAGCGGGGGAACTCGGGCATGGTCAGGGGGCTCTCGGGGGTGCCGTCCTCCATGCGGACCTGGAACACAGGGTACTGGCTGTGGGAGGCGCAGTAGATGCGGTTCTCCCAGATCATGTCCACCACGCAGTACAGCGGGTCCCGGATGTCGGCGCCCGTATCCTCCACGCGCTTCATCAGGTAGGGCTTGGTGCGGAATTCCCGGGAGCCGGGGACGTAGTCGCACTGGCGCCACCACCGGGCCTTGTAGTCCCGCCAGCCCTCGGCGTCGTACTCGCACTCCCAGCGGCCATGGGTGCCCGGGCTGCCCCAGCGGTCGTACATGTTGGTCCACTCGCAGGTCCAGTCGCCCTTGAGGTCCACCCGGCAGCAGGCGGACTTGCACTGGCCGTACTCGGGCCG
>CAIXZC010000009.1 GCA_903923815.1 uncultured Myxococcales bacterium
GCCACGCGGCTGCATCGGGACTTCGGCGCGGTCTCCTTCGTTGGCACCAAGGCGGGGGCGCCGCGGGCGGACCTGGACCTGGACGAGGTGCTGCAGGCGGTTCGGCGCGCTGCGGCCACCAGGAAGGCCCGGTAGGCGATGAAGACTACCTCAGTGGTCCTGGGGCTGCTGCTGGCACTGGCGTTGCCCGGTGCGCCGGCGCAGGCCTACAAGCTGACCAAGACGGAGGGCGGCGACGTGGTCTCCTGGCTGGCCAACTGCCGCACGTTTTATATGGACCCCGCGGGTTGGCCGGGGGGGCGCGGCGAGGCGCTGACCAAGGCCGTGTCCCAGTCCATCCTGGTCTGGGATGGCGTGGAGTGCAGCGACCTGACGGTGGCCTACGGCGGCGAGGTGGAGGCCCTGAAGGCGGGCTATGCGTCCTGCGGCAACAACCGCAACGAGATCACCTTTCGGGGCAGCTGGTCCTACATGCAGGAGGCCGTGGCCTACACCACGCTGACCTATCTGGCGGACGACGGCACCCTGGTGGACGCCGACATCGAATGCAACCTGGACGACTTCGAACTGACCCTCTACCCCGCGGACAACCCCCAGGCCATGGACCTGCAAAGTGTGCTGACCCACGAGATGGGCCACGCCGTGGGGCTGGACCACTCAGCGGACGGGGACTCCACTATGTACTTCAGCGCGCCCCCCGGGGAGGTCAAGAAGCGCACCCTCAGTGACGACGACCGCGACGGCCTGTGCCAGTTGTACCCCGCGGGCACGCTGGACCAGGACTGCGGCGCCGGGACAACGCCCTGGGTGACCCCTACAAGGACCTGTTCTGCGACGGCAGCAGCGGCAGCACCGTGGGAGGTTGCGGGGTCGCTGGGGGGCCGGGGGGGGCGGCGCCGTGGGGGTTGGTGGTGGTGGTGATAGTGATGGTGATGGGACTGCTAGCTGGGATCCGCTTACTTCGTGCGCGGCTAGGTTTGGGCACTGTTGCTGGCCCCCTCCCTTGCGGTCGGGGTTCGGATTCGTTGGCGCGGCGGCTGGCGCGCGGGGTCCTAAATGGCCTGTTGCTGTTGGTGCTGTGGTGGCCGGCGCAGGCTGGCGCGTTTGAGTTCTACTCGTCTAACGGCAACCTGGTGCACTGGCCGGCGAAGATCTGCAGCATCCCCTATTACATTGATTCAAAGGGTCTGGACGAGATTGAGGGTGAGCAGGAGATTCTTGAGGTCCGCCGCGCCTTCAAGGCCTGGGGCGACCTGCCCTGCAGTGACTTCTACCCGTCCTTCCAGAACCTGGTGGACGACGCCAAGGTCAGCAAGCTGGGGCCCAACCGCAACGACGTGGTGTTCATGAACAGCGGTTGGAAGTGGGAGTCCTCTTACGTGATGCTGACGGTCATCAGCTTCGACCCTCCCACGGGCGAAATCTACGACGTGGACATCGCCGTCAACAGCCAGTCCTTCGACTTCTCCCTGTGCGACACCCCGGACGACGACCAGGTTGCGGACTTCAGGTTCACCATCCTCCACGAGGCCGGGCACTTCACCGGGCTGGCCCACTCCGAGGTTGAGGATTCCCTGATGTACGCCGCCGGCACCGCAGTGTGCAGCGCGGACCTGCCCTCTGGCATCATGGACGACGACCAGCAGGGCTTTTGCAGCGTCTACGCCAGCGACCTGTGGAAGTGCTCGGACCAAATCCTGCCTGACACCGTGGAGCCCGACGCCGGCCCGGACACCGAGGCCCAGGACGCCGTGACGCCCACCGACACCAGCAGCGGTGGTGGCGGCGGTGGCGGGTGTGGCGTTGGTGGGGGCCCGGGGGAGGCGGCGGGTTGGGGTTGGTTGTTGTTGGGGATGTTGGGGATGATCCGCTTACTGCGTGCGCGGCTGGGTTAGGCCGGCCGGGCAGCCCCGTTTGGTTGGCTTGGTCTTTCCAGTTGAGCGGCGCCGGAAAGTGGCCTACCGTACCGCCATGTTTCGCCGACTTCACATCATTGGTCTTTTGGCTTCGCTGGTCCTGGCCCTGGGCTGTGGCCGGGAGGACTCCCCCACCTTGATGGGGTCGCCTTTGGCTGCGCTGTCGCCCCAGGGCGCGGCCGTGGTGGTGGTGACGGCGCCCCTGTCGGACCTGCGGGTGGGCTTCCTGCACTTTGTGGTCAACGTGGATGGGCTGCTGGGGCTGGTGGACCTGGGCAGGCAACGCCTGGACCTGGACCTGGCGGCGGAGGACTGCTTCCAACGGGTGGGCCTGGACCCCACCAGCCCCCTGGCACTGCTGTGGTATGGGGCTGAGGGCGCCTGCCTGGGCCTGGACGCGGGCAATGCCCGAACCCTGGAGGGCTGGTTCGCGCGGGTCCTTGTGAACCTGAACGCCAAGCCCGAGGCGGCCCTGGGCCCCCTGGCGGGGAACCTGGGGACGGCGGGGCTGGCCCTGGAAAAGAACGCCAACATCTATGTACTGGGCTACCACGGGACGGCCGGCGCGGCGGGTGCGCAGAAGGTTGCGCAGCGCTGCCTTACGGCCAAGCCTTCTGGCAACTGGCCGACCCTCAAGGGCCTGGTGGTGGCAAGCCGCCCCGGTCCCCTGGCCTCCCTTCCTCCCGAGTTTGACACCTGGATTCCCGGCCCCGCCGGGGCCATCGTCATGCCCTTGCTGCGGGGCGCCTACGAGAGCGTCACCGGGGTGCAGGCTCACCTGACCTCCAACCTGGAGGGCGCGTCCCTCACGGTGGACCTTGAAGGCAAGCCGGGCCTGGGGCTTCTGGCCCCGACGGCGCAGGCCGTGGCGCGGCCCTTGAGCACCCGGATGCCGGGGGCGACGGCGGCCTTCCTGCTGTTCCAGGATGGGGCGGCCAAGAACCTGGCGGGTGTCGTGGGCGAGGGGAGGGTGGGCCTGTTGGGCTTCATGCTGCCGCGCCTGGGGGTGGACGCCAAACTGGTGGAGCCTTTGCAAAAGCTGCTGCACGCGGCGGGGCCCGACCTGGGCGTGTTCCTGCTGGGGCTGGCGGACGAGGCCTCTCCTGCGGCCCTGGCCACGGCCACCGACGCCGCGGGGTTGCTGACGGCGCTGCGGGCAGGCCTGGTGCTGGAGGGGGACTTCCATTTCCTGGAGCCCCTGCTGGCGGACTATCAGGTGCCCGGTTATGTGCAGGAGACGGCGGCCGGGGACGGCACGCTGGTGTCCGAGTGGTGCCGTAAGCGCAAGGGCCGCCCCTGTCTGGGCCTGGGCCTGGGCGAGGACGTGCTGGTGGTGGCCTCGGGAAAGGGCGACGCGGCCCGGGCCCTGGAGGCCGCCCTGGGAAAGGCGCCGGCGCTGGCCAGTGGCCGGCTGTTCGACGGCACCGCGGCGCTGCGGCTGGGGCTGAACGGCAAGGCCCTGGTGTGGCAGGCGCGGGCCAAGGGCGTGCCGCCGTATTACCTGGGAATCCTCAACAGCTTCATGGCGGCAACGGCCTTCGCCAAGGGCAGCCCCAAGGGCGCCACCCTGGGCCTGGAACTGGAGCTTCGCTGATGATGGTCTGGTTGGAAAACGTCGGGAAGTGTTTCCACTCGGGGGCGGGCGACAGCCAGATCCTCAGCGCCGTGGACCTGACCATCAGGGACGGCGAGTTCGTGGCCATCCTGGGGACCAGCGGCTCGGGCAAGACCACTCTGCTGAACATCATCGGCGGGCTGGACCGGGATTTCTCGGGGCGGGCGGTGGTGGCGGGGCTGGAGCTGAAAAAGCTGTCCGACCGGCGCCTGTCGGCCTTCCGCAACCGCACCCTGGGCTTCGTCTTCCAGAACTTCAACCTGTTGCCCCACCTGACGGTGGAGGAGAACGTCCGCTTCCCCGCCTTCTTCAACCCCGAACTGGGGCGCCGGGAGGCCCGTCAGTGGGCCAGCGAGGCCATGGCGGCGGCGGACATAGGCCACAAGGCCAAGGCCCTGCCCAACACCCTTTCGGGGGGTGAGCGCCAGCGCTGCGCCATCGCCCGTGCCCTGTTCATGAAGCCCAAGCTGCTGCTGGCGGACGAGCCCACGGGCAACCTGGACTCCCTGTCCGGCAAGGCCGTGCTGGACCTGTTCCAGACCCTCAATCGGGACCACGGCATGACCCTGTTGCTGGTGACCCATGACCTGGACGCCGCGGCCCTGGCGGGGCGCATCATCCAGGTGCGGGACGGCCGCGTAGTGGGGGGCAACTAGATGTCCTTCCTCAAACTACTGCTGCTGATCCTTCAGAACGTGCGCCGCAACCGGAAGAGTCTGTTCTTCTCCAGCGTGGGCATCACAGTGGGCGTGGCTGTGTTCTCGTTCTTTGCGGCCCTCACCATGGGCGTTCGCGAGCGCGTCCTGGACCGCATCTACCCCGTGGACCTCATCGAAGTCGAGCCCTCGTCGGTGTCCATCGCCGGGGCCCGTAGCGCCGTCGAGCGCATCCCCTTTGACGAGACCAACCTGGGGCGCTTCGAGGCCCTGCCCGGTGTCAGCCGCGTCTACCCCAAACTGAAGAGTCGCTTCCAGGCCACCTACCGCATGGGCGGGCAGTTGTTCGGCCAGGACGGCGTGACCTTCGAGGCCTGGTTTGACGGTTTGGAGGAACAGGTCCTTCAGGAAGAACTGCGCCAGGAGGAGACCCGCGCCAACGGTGGCAGCGACGCCGACAGTCTGCGCGCCAAGTTCGGCCGCCAGCGCCGCTGCGCCGACGCCTTGGACTGCTCGCCCGAGGAGACCTGCAGCCCCGGGGGCCTGTGCCAGCCCCTGGAGTACTGGCGCCTGTTCGCGGACCACGGCGAGTACCTGCCCTGCAAGGAGACCTCCCAGTGCGCCCAGGGCTACGCCTGCCTGGAGGGCGCCTGCCGCAAGCTGGGCAACGGCGGCCTGCCCGAACTGCCCGCCTGCGCCGGGGGCTGCCCCCTTGGCACCGCCTGCGTCCCGGAGACCTGCGGGGGCCCCGCCGATAGCCTGGGGTCCTCCTGCACCGACGGCCGCTGCGCCCTGGCCGGCCGCTGCGAGTTCCTGCCCTGCACCCAGACCCACAACGAGGCCTCCGTCGCCGGCAACCCGGACCTTCGCCGCGGCGTTCTGCCCGGGCGCTGCGCCGATGGCCGCCCTTTGGCCGACGCCCCATCCTGCGAACCCGCTCGCTGCCCCGCCGGCACCTACTGCTCGGTCATTGACTACAAGGTGCCCGGCAACTTCTGGTACGACAAGCGCGGCGAGGGCCGCTGCGAGCAACCCATCCCCGTGGTCCTCAACCCCCTGGTGATGGAGCTGTTCAATCTGGTTCTGGACTCCACCTTGCAAAAGGCCCAGCTTGGCACCCTCAAGACCCTGCTGGGCTTCGAGGGCGAGGCCCTGTACGGCCACTCGTTCTACCGGGACGTGCAGCGCGGCGTCCAGCCCCGCCAGAAGCTGCTGAAGGTCGTGGGCTTCAGCCGCAAGGCCCTGGAGGCCGGCGTCACCATGCCAATGGAGTACGTCCGCCGGGCCAACGCCGCCTTCGCCGGGGGCCAGGGTGCCAACGCCGCCTTCGACAGCATCATCTTGAAGATTGGCCGCCGCGAGCGCCTGCCCGACACCCTGGAGAGCCTGGATCAGAACAGCATTCAACTTGCCCGCCGCAGCGCTGAGGCCGAGAAGCTGCGCACCATCCTGGTCACCGCCATGGCCCTGTTCCTAATCATGTCGGGGCTCATCCTGGGCATCGCCGCGGTGAACATCATGCA
>CAIXZC010000010.1 GCA_903923815.1 uncultured Myxococcales bacterium
TGCGGAAGTTCTCCGCCTGCATCTCCTCCTTGGACGAGAACTGCAGGTGGGACAGCTTGGTGACGCCATCCACGAGGTTGGCGACCTCCTTGCCGAACAGAGCCTCCAGCTCCTCCAGCCGGATGTCCGTGTCCTCCACCACGTCGTGCAGCAGGGCGGCCGCCACGGACACGTCGTCCAGGCGCAGCTCCACCACGTTCATGGCCACACACAAGGGGTGCGAGATATAGGGCTCGCCGGAGGCCCGGGCCTGGCCCTCATGCTTCTCCGCCGCCAGCTCGTAGGCGCGCATCACCAGACCGGTGTCGGCCGAGGGATGGTATTTGGTTAGTCCCGCTAGGACTTCTTCAATGGTCGCCATGGTTCCACCTGCACCGGAAGGGCGCAAAGAGGGAGTATATTCCGGGTCCCGCATCCTGCAAACCGTTTGTCCGGCGGGGTGCCAGGGGCGGGCTGGTGAAGGGGCTCAGGGGACGAGGGGTTTGGTGAAACGAAGGACCACCACCCAGGCCAGGGGCTGCACCCTGCGGTGCCCCAGGAGGCGCTCATCAAGCTTCCCCGTCAGCTTCCGGGCGGGCCCCGCCAGAGGGGTCCGGGCGAAGGGGATGGCCAGCAGCTCGGCCAGGTGATGGAAGCGCATCTCCACAGGACCGATGCGTTCCTCCAGCAGGTGCAGATCCTTCATGAGCAGCGGGTGCTCGTCCGTGGTGCGGGCCTTGGGGGTCAGCCGCCGGAAGAGGTTGATGAGGGGGTTGTGGCCCAGGGGTTCAATGAACACCGCCCGGCCCCCGGGCTTCAGGACCCGGCGGATCTCGGCGGCGGCCTGCTCCAGGTTCAGGTGATGCAGGATGCCCGTGCCGCAGACCGCGTCGAAGGTGCCGTCGGGGAAGGCCAGCTCCTCCGCGTTCATCACGACAGGGTCACCTTGTCGGCCATGCCGGCCTCCACCAACAGTTTCCGGCTGAGCTCCACGTTGCCGGGGCTCAAGTCGATGCCGTGGACCTGGGCCCCATCCTGGGCGAACCGCATGCTGTTCACGCAGCGGCCGCAGCCCAGCTCCAGGACCTTGGCCCCGGGGGCCGCACCCTCCCGGGTCAGCCGGAAGAAGTCCTCCCGGCTGGAGTCGAAGATGGAGTAGGCGGCGCTGAAGACGCCCAGGCGGCTCTTGGCGGCCAATTCGTCGTGGAACTTTTTTTCCCGGTCAAGGCGACCCATCTTGCCCTCACTTGGGTTGTCCGATGGGCCAAAAAATACTCCAGGGCCCCTTCCCTTACAAGAGATTTGCCGCCCCCCCCGGGGGGCCGGACCTGCGGCGCCGGGGGCTGATTGACAGCCGATCCTCCGGGCTTTATGGTATGGGGCAGTCACGGCCCCCTGGCCTCCATTCAGGAGCGACACATGCCCAGATTCTGTTGACCCTCTCCGCCCTCCTGCTGCTGTCCGGCAACCTGTTTGCCCAGGCCGGCAGCCCGGAGGATCTGTTCCGCAAGGGGAACGAATACTTCGCCTCCGGCCGCTACGGCGAGGCCACCGCCACCTACCAGGACGCCCTGGCCCTCAAGCCCGACTTCAAGGAGGCCTGGTACAACCTGGGCGCGGCCTTCGGCCAGATGCGGCTGTTCGACAAGGAGAAGGAGGCCTACCACAAGGCCCTGGCCGTGGATCCGGGCTACTCCCGGGCCCACTACAACCTGGCCCTGGCCCTGGAGGACGAGGGCTCCTACGAGGAGGCCGCCAACGAGTACCGCGAGGTCCTGAAGGTCCAGCCCGACGCCCTGGACGCCTACATGAACCTGGGCATCCTGCTGGCCCGCCAGGACCGCCTGGACGAGGCCGTCAAGGTCTACGAGGACGCCCTCAAGGCCATCACTGACCTGCCCGAGCTGCGCTTCAACCTGGGCGTGGCCCTGGGGCGCCTGGCGGAGAAGGCCACGGACCCGGCCCAGAAGGTGGCCCTGACCACCCGCGAGGTGGAGTCCTACACCCGCGCCATCGAGCTGCGGGCCTCCTTCTACAAGGCCGCCTACAACATGGGCCTGGCCTGGCACCGGGTGGGCGAGCTGGACAAGGAGATCGCCGCCTACGCCAAGGCTCTGGACTTCAAGAGCCGCTACCCCGAGGCCCTCTACAACCTGGCCTATGCGTACGAAGAGAAGGGCGAGCTCAGCAAGGCCGCGGACACCTGGACCCGCTACCTGGACGCCGCCGCCAAATTGGATGGAGAGAAGGACTACGCCGAGCTGGCCGCCAAGGAGCGGGACCGGATCCAGAAGAAGCTGGCCACCCAGCCCGCCTCCGCCCCCGCAGCCCCCGCCGCCCAGCCCCAGTAAGACTACTCGAACACGACGCTGGTGATCTCGTACTCGCGGTTGCCGCCGGGGGTCTTGACCACCACGGTGTCCGCCACGCGCTTGCCTATGAGGGCCTTGCCCAGGGGTGAGGAGATGGAGATGCGCCCCTCCACGGGGTTGGCCTCGTCCACGCCCACGATCTGGTAGCGGACCTCCACTTCGTTGTCCATGTCCTCCAGCAGCACGGTGGCCCCGAAGACCACGCGGTCGCCGGAAAGCGTGGAGGGATCGATGACCTCGGCCCGCCCCACCTTGTCCTCCAGATCCCGGATCTGGGCGTCCAGCATGCCCTGGCGCTCCTTGGCGGCGTGGTACTCGGCGTTCTCCGAGAGGTCCCCGTGGGCCCGGGCCTCTTCAATCTCGCGCACGTTCTTGCCCCGCTCCACTTCCTTCAACTGACGCAACTGCTCCTTGAGCTTGCGAAAGCCATGCAGCGTCATGGGAACTCTATCCATGGTCAACCCTCCTGCACTTGCCGTGGCCTCAGCGCCGCTGGACCACCCCGGTATCATCCACGAAGTATTGGGCCGGAAGCTGCTCCGACAGGGCCTTGCGATTCTTCTTCACGTTCCAGTGCCGCTCCAGCAGCAGGTCCGTCACGAAGGTCTTGATGCGGACCGTCTCGTCCTCTACCAGAAGCCGGGACACGATGGCCTCCACGGCGTCCTGCTCGTCATCGAAGGTGGACAGCCCGTCCAGGGCCAGGAAGCGGATCTCCTCGTCCTCGTCCTCCAACAGCGCGATCAGCCGTTCCATGACCTTGGGGCTGTGGAAGTCCCGCAGGCAGGAGACCAACTGGGTCATGCGGTTCATGCTCTGTTCGAAGCGGTCCTCGATGCTGTCCAGGGAGGCCAGCACGGTGTCCACGGCCCGCTCCTCGCCGCCAATCTCGGCCAGGGCGCGGATGGGCCAGTACACGGTGTTCTCCCGACGGATGAACTCCTCCAGCGGGGGGATGGCCTTGGGGCCAGCCTGCTGAAGGGCCTCGAAGACCATGTCCTTCTCCTCCTCGTCCACGATGGTACCGGGGGTATGAAAGCTGAAGCGGTGCAGCAGCGCCGAGATGGCGGCCTCCGACCCGAGGTTGGCCAGCAGCTCAATGGCCCGCTTGCGCTCGGCGGTCTGTTGGTGCTTGTTCAGCAGCTTCTTCTTCAGACGGTCCACGGTCTTCTCGTCCCGTGCGTCCTTGTTGCCAGAGAAGAAGTCCAGGAATCCCATTTTCGCCTCCCATGCCGCCCAAAGCGGGCAGCGGGGGGCATACTAGCACCCTGATCCCGGGGATTCAACCAATGGCGGGACCTTAGGACTGATCGAAACCAGTAGGTGGAGTGGAAGCCCGCATGATGCTGGTGATGGTGTTGGTGATGGTGATGGTCCGGCCGGACACCACAACCAGCACCACGACCAGCACCTTGCTCAACAGGCCGGCTCTTCGCGCGCACCGCCGGTGCGCAGGTTCTGGTCGGTAGCTGTCAGGCTGATGCAGGCCTCCTTTTCGTGTCGGCCGCGTTTTTGGACCTCGACCTTCGGGTGAGAGGCCGCAA
>CAIXZC010000011.1 GCA_903923815.1 uncultured Myxococcales bacterium
CCCGGGCCTTGGCGCAGACCCGCAGCAGGCGCTGGAGGGTGGCCTGGAAGGTGTAGTAGCGGCTGCCGATGTCCTGGATGTCAAAGACCACCAGGTCCAGGCCCTTCAAGAGGGCCGGGTCGGGGTCCAGGCTGGTGACGGCGTGGCCATAAAGCGAATGCACCGGCATGCCCGACAGGGGATCGAGGCCGCCTTCCACGGGCACCATGTCCTGCTCCACGCCCCAGAGGCCATGCTCGGGGCCCAGCAGGAACTGGGGCCGCAGGACGTCCTCCAGAAGGGACGCCCACAGCACCTGGCCCGCCCCGTCCACCGCCGACTGATTGGCCAGCACCGCAAAGCGCCGCCCCCGGAGGCCCGGCCAGCCCTCGCGTTTCTGCCACATCAATCCGCTGGCGCTGAGCATGGCACCCCCACTTACAGGTAGGTCAGGGCATCCGGGCCAAGCAACTTGGCCACGTCGTAAGACAGGCGATCGGAGGGCTTGAGGCCCAGATCCTCGGTGGGCTCAACAAAGGCCACGCCGGCCCCCGGCACCTGGATCTCGAAGAACAGCTTCTTCTTGCCCTTGTGCTTCTTCACAAGCTCTTGCAGGCCCGCCAGGGTGGCCGGGTCATTGGCCCCTTCCTTCAGCGACAGCTTGATGCGGTCCGTGCGGCGCGTCCGGATGCTGGACAGGGCTTGGCCTGGTTCGCCCGGATGCGGATGGTGGCCTCCTCGCTGTCGCCGTTGCGGTCCGCCATGATGGTCCCGGTCACCAGGACGGGCTCGTCGGCCTTCAGGGTCTCGGCGGCGTCCTTGTAGGAGGAGGCGAACATCAGCACCTCCACCGAGCCCTCCAGGTCCACCAGCCGGAAGCGCCCCATGAGGCCCCCCGTCTTCTGGCTCTTCTCGGTCAGCTCGGACACCATGCCCAGGACGCTGACCTGATCATTTGGCTGGTGGCGTGCCAGGTCCGCCGTGGTGCCCGTGCCGAAGGAGCGCACCTCGGCCCGGTAGTTGTCCATGGGGTGGGCCGACAGGTAGAAGCCCAGGTATTCGCGCTCCCGGAACAGGTTCCACTTGCGCTCCTCGGGGCTGGCATCGGTCTTGCCCTCGTCCTCCAGGACCCGCACCGCCGAGGCCTTGCCGCAGCCGCCGCCGAACAGCAGCGCCTTCTGGCCAGCGTCCTTCTGCTTCTGCTCCTTCTGACCTTCGCAAATCAGGGCGTCCAGGTTGTCCACCAGCACCTTGCGGCGCAGGCCCATGTCGTCGAAGCAGCCCGCGTAGACCAGCGCCTCGAAGACCCGGTGGTTCACGCGGCGGTGGTCGATGCGCTTGCAAAAATCCATGAAGCCCGTGAAGGGCCCCGCGGCGCGCGCCTCCAGGATGGCGTCAATGGCGGTGGTGCCCACGTTGCGGATGCCGCCCAGGCCCACGCGGATGACGCCCTCGACGACGGTGAAGCCACGCTCCGACTTGTTGATGTCGGGCACCAGGACGGCGATGCCCAGGCGCTTGGCCTCGCCCATGTAGGTGGCCACCTTGTCGGTGTCATCCATGTCGCAGGTCATGAGGGCGCAGATGAACTCGGTGGCGTGGTAGGTCTTCAGCCAGGCGGTCTGGTGGGTAACCATGGCGTAGGCCGCGGAGTGGGACTTGTTGAAGCCGTACTCGGCGAACTTCTCCAGCAGGTTGAACAGGTCCTCCACCATGCGGCGGTTGTGGCCCAGGGCGACGGCGGCCTCCAGGAAGGGGGTGCGCTCCTTGTCGATGAGCTCCTTCTTCTTCTTGCCCATGGCCTTGCGCAGGATGTCGGCGCGGCCCAGGCTGTACCCGGCGATGACCGACGCGATCTGCATGACCTGTTCCTGGTAGACGATGACGCCGTAGGTCTCCTTCAAGACCTTCTCCAGGGTCGGGTGCACGTAGGTCACGGGCGTCAGGCCGCGCTTGCGGCGCACGAAGTCGTCCACCATGCCGCCCTCCAGGGGGCCCGGGCGGTACAGGGCCAGCACGGCGATGATGTCCTCGATGCAGTCCGGCTTGAGGCGCTTGAGCAGGTCCCGAAAGCCGCCGGATTCCATCTGGAACAGGCCCGTGGTCTCGCCGCTGCTGATGGTCTCGTAGACCCGGGGGTCGTCCACCCGCAGGCGGGCCAGGTCGGGGCGGCGGCCGGTGGTCTTCTCAATCAGCACCAGGGCGGTCTCAATGACCGTCAAGGTCTTGAGGCCCAGGAAGTCGAACTTCACCAGACCGGCGGCCTCCGCCTCGTCCTTGGCGAACTGGGTGATGATCTGGCCGCTGTTGGTGCACAGGGGGACGGTCTCAATGAGGGGCTTCTCGGAGATGACCACCCC
The DNA here is from genome assembly GCA_903923815.1 of uncultured Myxococcales bacterium. Classification (GTDB taxonomy): domain Bacteria; phylum Myxococcota_A; class UBA9042; order CAIXZC01; family CAIXZC01; genus CAIXZC01. The sequence goes on from CAIXZC010000011.1 coordinate 2,340, forward strand.
GGCGGCGTGGATGCCCACGTGGCGGTTCAGGCCCTCCAGGGTCAGCGCGATGTCGAACAATTCCTTTTTCTGCTCGCTGGAGTCCCGCTCTTTGGCCAGATCGGGTTCGCTCTCCAGGGCCTTTTTCAGCTCTGTGCCGGCCTTGGCGGGCACCTTCTTGGTGACCACGTCCACCTCGGCGAAGGACATGCCCAGGGCGCGCCCCACGTCCTTCAGCACGCCCCGGGCGGCCAGACTGGAGTAGGTGACGATCTGCCCCACATGGTCCACGCCGTACTTCTGCGTCACATAGGCGATGACCAGGTCCCGCTTGTCCTTGCAGAAGTCGATGTCGAAGTCCGGCAGGGAGATGCGCTCGGGGTTCAGGAAGCGCTCGAACAGCAGGGTGTAGCGGATGGGATCCACGTCCGTGATGCCCAGGCCGTAGGCCGCCAGAGAGCCCGCGCCGGAGCCACGTCCCGGGCCCACGGGGACGCCGTTGCGCTTGGCCCAGTTGATGAAGTCCCAGACGATCAGGTAGTAGCCCGCGTAGCCCATTCCGTTGATGACCTTTAGCTCGGTCTCCAGGCGCTCGTCGTAGACCTTCACCTTGTCCGGGTCCGTGATGCCGTCGTCCGCCAGTCGCCGCGCCACCCCGGCCCGGGCCAGGTCCGCAAGGTAGTCCTCCCGGGGCTGACCGTCGGGGGCCTCATACAGCGGCAGAGCGGGCTTGCCCAGGTCCAGCTTCACGTTGCAGCGGGCCGCGATGTCCACCGTGGCCTCCAGGGCGCGCTCCAGGCCCTTGAACTGCTCGGCCATGACGGCCTCGCTTTTGAAGTAGAACTCCTGGCTGCCGTGGCTCATGCGATCCGGGTCGGCCATGGTCTTGCCGGTCTGGATGGCCATCAGCACCTCGTGGGCCTTGGCGTGCTCTTTCTTCAGGTAGTGGCAGTCGTTGGTGGCCACCACGGGGATGCCCGTGCGCTGGCTGATGCCCAGCAGGGCCGAGTTGACGGTCTCCTGCTCGGGTATGCCGTTGTATTGCAGCTCCAGGTAGAAGTTGCCGCGGCCGAAGATCTCGTCGTACAGCAGGGCCGTCTTCTCCGCCTTGTCCAGGTCCCCGGCCATGATGGCCTGGGGGATCTCGCCCGCCAGACAGGCGCTGCAGCAGATGAGGCCCTGGCTGTACTTGCGCAGCAGCTCCAGGTCGATGCGGGGCTTGTAGTAGAAACCCTCCAGCCAGGAGAGGGAGCTGAGCATGCACAGGTTGCTGTAGCCCTGGTTGTCGGCGGCCAGCAGGATTAAATGGTAATTGGACTTCTCTTCCTTGACGTGCTCGCGGCGGTCCCCCGGGGCCACGTAGAACTCGCTGCCCAGGATGGGCTTGATGCCCGCCGCCAGGGCCGTCTGGTAGAACTTGATGGCGCCGTACAGGTTGCCGTGGTCCGTGATGGCCACGGCGGTCATGCCCTGCTCTTTGGTGGCCGCGATCAGGTCCTTCACCTTGATGGCCCCGTCCAACAGGCTGTACTGCGTATGAAGATGTAGATGAACAAAGGCCATGGGGACTCCCGGGGGCAGATACCTGAGCGGCCCGCATTATGAAACCCAGCCCGAAGCCCGGTCAAGCAATCGCTGTGGACCCAGGTGAACCCTGGGGTCAGGACCTTACACATTACACTGCCCTCCGTCCCCGCCCGGCCCCCCGGATTCCACCCACAAATCGTTTGCATTATTCCCAGCCCTGGCATTACATTTTTCAACGTGGTTTTGGCAAGGAGCTCCCAATGAAATCAGCCCTCGTACTCCTGGCAGTGTTTTCTTCCCTTGCCCTTGGCGCCTGCGGTTCCGACTCCAAGGCAGCCCCCAAGGACACCACGGAAGCTGACCTCATGGACTTGGCGGCGGACCCCTGCCGGGACCTGTCCCTTGCTGAATGCGAGGCGGCCAAGAACGTCTGCGAGCCACTGCTGGCCTACACCGCCGAGGCGGCCTGCGCCGACCCCGACCCCGGTGCCACAGGCGCCCAGCCCGTCTTCGTTGGCTGTAGTACCCTGGGGACGGAGGAGACGTTCTGCACCATGGTCGCCACCTGGGGCTGCACCGTGGAGGCCCCCGTCACCTGCTATCTGTTCTCCGAGTGGTGCTCCTGGCAAACCTTCGTCGAGGGCGACCAGGAGGCAATCTGCAACCCCCCCCAGCCGGACCCGGACGTCCAGGGGGACTTGGCCGACCTGGAGGGCGCTGACAGCGGTTGCCAGAACTTTGGCCTCCCCGGGGACGAGACGCACCCAGAGGACGAATGCTGGAATCCGCCTGCCAACTTCTGCTCCGCTGGGGCCAACCAGGCCGTGACCGTGGCCTGCACCACGGACCTGTCGCTTTGCTGCGTCTTCCCCAACTCCTGCGTGCCCTGCGGCTGGTCCACCGCCTGCGAGTTCTGCTCTGTGGAGGGAGGTTCGGAGGACGACTTCGAGTACTGCGGCGCTCTGGACGCCCCCCAGTGCGACGGCGTCCCCAAACCCATCTCCGCCATGGCCGGCAGCGCCCCCAGCCAGTGCCCCAAGATCGTCTGGAATGTCCCAATCTGCCTGGACTAGCCCAAAGGGGTCAGGATCTATCACCTATCACTCCCCCTTCCCTCCGCGCATTCCGCTGCCTACATTCCGCCCTGCAATTGAAAACCAGGGGGCCGGGTGGCTCCCAGTGAACCCATATCTGGGAAAGGATGAAACCAATGAAACGCAGCGCTAATGCAAAGTGGCAGGGTGGTCTCAAGGACGGTCAGGGCAGCTTCGGGGTGGCCAGCGGCGCCATCAAGGACGTGAAGTACGGGTTCCGCACCCGCTTCGAGGACGCCCCCGGCACCAACCCCGAGGAGCTTATCGCCGCGGCCCACGCCGCCTGCTTCGCCATGGCCTTCAGCGCCCAGCTTGGCGAGCGTGGCATCACCCCCGAGGCCGTTGACGCCACCAGCACCATCACCTTCGAGAACCTGACCCTGACCCGCAGTGACCTCAAGGTGACCCTCAAGGCCCCCGGCGCCGACCGCGCCAAGATCGACGAGGCCGCCGCTGCCGCCAAGGTCGGCTGCCCCATCTCCAAGGTCCTCAAGCTGGAAATTGGCCTGGAACTCACGGTCCTGTAACCAGCCCCCACCTCCGTCCCCAGGACGAGAACCCTGGCCCCCCCACGCCCCGGCCCGGCAAACCTTGGCGTCGCTTGCCCAACGC
>CAIXZC010000012.1 GCA_903923815.1 uncultured Myxococcales bacterium
GCCGCTGGTGCTGGGCCATGAAGTCCCGAATGCAGGCCAGAATTTCCTTTTGCCTTGCGGTGGGTTGCAGGTCACGAACCATGTGGCACCTCCCCATTCCAGATACCCGCGACCATACTGAACGAAGGTTCAGGTGACAACCATTTTCTTCGGCCCGCCATGCGGCCCAGCTTTCGATTGACAATGGGGGGCTCGTGCATATCCTTCTAACTGCCTGAGGCCACTGCCACCGGGAGGACCCCATGAAAAAGCAGGACCTGGAAGAGATCAAAGCCATTCTGCTCGAACAGAAGCAGGAACTTATGGACACCGCGAAGGCCACCCTGGAAGGGGACCTGGGCATCGCTGTGGACGACCTGCCCGACGAGATGGACCTGGCCAGCGCCGAGTACGACCACGCCATGAACTTCCGCCTCCGGGGCCGCGAGAAGACGTTGATCAAGAAGATCGACCTTGCCCTCGAGCGCATGGATGTGGGCGAGTACGGCCTGTGCGAGGAGTGCGGCGAGGAGATCACCGCCAAGCGCCTCAAGGCCCGGCCCGTGACCACCCTGTGCATCCGCTGCAAGCAGGAGCAGGAGCGCCGGGAAAAGGAATACACCTGATCGCCCCCGTGCTCGCGCCTCAAGGCTTCAAAGGTTCCCAAACAGGACTGAAGTAGTTGCCATCCTGGGTGTTGACCCGGCGTCGGTCGCTGCCGTCTGCATTCATGATGTAGAGGTCGCGGTGGCCACGGCGGGCCTGCACGTACACGATGGAGCGCCCGTCGGGCGTCCAGGCCGGGTCCTCCTGCTCGCCGGGGGGGAAGGTGATCTGGCGCTGCTGCTGATCAACCAAAGACAACATGAAGATGTGGAAGCCGCCCTGCCGCGCCACGTAGGCGATGTGATCGCTGAAGGGATGCCAGGCGGGGCTGGTGTTGTAGGAGCTGCCGTAGGTCAGGCGCTCCTGGTTGTCGCCGTTGTCGTCCATCAGGAAGATCTGCGGCCCACCGCCAGAGCGGTCGGACACGAAGGCGATGCGCCGCCCGTCGGGGGACCAGGTGGGGGACGTGTCGATGGCCCGGTGGTCGGTGAGGCGCGCCCGGGCCTCGCCGGTGGTCCCCTCCAGCAACCAGATGTCGGGGTTTCCATCGGTCACCAGGGTGGCGGCGGCGACGGAGCTGTCTGGCGACCAGGCCACGCCCGTGACCATGGTGGAGGCGCTGGAGAAGGGCTGCTCCCGGCCCTGGATGTAAAGCCAGGCCTCGCCGCTCTTGAAGGAGGTGTAGGCCACCCGGCCATCCGCGGTCCAGGCCGGTAGCACCGCCAGTTTGCCATCCGAGGTCAGGGCCTTCTCGTTGCCCGTGGCGGGGTCCATGATGGTCACTTCCTTGACCCCCCAGGCCCCCTTGCGCACACAGGCAATGCGGGTACCGGCGTAGCCCGGGCGGCCCGTGAAGTACCCCGTCAGGCGGTTCACGAAGGCCAGCACGGGGCTGGGGTCGTCCACACTTGGCAGCGCCACGGAGCCGTCCAGCGCGGCGATGCGGCCCTCGGTCAGCAGGTCCAGCACCCAAAGGTCCAGGCGGTTCTTGCCGTCGCTGCCCGTGGACAGCCGGCCCTCAAGGCGGTAAGCGTAGCCCAGGTTGACCAATTCAAGCGACTGGTTGCCCAGGTCCCCCGCGGGGATGGGGTTGGCGTCGATGAAGCCCGTGGAGGCCAGTTGCCCCGCGATGGCCTTCTCAAGTTTCAGCATGGCGCCGGCGCCGGTGGCCGTGGGGCGCAGGTCCATGATGGGGCCCACGACCATGCGAAACAGCGTGAAGCGCGGCGTCTCCAGGTCTGAGATGCAGACCCCCCAGAAGCAATGGAAGCCTTGGCCGCATTCGGGGGAGGCGCTGCAGAAGACGCGGGCGGGGGGCGGTCCCGCAAGGGCAGCTTGGGGCAGAGCCAGGGTAAGGGTAGCAAGCAACAGCGCAAGGCAGACGGGCTGACGCAGCAGCATCACCGGCCCAGCTTTCTGCCGTCCAGTTTGAGCAGCATCCCGCGGGCGTTGATCATCTGCAGCAACTGGGGCGGCGGGGTGTCGAAGGAGTCCTGGCCACCCTCCGACGGCACGAAGCGGCGAATGGCATCAATGGCGGCGCCGTCGAAGCCGGGGGCCCCAGAGCGCACCATCACGCGGTAACGCAGGATGTGCCCCCGTTCGTCCATCTCCAGCAGCTTGATCTCAACTTTCAGCTTCTTGAGGTCCTCGTCCGTCAGGAACGCCGGCACTCGGAAGGACTGCCGCAGGCGCATCTCCAGCTTGCCCAGGTAGGCCTCGCCCTCCCGGGCCTCCGTCCCCTCGCCATAGGTCGAGCCATCCTCCCGCCCAATCATCTCGGACAGCATGGTGGGCCGCGCCCGCGGGTCCTCTTCCTCTGGCGCATCCATCAGATCCTTGAGGCTCTTCTTGACGCGCTTCTTGTCCAGCTCGGCCTCTTTCTTCTTCATGGCCTTGGGCAGCTCTTCCTGCTTGACCGTGTCATTGCTGATGTTCACGGCCTCTTCGAACTTGTCGGGCTGCTCGTACTTGAGGATCTTGGGCAGCTTCTCGGGGTCCTGCTCTTTGGCGCCCAGCCGCGGAATCAACATGGCCTGCAGAACCTCGTCGTCCTTGGGCTGCCCGTAGTCCAGACTCCAGCGCCCCTTGGGCGGCAGCGCGGCGGCGGGTCTGCGTCCACGCCCCGGAGCCATGCCGCGGTAGGGGTTCCACAGCCCATCCTCGGCGGCGCGGCGACTGACGGCGGCGATGTACTGGCGTCGCGGCGTGTGGGTCTCAATGGCAGGCGCCATACGGGCAAGCGGACCTTCGACCCCACGGGGGCGGGCCTTGAAGGGAAGGGCGGGGGGCAGACGCTCGGGTCCCACGGGGCCCATGACCGCCTCCGGCCCCGACGCCCGCGCC
>CAIXZC010000013.1 GCA_903923815.1 uncultured Myxococcales bacterium
ACGCCCACCTTCTCCTGGGCCTCCCTGCTGGCCGCCATGCTGCCCGTCTACTTCGCCTACACGGGCTGGAACGCCCTGGTCTACATCGGCGGCGAGGTCACCGACCCCCAGCGCAACCTGCGCCGCGGCCTCTTCCTGGGCCCCGCCGCCGTCACCGTGGTCTACCTGGTCGTGGTGGGCGGGCTGGTCTCCGTGCTGGGCTTTGGCGGCCTGGCGGGAGCCCCGTCCCCGGCCTCGGCGGCCTTCACCCTGCTGCTGGGTCCCTGGGCCGGGCTGGTCCTGGACCTGCTGATCATCCTGGCGGTCCTGGGCACCATCAACGCCACCATCATGACGGGCTCTCGCATCTACTTCGCCATGGCCCGCGACAAGGTCTTCCTGAAGGCCGCCGGCGTCCTGGACCCGACCACCGGCAGCCCCCGGTTCAGCCTTTGGCTGCAGGCCATCTGGGCCTGCGTGCTGGTCCTCCCCGCGGCCACCGACAAGCTGCTGTCCTGCACCACCACCGCCATGATCGCCCTGTCCATGCTGTCCGTGGGCGCGGCCCTGAAGCTTCGCCCCGACGCCAACCCCGCCCCCGCCATCATCTATCTGCTGATCTCCGTCGCGGTCCTGGCGGGCACGGTGCTGGACCAGGGTTTCGTCACGGCCCTCGCCGCTCCCGCCGCCGCCGCGTTGATGTGGGTGGTGTTGCGCGCCTGGAAATCGAACCCCGGTCGGGGCTAATTGGCTAGGGCCTTGCTGCAGTCGTTGGGGCTGGGCTTGGCTTGAATCTTCCACACGCTGCCCTGGCGTTCCAGGCTGTTCATGGAGGGCGCATCGCCCACGTCCACGGCCCCCGCAGCCCCCGTCTCATCCAGCAGGTTGTTGCTGTTGCTGCCACCGTAGATGACGGCGTCGGCGGGCACGGTGCTGGTATCCACGGACTCGGCGGGCAGGTTGAACAGGGCCACGGCGTCCGCCGCGCTGCCCGAGTTCTGCACGTCCGGCGAGAAGTCCTGCGCCTGCAGGAAGGTCGGCGAGAAGTTGTTGGCGCCGCTCATGGGCCCGCCCACCACCACGCAGCCGCCAGCGGGCAGCTTGCCCTCAAGCTGGAAACGCCCCGTGTCGTAGTTCGTCCCCGCCCAGGCCAGGGACCAGCCAGAAAGATCGACTTCTTTGGAGCCCCGGTTGGCGATCTCCACCCACTCGTACTCGTTGTCCGTGCTGGCGGGGTCATAGAAGACCTCGGACAGCACCACCAGCCCCACCCCCTGGTTGCCAATGGCGAAGGGCACCACCAGGTCCCCGGCGCTGGTGCCAAGGGTCAGCTCGCCCTCCCCCGAGGCCAGGGCCGTTATGGTCAACGGGAACTCCAGCGTGCCCGCAGGCAGCGTCGCCTTGGCGTCCACGTCCAGCAGCCCCGCCGGCGCCGCCGCAAGGTTCACCACTACGCCGCCCGTGGGGGCCGGCACGTCCAGCACCACCACCACGTCCACCTGGTCGCCCTCCGTCAAGCGCAGGGGCGACGGCAGCACCGCCACCGCCACCGGCACCCGCGCCGGGTCCACCACCAGCACCTGACTGGTGACCTCCCGGCCGTCATAGCGCGCCAGGATCTCCACGGGTTCATCGGAGGCCTCCGCCGCAGACAGCATCACCTGCGCGCTGCGGGCCCCCGCCGGTACCTTCACCGTCGCCGGCACCGTCACGCGGTCCGGGTCGGCGCTCTCCAGTTCCACCACCGTACCCCCCGCGGGCGCGTCCCGCGTAAGCTGCACCTGGCACGCCGTGATGGCCGCGGCCCCCACCTGCAGGGCCTTCACGAAGTACTGCTGGGCCGAGAACCCGCGCAGCGCCAGCGCAATGTTCAGGTCCTCCTGGAAGCGCGGCAGAAGCTTGTAGGCCCCGGCCGTCAGGCGCAGCACGCCGGTCACATCCACCAGGTCCCCCTCCACGGGCATGGGGTCGGCCAGGTGCATGAAGTCGTCCACCCGCAGGAAGCCCTCCAGCTCGAACTCGTTGGTGGGTGCCGTGTCCCCGGTCGTCGGCGGCGGATTGAGGCTGCTGACCAGCGCGTCATCCACCCGCACCAGCACGGACTCCAGGGCCTCCAGCAGGGTCGAGTCCGCGGCCAGTTCGCCCACGGACACCGCCACCGGCGCGGGGGGCGTCAAGGTCCCCAGCCCGATGACCTTCTCCACGGACGAAAGCTGCCACTGCCCCGCCGCCGCCTTCACCCGCCCCGTCACCACCACCACCTGCCCGATCTGGACCAGCGGGATCTCCAACGGATTGTCATCAGGGACCACCACGGACAGGCCGCTGAAGCGCCGCCCCAGCTCCGGGTCCACCTCGTCGGACAGGGCCTCCACGAAGAAGCTGGGGTCCGCCACGGCGCTTACCACCCCGCGCACCGCCACCAACATGCCCGTGGTGATCAGCCCCTGCTTGAGATCCGAAATGCCCACCGGGCACGCGCTGCCACCCGGGTTGCTGGCCCAGGGGCAGGTGTCACAGGCGTTGCCCGTGTCGTCCTCGTCGTCGTCCTCCTGGCCGGGGTTGGGGGCCTCCGGGCAGTTGTCCTGATCGTCCGCCGTCCCGTCGCTGTCCCAGTCATCCGTCCCTGCGCTCTTGCAGCCCTTGTCGGGGTTGAAGGGGCAGGGGTCGCACAGGTCCCCCAGGCCGTCGGTGTCAAAGTCCCCCTGGGCCCCCCCATCCAACGGACGAATTGGGTTGAAGCTGCGCGGGCAGTTGTCACTGGCGTTGGCCAGCCCGTCCCCGTCCAGGTCGCCGCTGGCGGTCGTGCCGTCGTACTCGCCCGGCCGCATGGGCACGCAGGTGGGCTCGTTGTCCGGCGTCCCGCAGAAGAACAGCGGGTAGGATTCCACATTGTTTTCGGACAGATAGGCGAAGTCGAAGCCCGTCTCGCGCGACGGGCAGATGGCCTTGGCCGCGCCGCACACCGTCCCCGGAAACTCCTCGCAGCCCGTCATGGAGAAGGCCGCCACCAGCGCCGGGTCACCGTACAGCGGCAGCCCCGAGCGCAGCACCAGCAGGGTCTCCTTGACGCCCGCCTTCAGCACCGACCGGTAGGGGTTGTCCCAGTCCCCCGCCGCGTACACGACCAGGTCCCCGGCCAGGCCCGTCTTGAGGATGCCCACCGCGTCGTCAATGGCCAGCGCCCGCGCCGCGCCCGTGGTGGCCAGTTGCCACAGTTCCTTGTCGGAGAAGGCGCCGTCCCAGTAGCTTTCGTTCAGGAACAGCGCGCAGGCCAGCTCGCGCAGGATGTTCACGGACCCCGAGGCCGTCCAGTCGGTGCCAATGGCCAGCCGCACCCCCGCACGCTTGTACAGGGGCATGGGCGCCGTGTTGCCGTACAGCGAGATGTTGGACCGGGGCGACCACACCACCGCCGTCCCCTTGGCCGCCAACTCCGCCGCGTCCTCGGCGATCAGCCCCACGCAATGGATGAAGGCCGCGTTGGACGTGGTCAGGTACACGCCGCCGTTCTCGTCGCTGGACAGGCACAGGAACTCGTTGCGAGCCTCCCGGTCGATGCCCTCGCTGACGTGGGGAAGGTAGCACTCGTAGTCCAGGGCGGTCTTGTCGTCGCCGCCGTCAGAGTAGTCGCAACTGCCGTCCCGCAGGATGCCGTCGCTGTCCCCCAAAGGGAAGGTGCTGTAGTTGATGTCGCCCGGCGGCGTCAGGTTCTGCTGGGCCTTCTTGTCCAGGTTGCGCAGGAAGCCCGCGGTGCTGCCCGACCCCGCCATGGAGGTCGTCCCCACCATGACCTGCCGCATCTCGGTCCAGATCATCTCGGCCTTGTTGGCCATGCCCGGCACGCTGATCTTGGTGTGGCCGCGCAGGGCCTTGCGCCAGTCGTGGCGGTGCTCGTAGCGTTCGTCACCCCAGTTGCCCGGCTTGTTGTAGTCGAAGGTCAGGTGGTCATGGGCGTTGATGAGGCCCGGAGAAACCACCGCCGAACCGCAGTCAATGACGGCCGCTGCCTCGGCGCCGTCGAAGGCGCTGCAGTCGCAGTCCACGCACTCGATCTGGCCCGCCGCGGACAGCAGCACCTCGCCACCCGCCAGCACCCGGTCCCCCGCCAGGATGACGCCCCGCACCCGCACCGGCCCGCTGCCGCTGGTGGCCGTGCAGGCCGCGCCCTGGTCCGCCACGTAGCCCGGACAGGTCACGATGTTGGGCAGTTCGCCGCCCGTGTCGCCGCCGGTGTCGCTACCCTCGACCACGTCCAGGGGATCAATCCCATCGGTCTGGCCGCTGCCGTCGCCCCCATCCAGCGGGTCCTTCACGTCCCCGCCGTCCCAGGTGTCGGCACCCTCAAGCTGGTCCTCGGGCAGGCTGTCGCCGGACTGGTCCAGCCCTGCCAGCAGGTCCTCGTCATAGGAGGACACGGACCGCGTGCCGCAGCCCCCAAGGGCCAGCAACAGGGCGGCGAACAGAAGCATGGAAAGGCAGTGATTGAAGCGAGCGGCCATGGGCACCTCCAGGTTCCCGGGGGGGACTGGGGGGGACCATAGCACAGCCCACCGAAGGGTTCCACAGGCCCGCGGGTACAGGTTGACCATTACCCCAACGATGTGCCCAGCACCCACCGAACCCCGACGCATGGGTTCACTACTGGTCGCATCCTTGGACCTGCCCCCGGGAGGTGTGTCAGTGTTGAGGGGCGGGCAAGTGTAATGTGTAAGGTCCTGACCCCTGTGGTCTGGTGGGGCGCGGGGCAGGCGACGCCAAGGTCTGTCGGGCCAGGGCGTGGGGTGGCGCTTCGGAGGCAGCCTCTTCAAGCGGCTTACCTCTAAAAAGGGGGGAGTATGCCGCTTGAAGGGGCTAGGCGGAGAGGGGGGAACAATCCCCCCGGCCGCCGGCTCTCCGGGGCGCTACCCTCGTCCTGGC
>CAIXZC010000014.1 GCA_903923815.1 uncultured Myxococcales bacterium
CAGTTCGTCGGGCTTAGAACTGGTATCCCACGGTCATGGCCAGGAGGTGGGCGATGCTGCTGGAGGTGCCGGGGAACTCGTTGCCGGTGTGGGGGACGGAGCCGTCTTCGTAGTTGCCGCTGGCCAGCAGGTCGGCGCAGGCGGGGTCGGTGCTGCCGGCGGAGCACAGGGTGCCCGTCACGGTGCGCTCCATCCAGAGGGTGGCCATGTAGGAGGCGTCAACGGTCAAGCCGAAGGGGAAGCTGTAGCCCGCGCCCAGGGAGGCAAAGAAGCGGTTGGAGTCGGGCAGCATGGGGCTGAGCAGGTCGTCCTGGACGGGGTTCTGGTCCACGCCCATGCCGGCGCGCAGGGCCAGGGCCTTGTTCAGGCGCACCTCGTTGCCCCAACGCAGGGTCCAGCCGCTTTGCCAGTCTTCCTTGATGACCTGGGACAGGCGCCCGGTGGTGTCATCGGGGAAGGTCATCGGGATCTCCTTGAAGACGGACCAGATGGTGTAGTTCACGTTCAACTCGGAGTACCAGACGGGCAGCACCTGGTAGCCCACCGCCAGGGTGAACAGGTCGGGCAGGCTGATGGAGGACTTGATCTTCTGGTCGGGGAAGGAGGAGGCATCGGAGAGGCCGTCCACGCTGAAGTGGGCGTCGCCCTCCATGTCGATGGTGCTGCGGCCGCGGTAGGCCAGGCCCAGGTAGAGGCCGTCGATGGGGCGGTACTGCACGCCCAGGTTGAGCGCCAGCGCCATCCCCGTGCCCTGCATCTGGACCTTGGCGTCGGTGATGGGGTCGCCGGCGTCGTTGACCAGACCGTACTGCTCGCCCAGGTACTTCTCCAGGTAGACCTGGCCGTGGATGATGGACATGGAGGCGCCCACGGACAGCTTTTTGTTGGGGGCGTAGGCGGCGCCGATCATGCCCTGGGGAAGCAGCAGCTCCACCTCGGAGACCAGATGGCGGCCAGCGAAGTCCTCGCCCCAGTGCACGGCCATGCCGTAGGGGAAGTTGACGCCCATGCCCAGGCCCAGGGTGCCGCCACCCAGGGGGATGGCGTGGCTGATGTAGAAGTGGGGCGGGGGCACCACGTTGTCCGTGGTGTCGCCGGGGCGCTTGGTCTCACCGGGGGCGAGTTCGCGGGCGTCCTTGTAGCTGAAGCGCGGCACGATGAAGGTGTCGCCAAGCTGAATCTGGGTGCCCGTGAGGAAGCCCAGGCCGGCGGGGTTGTAGAACAACGTGGAGGCCTCCTCCAGGCGGGCGCCCACCGCGAGGGAGCGACCCTGGGCGGCGGCGGACTGCTCGGAGACTTCAATGCCCGAGGCGAGGGCCAGGCGGGGAAGGAGACCGGCAAAGACGGCAATCAGGATAAGCTTCACTGTGGTTTTCATTGTTGGTTCCTCCCTCAATTATTCTGCACAGGTAAGGTCGGCCACGGGGGTCGCGTTGGCCACTGCGGCCGCGCCTCCCATGAGGAACGCGCCCACGTCGCCGGCGGCGGCAGCCATCAGGCCGTAGTCGCCATCCACGCAGGGGCGCATGAGGAAGCCGTGGCAGGCGTCGGCGTAGGTCTTCACGGCGGCCACCGCGGCGGCGGCCTTGAAGGCGCAGGGGGCCGTGTTCAGGGCCAGGGCGGGCAGCAGACCATCACCGGCGGCGGCGGCGGAGTGGGCCAGGAAGAACTCGGTGCCGGCGGGCAGGGCGGGCACGTAGACCAGCGGGTCACCGCGTTCCAGCAGCGTCTGCACCAGGGTGGTGGCCTTGGCGGCGGAGGCGGTGCCGAGCTCGATGCCAGCGGCGGAAAGGGCCGCCAGGAAGGGCTCGCGCATGACGGCGCCGTCGGCCAGGATGAGGCCCTCGGAGAGGCCCGCGGGGACGTCGAACAGGGCCACCCTCAGCATGGGGTCCCAGTGGGGCAGAGCCATGATGAACGCGCCGGCGCTGAAGGAGGCCGCGATGGCCGTGCGGTTGGTGGTCTTGGGCAGGACCAGGGCGGTCCAGAACTCGTCCGTCTGGGTCAGGCGGCCCAGGGAGATCCAGTCCAGGGCGGCGGTCAGCATGAGGTCCCGCACGGAGACCACGTCGGCGTTCAGGAAGCCCTCGCCAGAGGTCTTGCCGGGGATGCTGCGGGTGCCGTGGAGGGGCAGGTCCATGGCCACCACCACCATGCCGGCATCAGCCAGGTAGCCGGCGCTGGCCAGGGCCTGCTCGGCGGACATGCCGTAGGAGTGACCCAGCAGGACCACGCCCGTGGGGTTGCCGTCGGGCAGCAGGGCCAGGAACTGACGGCCCTCAGCCTCGAACTCGGGCAGACCATCCTTCATGGCCAGGCGGGGGCCCTTGCCGGCGGTGAGGTCCTCGGGCATCACGAGGGCGCTGCCCGTCTGGAACGTGCCCTGGAACACGGGATGGGTGGCGATGAGGGTCTCCCGCAGGCCGCCCGCAACCTGGGGGTCGATGGCGGCGGCGTCCAGGGCGTCAACGGCCTTGGCCAGGAAGCCCGCGCTGGTCTGCACCGTGAAGGTCCAGAAGTTGGCCAGCAGCTCGCGGCGGAAGGCGCCCTTGGCCTCGATGCGGGACAGGGCCAGGCTGTACTGGGCGCGCAGCTTCTCCAGGCCGGCGGCGCTGGCGTCGTCCAGCACGGACACCGTGCTGTGGGATTCGGCGTTCACCAACGGGTACTTGGAGCGGGCCATCACGAAGGCCGGGGAGGCCTTCATGGGGGCGGTGCCCTCGCTGCCGTCCACGGTGGGGGAGGGCAGGGTCTCGGTGACGGCCACCATCATGCGGAAGCCCTCGGGGAACACGTTGCCGCGCAGGGGCTGCACCACCAGGGCGCCACCCACCACCGCGGCCAGCGCCTGGGAGGACCCGTAGACGCGCATCTTGCCGGTGGTCAGCAGGTTGGTGAGGTCCACCTCGGGGTCCAGCAGGTTGACCGTGGGGTCCAGGCCGATGACGGCCGCCTCGGCGCCACCCAGGGTCTCGTTCAGCAGGGCCAGGGGGCTGTTCATCAGCTTGACCAGCGGGCTGGTGGTGGCGCGCAGCAGGGCGGTCATGGTGCCGGCCACGCCGGAGTAGCCGTCCAGGGTGGCGGCGTCAGCGATGAGGGCGTCCATGGTGGCGTTGCCCGTGGGGGGGATGGCCACGGTGGCGCTGCCGCCGGAGTGGGGCAACATGAGGATGTCGTTGGGGAAGGGGATGACGCCCGCGGAGGGGTCAAACAGGGCCTCGTTGTTGCTGTGCAGCTTGAAGGTCCACAGGGCCAGCACGGTCTCCCGGGCCTCGTTCAGGCCAAGGGCAGTGAGGATCTGGGAGAGGCCGGCCCGAAGGGGCTCCAGGGCGGCGGCCTTGGCGTCGGGAAGGACACCGGGCATGAGGTTCTTGCCCTCGGTGTCGACGAGGGGCTGGCCCAGGCCGATGATGCCCATGAAGTCGTCCGGGGCGATGGTCTTGCCGCCTTCGGCGCTGACCAGCTCGCGCTTCAGCAGCACGGCGTAGTGGGCTCCGGCCTCGGGGGTCGCCAGGCGGAAGGCCAGGGACTTGCCGTCGGCGGCGATGGCGGCGGCGGGGGCGCTGACCTCGGGGGTGGCGCCAAGCTTGACCAGGGACAGCACGCCGGCCACCAGGGTGGCGGGATCCACCGCGGCCGTGAAGGCAATCTTCGGCGCGGAGGTGGCGGACCAGCCATCCAACGAATTGAGGTAACGGGTCAGATAGTACTGGGCGGTCTCTATACCGGCGGCGCAGGGGTAGGGCAGGCACAGCTTGCCGGCCGTGCAGTCAGCGAAGCCGTCCTCATCGCAGTCGCCGATGGTGGACAGGGGGCCCGTCATCAGCAGGTCGTTGGGCAGGGGCACGGCGGAGACCTCGGGGTCGTACAGCGCCACGGGCTCGCTGCGGATGCCGAAGGTCCAGGCCTGCGCCACCAGGCTGCGGTCCAGGGTCATGGCGGCCAGCAGGTCAAACAGCGGGGCCATGGCGGCGCGCAGGGGCTCCAGGCGGGCGGCGCTCTCGTCGGGCAGGGCGCAGGCGGAGGTGCCGTTGGCGTTCACCAGGGCATTCTTGCCCTTGACCATGTTGAACAGGTAGGCCGAGCTGACGGTCTGGCCATTCACGTCCTTGATGGCCGCGGTCAGCACCGCCAGATACTTGTGGCCCTGCAGCCAGCCACCAGCGGGGGGCGCGAAGGTCAGGGGCGTCTTGATGAGCCCGTCGGACAGGGTCACGGGCTCGCCCAGGGTGGCCGTGATGGTCAGCTTCTCGGGGGGCACGGGGGCGGCGCCGGCGGCCATGGCGGCCAGGGTCGCGCTGAGGTCCAGCACGAAGGCGCTGTCCGCGGTCACCGTGGCGGCGTCAATCTCGGCACCCAGGAAGGAGGTCGCGGTCGCGGCGGTCTGCAGGAACCCGTCCAGGGTGTTCATGTAGCCGGCGGTGAACTCGTCCAGGGTGTCCGTGGGGAAGTTGTGATAGACCACCGGGTCGCTCTGGCCCAGCACGGTCAACTGGCTCTCCAGCGGGATGGCCACGAGGCCCGTGGCGCGGTCCATCAGCAGGTCGCTGGGTTTGGGAATCATGGAGGGCCGCAGGTCCTCCGCGGACGGTGACACGGGCTGGGGGTCAAAGGCCGCCACCGTGGGGATGTCCCGATCTTCCTGGGTGAACCGCTCGCAGGACAGCGTCCCCGCCACAAGCAGGGTTGCCAACACAGGTTTCCACAACTTCATTTCGTTCTCCTGAAGATGAATCCACTGAACGACGGGACCATAGTTGCTGCCGCGTTTGGTGGCTAAGCAGAAAACAACCACCTTCAAGCTTGGACGCAGGGCGTCAAAAGCCCATCCCGGAAGTAATCCGTGGATTAGTGGGACAATGGGCCCGGTCGGGGGGTGTTTGAGGTCATGACGCAGGCTTGGGTCGGCAACTAAACCAATTTGCGGCGAAGGGCCGCCAGAGCCAGCAAGGCGAGGCTGAAGAGGGCCAGGAAGGTGGGCAAGGGGGCCTGGGGGGAGAGCCCGCAGCCGCCCGAGGAGGAGCCCTTGGTGGGGCCGCCAACGTCGGCGTCCGACACGTCGCCGGGGGCGGGCGAGTCGGCGTTCAGTTCCTGGGTCGCGGTGCCGTCGTCGCTGCCGTCCGGGCCTGCCCCGTCAAGGGCCGTCTGGTCGTTCAGCAACAGGTCCGAACCGGTGACGCCGTCCGCGGCGTCGTCGGCCTCCAGCACGTCCTCGTCAGGGCCCGGGTCATCAAGCTGGCACACCTCGACATTGCCCCCCGCCAGGGTGCAGGTGAAGCCCTCGGGACAGTCGGCCTTGCCCTCGCCGCACAGGGGGGTGCAGTAGCCCAGGGTGTAGTTCAAGTCCAGGAACAGGCAGATCTGGGTGCACTCGGTGAGGGACACCCAACACATGTCGGCGCAGTCAATCTGATCCTTGTTGCAGGGGGCGCCGGGGGCGGCGTGGTGGGACTGGCAAAGTCCTGCGGTCAGCCCCTCGGGGTGGATGCATTGGGCCTCCACCCCGCAGTCCTGGTCGTTGATGCACTCGCTGCCCTCGTCGGGGTAGAGGGTGCAGACGCCGGTCCGGTCATCGGCCTCCAGGGTAGCCTGGATACCAAAGGGCAGCATGGCGTAGTACATGGTGGCGAAGGGGTCCGCGCTGTGGGACAGGCCCAGCCAGTGGCCCATTTCGTGGGTCAGCACCGCCTGGGGGTCGATGACGTTGGCCTCCAGGGCGTTGCCGCCGCCCTTCTTCCAGGTCAGCTCGGTGGCGTTCAGCGCCAGGTCCACCTCCTGTACGCCGTCCATGCCGCTGGGGATCCACAGGGTGGCCCCCGCGGCCCCCACACTGAAATTCCAGTCCTGTCCCTGGGGCACACAGAAGATGGTGTTGAGGTCGTCCGCGGCCCAGGTGGCGGTGGTCTCGCCCACGTACTCGAAGGCGGCCTTGGAGCAGGTCACGGAGGCCCACTCGGCCATGGCGGCCAGGAGGACGTCCTCAATGGTGCTGCCGTCGGCCAGGACGGGACAGCCCTCGGGGTTCAGGGCCACCTTGACGGGCAGGCCAGCCCATTGATGGCCGTTGGTGGTGAAGGCCAAGGCGGGCAGGGGGTGGAGGGACAAGAGGAGGGCGGCGGCAAGGGCAAGCGCCGCCAGGGGACGAGGGGGCTGAAGGCCACCCCCTCCCTTGCGGTCTGCACCCAGGCACCCTTCGGGCGCACCCCCTCCCTTGCGGTCGGGGTTCGGAAGGCGGAGGTGCCGGTTCACGCCCGCTTCCTTCGGGCCAGGGCCAGGGCGGCCAGGGCCAGCAGCAGCAGGGGCAGGGTGGGCAGCGCGCTGGGGGAGGCCGCACAGCCACCGCCGCCGCCGCTCTTCTTCCTGAGGACCTCCAGGCCATGGGAGAGGACCGCGGTCTGGTCGTCGTCGAAGACGGCGATGATGTCGTAGTAGCCGGGCTCCACGCCCTCGGGGACGGTGGCCTCCATGAGGCCGCTGGAGATGGTGACGGGGTTGAACAGGTCCACGGCCCCCAGCTTGACCAGCTTGACGGTGCCGAAGTTCTTGCCGGTGATGGAGATCTTGGTGTTCACGTTGTTGTAGACCGAGTCGGGGGACACGGTGAGGATCTCGGGGACCAGCACCTCGCCGGCGTCCACGCAGGCGCCGCTTTGGCAGACGAAGTCGCCCTCGCAGGTGCCGCACTGACCACCGCAGCCGTCGCTGCCGCAGACCCGGTCCGTGCAGTCGGGGGTGCAGGCGTCCTGGTCCAGGGTGTCCTCAAGGTACTCGGTGTCCTTGGGCAGGCTGGTGTCCTCGCCCAGGGTATCGGCTTCCACGGTCACGCAGGCGCCAAGCTGGCACTCCTCGCCCTCGTCGCAGGGGCCGCAGCTACCGCCGCAGCCATCGTCGCCGCAGTCCTTGCCGGTGCAGGCGGGCTGGCAGACCTCGTCCTCCTTGCAGATGCCCAGGTGGCAGGACCAGCCTTCGTCGCAGGTGCCGCAGATGCCGCCACAGCCGTCGTCGCCGCAGTTCTTGCCGCCGCTGCAGTTGGGCACGCAGGCCTGATTGACGTTGGTGCGGACGCGGATGATGAAGTCCCCGGCGATGCCGGCCTTGTCCGAGTAGATCCAGTTGGAGGCGGCGCCACCGCAGCCACCGGCCACCACGTGGATGACGTTGGAGCTGACGGTGACGGACTTGTCCGCGGGGACGCCCACCTGCTGGCAGCCGCAGGCGCCCAGGTCGGGGGCCTGCATGCACTGGATGGTGCCCCACTCCTCGGAGAGGTCGGAGGCGTCCTCGTCGAAGCGGATGAGGATGGTGAAGGCGCCGCTGTTCATGATGGCGGGGTGGCCCTCTTCGGTGCTCCAGTCGAAGTCGAAGGACATGACGGAGCCGCCCTTCAAGGGGGCGCCCAGGTTGCCGCTGCCGCTGTCCAGCACGTCCCGGGTGCGCAGCACGAAGTCGGGGGCCTCCTGGTCCGGGTTGGCGTCGGCGCCGTCATGGAACCAGACTTCAATGTTGGCGTGGGCGCTGGACTTCAGCAGGTTTGGCGGACCGGCCACGAAGATGTCCACGCCCAGCAGCTCGACGGGGAACATGGTCTGGCTGGGGCGGTAGATCTGCCCGAAACCCTCACCCTTCACGAAGCCCGCCTGGACGGACAGGGGCTCGGCCGCGATCTCGGTGGCGGCGGTGGAGGGGTTGAGGGAGTACTGGTCGTACTTGAAGGTGTAGCCGGTCTTGGCGAGGGCCGGGGTGGCGACCAGGACGGCGGCCAGCAGGAGCCCGGTGAACAACAGCCTGCGCATCATCATGCCTCCAGATTGGGTGGTTCGTGCCACAGGGGTGGCGTCAGGGCGTCGGACAATATAGCATCGCCCGCAGGAGTTGGAAATGTTCAGACCAAAAAGCCCCCTGCCGCCCCTGGAAGTGCTGTTCGAGGACGACCAGATCCTGGTCATCAACAAGCAGTCCGGGCTGCCCGTCCACAAGGGCTGGGCGGCGGACTCCGTCACGCTGTGCGGGCTGGTGCGACGGCACACGGGGCTGGAGTTCGCGTGGCCTATCCACAGGCTTGACCGTGGCGCCAGCGGGGTGGTGGTGTTCGCCAAGTCCCGGGAGAACGCGGCGGCCCTCAGTCTGGCGTTTCGGCACCGGGAGCCCACCAAGACCTACCTTGCCCTGGTGCGTGGTAGCGCCCCCGACGGCGGGCACATTGACCACGTCCTGAAGGACGAGAACGGCAAGGAGTTGGAGGCCTGGACGGACTTCCAGACCCTGCAGCGGATGGCCACCAGCCCTCGGGAAACCTCCCTGGTCAAGGCCCTGCCCGGCACCGGGCGGCTGCACCAGGTGCGGCGGCATCTCAAGCACATCCACCACCCCCTCATCGGGGACTCGGGCCATGGCGAGCCCCACCTGAACCGCGCCTTCAAGGCCGCCTACGGGCTGGGGCGGCTGGCGCTCCACGCCTGTCGCCTGGAGTTCCAGCACCCGGCCACGGGGCAGCTCTGCGGCTTCGACGCCCCCCTCCCCGACGACCTGTGGTTGCCACTTCAGGCCATGGGTTACACCCGTCCTTGGCTTTGACAAGGGCCCGAAATCTGCCATCATGGGCGCCGTCATTTCCTGGAACGTCTGTGGAGGTCTTCCTAATGAAAAAGCTTGGTCTGTTCGTTGTGCTGGTTGCGGCGTCCCTGTGGGCTTGTGGGTCCACCTCCTCCGGCGGTAACGATGCCGGCCCGGGCACGGACACGGTGCAGGGTGATGTCGGAGACCTGCCCTCCGATGTACCTGGTGGCACCGACGCCACCCCCGACGGCGCCGTGGACACGCTGACTCCCCCCGACAGCGGTGACCTCCAGGGCCTGGACTCCACGCCCTCCGACACCGTGCCCCAGGACACCCAGGCCATTGACACCACCCAGGGCGACATCCCCGGGGCGGACACCATGGACCCCACCTTCACCGCCAACATCCAGCCCCTGCTGGACTTCCACTGCGGCGCCTGCCACGGCGGCACCGAGTCCATCAACTGCTCGGGCGTCACCTGCTTCGCCACGGTGTACGAGCACAACCTGATGAACTCCGTGACCTGCCCCGGCAAGACCGTGGGCGAGTGCAGCCTGCAGCGCATCGAGGCGGGCCAGATGCCCCCCGAGTGCCCCACCTGCGTGACGGAAGAGGACAAGGCCCTGATTCAAAGCTGGATTGACGCTGGAATGCCTGAGTAGAAGCGCCGGGCGGCGCCCCCGTTACCTGCCTGCTTACATCACCACCAGCACCTTGTCGTCCCGGATGATGGCTTTGTAGCTCTCCAGGGGGATGGTAGGGGGGCCCATGATGGGCTTGCCGGTGAGGTCGAACTTGGCCTGATGGCAGGGGCAGACGATGTTCTTGTCGGTGGCGTTGTACTGCACGGCGCACTTGTCATGGGTGCAGACGGGCTTGTAGGCCACCACGGTCTTCTCGTCCACGCGAATCAGCATGACCGGGATGTCCTTGAGCTTGACGATGGTGCCGCCGCCGGGGGTGGCCAGTTCGGGCAGGGTGGAGAGGGGCACCGCCAGGGCCTTCTTCTTGGCGGGTTCAGCACCGAAGACCCGCAGGGGCTTCATCAGCATGAGGGCCAGGCCGCCGCCCAGGACCGCGAAAAATCCTTTTCGAGAGATCTCATTCATGGTGTATGCTCCGCGCAATTGATGTCGCAACAATAGGACAGGGGGGGGGCCAATGGCAAGGATGATGATTGGTCTGCTGCTGGCGCTGGTGCTGGGAGCCTGCGGGACCAAAGGCGATCCGATCCAGGTGTTGCAGGACACCATGAGCTTCGACATCCCTCAAGCCGAGGTCACGCCCGGTGTGGACACCATCGATGACGGCAAGATCCACTACTTCCACATCAAGGGCATGATGGATTACGGCTGCGCCACCTGCCACTCCACCGAGCTGTCCGGCGCCGACCGCTTCGATGCCCCCCTCCGCTACAACTACAACACCTACGCCACCTGCAAGGCCGGCGCCAAGGAGGGCCTGGAGACGGTGGTGGAGAATGAGATGCCTCCCAGCATGCCCTTCTCAGCGGAGGCCAAGGCCCTCTACAAGCAATGGATCAAAGACGGAATGTTGGAGTGATCACCATGAACCTTGTTGCTTCCCTGTTGGCGTTGTTCCTGACCCAGGCGGCCCCGGCCCCCGCTGCGGCGCCCGTTGAGGACGAGTTTGAAGTGGAAGAGGTGGCGGCCGAGGTGGTCAAAGAGCTGCCCCAGCCGGTAGCCCTGCTGACCCGTGGCCTGGCCCTGCCCAACGCCAACCTCGCCCCCGCCGGGACCTTGCAGTTCAGCATCGACCACCGCACCCGCGTGCCGGTGAACAGCCGCGACTACTGGTATCAGGACCTGGGCGAGGACTTCCTGGGCCTGGACCGGGGCGGCTTCAAGATTGGCCTGTCCCTGCGCTACAGCCTGACGGACTGGGTCGATATCTCGGCCATGCGTGTGAACGGCACCCTGGAGGAGTTCGACACCTACGAGTTCATGTCCCGGGTGCGGCTGCTGTCCAAGGAGAACGCCGGGTTCAATCTGGTGGCCGGAGTGGGCCTGGATTGGTTCCAGCAGCCCATCGTGAAGGACGCCGTGGCGGGCCTGGCCATGCTGGCGTTGGACTCCAAGGAGTTCTACGGGGCGGAGATCGGCGAGGTCATGATGCTGTCCTTTGACAGCAGCGGCCCCAACAAGACGAATCGGGATCAGGCCATGTCCTTGGCCATTGGCGGGCACCTGCGCTACTCGTTCACCCCGGCCATCAGCGCCCAGGTGGAGGGCGCCTTCACCGCGGCGGGTTACGCCGAGGCCCACCCCTACCTGGCCGCGGGCCTGTCCTTCCGCACCGTGGGGCACATCTTCAGCGTGCTGCTTGCCAACACCCAGTACCTGACCGTGGACGCCCTGGCCGCCGGCGGCTACCTGCCCGCCGACGAGCCCCTGCTGGGCTTCACCATCGTCCGTGACTGGAACTTCAATTAGCTAGAACAGCACAATCAGGCCGTGCAGCGTGCCCAGGGCGAAGGCCACCCAGGCGGCGTACTTGTGCAGCTTGAAGAGCTTCATGGCGTGCTTGCGGGACTTGACCAGGCGGCTGCCCACCGCGATGGCCATGAACAGCCAGGTCAGCAGGCCCAGCAGGCCGATGATCTTGTACTCGGGGATGCCCAGGAAACCGTCCGCAGCGGCTTCCGTGGCGGCGGCGGCTTCCACGTCGGCGGTGCTGAGCTTCTCGGGCACCACGGCCTCTTCCTCGACGATCAGTTCCTCGTCCTCCGCTGCCGCCGCAGGGGCCGCCTGGGCCTCGGCAGGTGCCGCCTCGGGGGCCGCCGCAGGGGTCTGGGCCCGGACCCCCGAGGCCCCCAGCAGCACAAAGAACAACGCCGTCGACACCAGACACGCAAGCTTCTTCATTACAGCCTCCAATCCACGTCAAAAGTAATTGAGGTCAACCCACCGTGCCCCTTGGCATTGGTCGGCGGGGTGGTCACGCTGTCCTGAATGTCCATCAGGTCGAACCAGTTGCGCATGAGGCCCAGACCCAGCCGCAGGTCCGGGCGGCACTGCCAGCGCAGGCCCGTGGCGATGCCCAGCCGGTCCCCCACGGGGTTCTCCAGCCCCACGGTCTGGGCGGGCACCGGCGAGTAGTCCCGCTGGACCCCCATCATGACCGTCACCGTGGGCGTCACGCGGTGCAGCAGGCCCAGGGCCAGGGCCACCGAGTTGTGATAGTTCTTGGGCTCCACCAGTTCTTCCTGCTCCATGAGGGGCGTGGACAGCACGGTGCGCTGCTCCACGAAGACCTGATAGTGCCAGTAGCGCACGTCGAAGCCAACCTCGAAGTCGGGCACGAACTCCCAGTTGAGGCCGCCCTGAAGCTGGAAGGGGATGGTCATGAAGGTGGTCTGGTGGCTGCGATCCTTGGTGCCGTCGGCCTTGGTCAGGGTGGCGTCGCCCTCCAGCGAGATGGGGGCCCCCTTGCCGAACACGGCGCCGATGCGAAGGTCCTTGGTGGGGCGGAAGAACAGGGCCGCGTCCATGGACCAGGTCAGGTCGAAGCCGTCCAGCTTGAGCTTGGCGTCCAGGGGGGACAGGACGGCGGGGTCCTCGAAGCGGGCGTCGGGGTCATTCAGCACCAGGGGGTTCATCCAGCGCTCCGCCGACAGGTAGACGGACATGGCGCTGAAGCTGAGGCCGGCACTGAAGCGGTCGGTGAAGTCGTAGGCCACGGCCATGGTGGCGCGGGCGGCCACGAAGAGGGCGTCCGTCACGTGGTAGCGGCTGGGCTCGTCCTCGGGCAGGGAGGCGGCGAAGGCGTTGGGCGCGAAGAGGGCCGCGCCGAAGCGCCACTTCTTGGTGCCGGCGTCGGTGACCATTGCGAAGTAGGGGCTGAAGCCGATGTTGAAGTCCGGGCTGATCTCGTGGCCCGCAGGGTGCAGGGTGCCCTGGCTGTCGTACAGCTTGATGCCCGTGTCGGCGTGGACCCAGGTCTGGCTGTGGTACAGGTGGGTGCCAGTCATGGTCACCATGGCCGCCGGGTTGTGGAAGACGGCGCTGGGGTCCTCGGGGTTGCCTATGACCGCCAGCATGCCCACCCGTCGGGTGCCAAAGTCGGGGTTGTAGTAGCCCCCGGCGAGGGCCGGGCAGGCGGCCAGCAGAAGCGTCAGCGCGGTGGCCAGCGGCAGGGTCCTCATGGCGCCACCTCTTGGGTCACGACTGCGGCCTCAAACACGCCGCTGAACAGCCAGCCATCCTTGGTGCCGTCGCCATCCAGGTCGACGTTCGCGGGGCGCTTCATGGATTCCAGCAACAGCTTCAAGGACACGCCCATGATCTTGGTGGCGGCGGCGTCCTCCAGCGTCAGGGTCCCCTCCATGACGCCCTGGGTCAGCAGTTGCCCATTCTCCGAGAACAGCCCCGCCAGGGCCAAGCTTTCCAAAGGCATGATGGGCGGCTTGAGCATCGTGTTGGGGAACTCCAGGCGGTCCCCCGTCTGGGTCGCAAAGCCCCTGCCATCCATGGCGCAGGCCAGGGTCGCCGTGGTGCCGCTGAACTGGTAGCTGCCACCAGCCAGTGCCTGGGCGCCACCCATGCTGAGGGCCAGGGTGCTGCCGTCGAAGTCTTCCACGGAGATCAGCACGTTGAGGCTGCCGTCCGCCATGCCCTCCGTGAAGTACTTGTTCACGCCGTCCCCCAGCTTGCCGTCCAGTGGCGCGGACAGGCGCAGGCTGGTCATGCGGAAGGTCTTGTCCTGCAATACGGCCGGCGCCAGGCTGGCGGTGTCGTCCCCCAGCGCGTCGCCCCCCCGCCAGGTCCACCAGCGCGGGGTCGGTCCACAGCGGGTCCCCGGGGGCCGCCCTGTCCCCCAGCCCGGTGTAGTGTTCGTCATAGCCGCAGCGTCCCAAGGACAGCACCAACAGGATCAGCAGACTCAGGCGCCAACCGGCGGGGCCCGTGCTTCGGGTCTCAAACATGGTTTCTGAGCTCCAGTTCCAGGGCGTAGGGCTGCAGGTACCACTGCCGGGCCAGGTACTCCGGTCCCAGGCGCCCCACGTGATGGTTGATGAGGGTCACTGGCACTATCAGCGGCAGCAGCTCCAGCCGGTAGGATTCAATGGTGTCCAGCAGTTCGTGGCGCTCCGCCGGTGGCAGCTTGTCTTTGAAATACCCCAGCAGGTGCAGCAGCACGTCCGTGTGGCGCTTGCGCGTCGGGGTCAGCGCCAGCACCTTGACCAGCTCCGCCTCGTAGGCTGCCGTCACCGGCGCCGGGCCATCCTTGCCCACCAGCGCCGCCAGCTTGCCCAGCCGCCGCAGCCCCTCCAGGGAGTAGGCCCGCAGCAGGTACTTGTGGCGCTCGTGGAAGTCCAACAGCCCTGCCACCGAGGGCGCCGCCGCCACCGTCCGCCAGCGCAGCAGCGTGTAGAGCCTCGTCACGAAGGCCTCCCGCAGGCCCGGGTCGTGCAGCCGTCCCGTGTCCTCCAGAGGCAGCAGCGGCCGCTGGGCCATCAGCGCCAAGGCCACCAGGCTGCGGCCCGTCTTTGCGGTCCGTCCGTCGTCCCCGCGCAGGGGCAGACGCTCCAACCCCGCCAGCGCCGAGTGCCCCGGCAGGATGACCCCGTCCACGGGCCGGTCGCAGGTCCGGGCCACCACCGTTTGGGCCAGCTCCTGCGCGGCCGCGGTGAAGTCCTGGCCGGTCTTTCTGTGTACCAGGGTGGGGGCCGCGGGGGCGCCTGCCAGCACCAGTTCTTCATCCCCGGGGAAGGGGACCTGCGCCCGGGGGTCCAGGTCGACCAGCTCCAGCCCCCGCTCGAAGGCGGTCCGCAGGTAGGCCGCCAGGGGGCCCAGCAACAGCACCAGGGGACGTTCCGCGGTCGTGGGTGTGGGGGCCTGGTTCATGGGGCCGTCCTAGGGGTGGTAGCGGAGTTGGAGTTCCTCCGCCGGGGGGGTTAGGAAATGCTGCCGAGCCAGCCAGGGGTCGGGGTACTTGCCCAGCAGATGCCGCAGCAGGGTCAGGGGCACCACCAGGGGGACGTGGCCCTGCCGGAACATCTCGATGGAGGCGCCCACGCTGGCCCGCTCGTAGGGGTCCGCCTGACGCCGAAAGAACCCCAGGGTCTTTTGCAGGACCGCCGTCTGCGCCCCCCGCGCCCCCTGCCTGTCAAACAGGCGCCGCAGCCCCGTCTGGTAGGCCTGCCAGTCCCCCGCCGCCGCAGCAGCGCCAAGCTCCCGCGCCGGGGCCGGACCCCGGGTCTGGAACAAAAGCTTGTGGTCTGCGTGGAACTGGGCCAGGGCCCCGGGCTGCTGCTGGTCCAGGGTCAGCCAGCGGTCATAGATGAACAGGTTCTCCAGGAACTTCGACCGGACCTCGGGGAGGGCCAACTGGGCCTCATCCTCGCAGGGCATCAGGGGAAAGCGCTTCACAAAGGCCGCTGCGAACAGCCCCACGCCGCTGTTGCTGGGCACCCCGCCCTGGTCGTAGACCTTGACGTTGCGCAGGCCCGAGGTGGGGGACTTGGCCTTGAAGATGTAGCCGCGCAGGCCCAGGGGGACCAGGTCCTCCACGCGGGCGGCACACCAGGCGTTCATCTGGTCGGTGACGTCCCGGCGGCTGTGGCTGGTCACCATGCGGGGCGCCTGGGGGGAGCCCTCCAGCCGGAAGGCCTCCCGGGGGACGCCAAAGCCTGCCTCGAATTCAGGACAGACGGGGACCAGCTCGAAACGGGGCGCCAGGATGTCCACCACCCAGTGGTCCAGCTTGTGGCCGCCGTCAAAGCGGACCTTGTCCCCCAGGAGGCAGCGACTTACGCCCAGTTTCATGCACCCTCACTTCTTTCAAGTC
>CAIXZC010000015.1 GCA_903923815.1 uncultured Myxococcales bacterium
CAGACCCCCTTGTGATCGTCCCCCCCGCACCCAAACAGCAGGCCCATCAGCCCCCACGCCACCGCCCCAGGGAATCCTCTACGGATGCTGCGCATGTGCTCTCCACTACCTTTGTGTTCCGCGACCCCCGGATTCTGCAACGGCCGGGGCCGGGCCACAAGCAGGATTTCCAAGGCCGTTGAACTGCTGAGGTGGCTGGACTATCCTGCGACGCGACTGGAGGGGGCCATGAAACGAGTCTGCGTGATCATCATTGGCGCTGAAATCCTGGATGGCTCGGTGGCGGACCGGAACATTCAGGTGTTGGCGCGGGCCATCCGGGGGGCGGGATCATCGCTGGAGAGGGTACTGGTCATCCCCGATGACGAGGCGACCATCCAGCGGGACCTGCGGGAGACCCTGGCTACATTTGATCTGGTGATCAGCTGCGGAGGCCTGGGGCCCACCCCCGACGACGTGACCTTCAAGGCGGCGGCGGCGGCCCTTGATCTGCCCCTGGCCCCCCAGCCCGAGTTGACGGCCTTCGTGAACCGACGTTATTCGGGGGTGGAGCTGGAGGGGGCGCTGCGCATGACCCTGGCCCCCGCGGGAACCGCGGCCATCCCCGGCGGCCTCATCCCCTGGCCCGTCCTGCTGATCCGCAACCTGGTGCTGCTGCCCGGCGTGCCCGAACTGCTTGAGGACAAGGTCCCGGCGCTGTTGCCCCTGCTGGCCTCGGAGGGGCGCTTCCACCGACTGGAGCTGCGGACCACCGCCCGGGAGGCCCTGATCACGCCGTTGCTGGAGGAGACCTGCCGCCGCTTCCCCCAGGTGGCCATCGGATCCTACCCCCGCCGGGAGCCCAGTCCCCACGTGCTGCTAAGCTTCACGTCCCGCGACGGGGAGGCCGCGCGCAGCGCCCTGGAGCATTTCTCCGGAGCCCTTGAAACCCTGCGTCCAGGCAGTTTTTTCGCTTGACCCTCGCAGGCTTGCATGCTAATCATTCGCGCCGTTGAAGTCGGATTGGTTTTCCAGTCCAGGCTTGTTGATAGCTAGATAGGCTCGTAGTTCAGTGGAAGAACGCTACCTTGACACGGTAGAGGTCGGCGGTTCGAAACCGCCCGAGCCTACAAGTTTCCAGGGGCCGGCTTTCCGGGTGGGAAGCCGGATTCTTTTATCGGGGGGACGGATTTGCAGCCCAAAAAGGAAGACTCATCCAGCCATCGTATCAACCGGCAGATCAAGGCGCCGAGGGTGCGAGTCATCTCTGAGGATGGCGAGCAGCTTGGCATCATGACCCCGGCTGAGGCCGTGGAGCTGGCAGAGAGCCGTGGGCAGGATCTGGTCGAGGTCAGCCCCGCTGCCCACCCTCCTGTGTGCAGGGTAATGGACTACGGCAAGTTCAAGTACCAGATCAAGAAGCGCACCCAGGAAGCCAAGAAGAACCAGAAGGTCATCCAGGTCAAAGAGATCAAGCTGCGTCCCAAGACGGACGACCACGACCTGGAGACCAAGCTGCGCCAGATCCGCGAGTTCCTTGAAGAAGGGGACAAGGTGAAGGTCACCATGCGCTTCCGCGGCCGCGAGGTCATGTATGCGGAGAACGCTCTGGAGACCATGGTGCACATCAGCAAAGAAGTCGGTGAATACGGCGAGGTCGAGAAGCACCCCGCCCTGGAAGGCAAGAACATGAGCATGTTCATTGCCCCCAAAGCTAAGAAGCAGGCTGCTGGAGGAACCCATGCCCAAGATTAAGACTCATCGCTCGACCGCCAAGCGCGTTCGGGTCACCAAGAATGGCAAGGTCATCGCCCACCAGGCGTTCGCCCGCCATCTGAAGACCCACAAGTCGGCCAACCGGAAGCGCGCTCTGCGTAAGACGCGCATCCTCGAGGGAGCTGCCGTGCGCAGCATCAAGCGTCTGCTTCCCTATGCCTAGGACCAGTCGCGCCCTTCCGTTGTCAAGATAGGAGATCAAGATGCCCAGGGTAAAAAGAGGTTTTAAAGCTAGGCGCAGAAGGAGCAAGCTGCTGCTTGCCTGCCGTGGATACCGTGGCGCCCGTTCCCGTACCTACAGAGTTGCGAAGGAGACCTTCCTTCGCGCCGGTAACTTCGCCTTCCGTGACCGTAAGGGCCGGCGGCGCGAGTTCCGCGCTCTCTGGATCGCCCGCATCAACGCCGCGGCCCGCATTCACGGGGTGAAGTACAGCACCCTCATGAACTGGCTGAACAAGGCTCAGGTGCAGTTGGACCGCCGCGTCCTGGCTGACATGGCCGCTCGGGAACCTGCTTCCTTTGCGAAGCTCATTTCCTCTGTCAAGCCCGCATCCAGGTAGTTAGGGGTCCTCGGTCATGACTAAGGCTGATCTGGTTGTAGCCATTTGTTCGCAGGTGGGCGGTTTCACCAAAAAGGAAGCCGCCAACATTGCGGACGTGGTGTTTGAGACCATGAAGGAAGCGCTGGCTGACGGAGACGGCAGCTTGAAGCTCTCGGGCTTCGGCACCTTCACCGTCAAGAAGAAGAACCCGAGGCTGGGGCGTAACCCGCGGACTGGTCACAAGATGACCATCACCAAGCGTCGGGTGCTGACCTTCAAGCCCAGCCAGATTCTGAGACGCGCGGTCAACAAGGCCGGCTGACTTGGTCCACCCTTGGGCGGGCTGAGGTCTGCAAAAAGGGGGTCTTTTGGGCTCTGAACGCAGGGACGCCGCCATCGTCATCCCAGACAAAGCCTTCTTCCGCATCGGGGAGGTGGCCGAGATTCTGGACGTCAAGCCCTACATCATCCGTTACTGGGAGAGCGAGTTCTCCCAACTCCATCCCGAAAAAAGCTCCGGCAATCAACGCGTGTACTCCCGCAACGACGTCAAGTTGTTGTTGACCATCAAGACCCTGCTTTGGGATCAGAAGTTCACCATCGAGGGTGCCCGCAAACAGCTCTCTGCGCGGAAGGCTGCGCAGGCTGCTGAAGAAGCCCCGAAGGGCGACGAAGTCCCGTTGACGGCAGAGCAATCCAGCCAAGCGGCCCGGACCCTCTTCCCCGCTCCCCAAACCCCGGTGAACCCTTCCATGAAGAGCTTCCTGACCCAACTGGACGA
The DNA here is from genome assembly GCA_903923815.1 of uncultured Myxococcales bacterium. GTDB lineage: Bacteria > Myxococcota_A > UBA9042 > CAIXZC01 > CAIXZC01 > CAIXZC01. The sequence continues at coordinate 3,079 of CAIXZC010000015.1, forward strand.
CCTGACCGCCGAGAACCAGAAACTCCGCAAACGCCTTGAACAGAGCGAGGCCCAGGCCGAAGACCTGGACCGCAAGCTGACCGAGGAGAGAAAAATGCGGACCCAGCTGATTTCCTACTTGCAAAGAGAATTTGAGACGGTTATAAACCTCGTCGATTCGCACCTGGACGACGCCGAGTAGGCGGCCCCAGCAGCGAGCGGGGCGTAGCGCAGCCTGGTAGCGCACTTGACTGGGGGTCAAGGAGTCGCTGGTTCAAATCCAGTCGCCCCGACAATGAGAAACGGGTGGTCAGCAATGACTGCCCGTTTTTTTTTGCCCGCAGCTTTTCAAGGCCGGGGGACGCCGGGGGGACTTGTGGTTGTGAGTGGCTTGGCTGGCGTTTGGGACGAGGCTGCCAGTAGCTGCGGGGGGACGGGGGCGGGGGCTAGTTGCGGGCGGCTTCGCTGAGGCGGTCCTGGACGGCGCGCTCCCGGGCGGAGAACTCGCTGTCAAGCTTCTCCAGGCCTGCCTGGGTGTCGCCCTTCATCTGGCGCATGCGGGCGGCCTGCTCGTCGGTCATGGCCCCCTTGGCTTTCTGAAGCTCGCGGGTGGCGTCGGCCAACTTCTCTTCCAGGGCCTTCTTCTGGTTCTCCAGTTCGGCGGTGTAGCCGTCGCGGAGCCCCTGGATCAGCCAATCGCGCGCTTCGGGGTGCTGCTTCATCAGGCGGTCCAGGTCCTTCACCGTGAACCCGGCCGCGACGCAGACCTCATCCACCACAGCGGAGGGGGCGCGGTCGTCGGACAGCATCTTGAGGCCCATGTCCTTGAACATGGTGCGGGCGCTGTCCTCGGGGATGTCCTTGCCACACGCACAGACGGCCACGGAAAGCAGCAAAGGCAGGAATATCAGGGCTCTCATGGGGATGACCTCCGAAGGAATCAACGGGTCGGAGTCTATTTCAAGGCTTCCCCCTTGTCCAGTGGTTGTGCTCACGCGGGCGATCCTATAGAATGCCGCCTTCGAAGTGCGCGGGTTTGCGGTAAAAGGAGCCCCAGCCATGAAAGCATTGAAGACCATCCTCGTCGTCCTCCCGTTGTTCGCCCTGATGGGCCTGCTCACCGGGTGCCCGGACAACTCCGTGTCCAACCCCTCCCTGTTGCTGCCCGACAACTACGCGCAGGACGTGAAGGATGCCGGCAACGATGCCCAGGATGATGTCGTGGGACCGCTACCCTGCGTGGAGGACAAGGACTGCCCCGAGGGCTTGTTCTGTCACCCCGACCGCCGCATCTGCCTGGAGTGTTGGGACAGCGCCCAGTGCGCCGAGGACGAGGCCTGCGTGCAGGAGAACTGCGCCAAGCGGCCGCCCTGTGCCCAGGACAGCGACTGCCCGGACCAGTTGCACTGCAACACCGATCAGGGCTCCTGCTTCCCCTGTGTGACCAGGGACCACTGTGACGAAGGCTACCTTTGCGAGGACGGCGAGTGCACGCCGGAGAACCCCACCTGTGGCCTGGAAGAGCTGTGCCCGGACGGGATGATCTGCCTGGAGGACGGCACCTGCGTGCCCTGCGCCAAGGACGCCGACTGCCTGGAGGGTTCCTGGTGCGATGTGGGCGCCGGTGGGCGGTGCCGCCTGGACTCCTGTACCCCCGGTGCGGCGGTGTGCGTGGCCAACTCCGTGTTGGTGTGCGTGGCCAACGGCTCGGGCTGGGGCGCCCCCGTGGACTGCCCCGAGGACTCCACCTGCAAGGACGGCCTCTGCGTCCCCAATGGCGGCTGCGAGCCCGGCATCTCCTACTGCGCCAATGACACCACCCGCCGCGTCTGCGCCGAGAGCGGCCAGGCCTGGAACGACCTGCCCTGTCCCGACGGCGAGCTTTGCGAGATGGGCACCTTTGGCGCCGTCTGCCACGCCAACACCTGCACCCCCGAATGTGACGCAGTACCCCAGGGCTACTGCGGCCTGGACCTGAACTGCGCCCAGCTTTGCGACCACTGCGCCGATGGCAGCTTCTGCCCCGACGCCGAGCTCATCCCCGGCCAGACCCTCCCCTGCATCACCGCCTGCACCTGCGAAGGCAAGGACTGCGGCAACGACGGCTGCGGCAACGACTGCGGCGCCTGCCCCCTTGGCTTCCGCTGCGAACTGGGCCAATGCCTGGAGGTCTGCCAGCCCCAGTGCTTCGGCAAGGCCTGCGGCGAGGATGGCTGCGGCGACGTCTGCGGCGTGTGCGACCAGTACTCCATCTGCACCCAGGCCGGCGCCTGCCTGCCCAAGACCTGTGAGCCCGGCGTCCTGGCCTGTGACGGCGCGGCCAGGGTCGTCTGCGATGAGACCGGCACCCAGTGGATCAACCTGGGCCCCTGCCCCCAGGGCAAGTACTGCAGCGGTGGCATCTGCGCCAACGTGGTGTGCAAGCCCGGCCTGCGGGTCTGCGAGGGCGGCGGCTGGCGTGAATGTGCGGCCGATGGCTCGGGCTGGCTGCCCGTGCAGGAGTGCCCTCCCAACCACGCCTGCCTGGAGGGCATCTGCCTGCCCAACAATGCTTGCGATGACATCCCCGCGGTGGGCTGCTGCAACGGCGACGTCCTGACCTGGTGCGGGCCCAATGGCCCCTCCGTGGAAGACTGCGGCACCGTGGGCTGCGGTTGGCTGGGCGCCAGCTACGACTGTGGCGGCTACGGCCCCGACCCCAGCGGCCAGAACCCCCTGTACTGCTTCGGCACCTGCCAGCCCCTCTGCGATGGCAAACAATGCGGCCTGGACGGCTGCGGCGGCACCTGCGGTACCTGCGACCCCGGGCAACTGTGCGAGAACGGCACCTGCAACACCGTCTGTGTGCCCCAGTGCGTTGGCAAGGCCTGCGGTTCCGACGGTTGCGGCGGCAGCTGCGGCACCTGCCCCGTGGATCGCTTCTGCGCCACGGGCACCGGCACCTGCCAGGATCGGCCCGACTGTGAAGAGATCTCCAACTGCTTCCTGGACCTGTGCGTCTATGACGGCAGCATTCCCACCGAACAGTGCATGGCCCAGTGCGCCAGCGGCGCCACCAACACCGAGGCCAACGACGCCGCCAACGTCGCGATGTGCGTCTACGAGGCCTGCGCCTTCGTGAACATGCCCTTCGAGCTGTGCGCCCAGTTGGTCATTACCGACGGCGAATGCCACGACCAGTGGGTGACCTGCGTGAAGTGCACTCCCCAGTGCAAGGGCCGGAACTGCGGCCCCGACGGCTGCAATGGTCTTTGCGGGAAGTGCAGCAATGGGCAGGCCTGCGAGGATGGCAACTGCAAGACGATCTGCGTACCTCAGTGCAGCAACGTCCAGTGCGGCGACAACGGCTGCGGCGGCAGTTGCGGCACCTGCAAGGCCGGTGAAGAATGCCTGGGCGGCTTGTGCCAGGGCATCTGCGTCCCCGACTGCCGGTCGGAGACGGGCGAGCTTCGCCTTTGTGGCAATGACGGCTGCGGCGGCTCCTGCGGCCAGTGCCCCGAGGGCTGGGCCTGCAACGGCATGCAATGCGAGATGCCCTGCACGCCCAGTTGCGAAGGCCGGACCTGCGGCGACAACGGCTGCGGCGGTCAGTGTGGCTTCTGCCAGGAAGGCACCGCCTGCATCGACGGGCGCTGCCTCGAGCAGCTTTCCTGCACCGAGGTGGTGGACTGCGCGCTTGCCTGCATGAAGGGCGATGCTGTCTGCCTGAAGGCCTGCCGTACCCGGGCCGCCTCCACGTCCCTGGAGTTGTTCAACTCCCTGTACGCCTGCGTCCAGGAATTCTGCGGCCAGACGCCCGGCAAGACCTGCTTCGCCAACGCCCTCAAGGGGGGCTGCAAGAACCTGTATTACGCCTGCGCCGACTGCGCTGCCCAATGCGATGGCATGGAGTGCGGCCCGGACGGTTGTGGCGGCGACTGCGGCGTCTGCCCCGATGGCACCCAGTGTCTGGACTTCCGCTGCCAGGAGATCTGCTTCCCGGATTGCCTCAACGTGCAGTGCGGCGGCGACGGTTGCGGCGGTAGCTGCGGCACCTGCCCCAAGGGCTTCCAGTGCAACGGCGGCCGCTGCACCGAGATCTGCGTTCCCCAGTGCTTCGGCCGCCAGTGCGGCGCCGACGGTTGCGGTGGGCAGTGCGGCACCTGCCCCGCGGGTTACAGTTGCAGCGCGGCCGGCCAGTGCACCCAAAGCTGCGTCCCCCAATGCCTGACCAACGCCGGCACCAAGAAGCAGTGCGGCCCCGACGGCTGCGGCGGCGTCTGTGGCACCTGCGCCGTGGGCTTCACCTGCAGCGCCGCGGGCCAGTGCACCCAGACCTGCAAGCCCAACTGCACGGGCAAGGTCTGCGGCACCGACGGCTGCGGCGGCACCTGCGGGACCTGCCCCGTGGGCCGGATCTGCGACGCCAACCAGCAGTGCGTTCAGACCTGCACGCCCTCCTGCTCCGGGAACGAGTGCGGCCCCGACGGCTGTGGCGGCGTCTGCGGCAAGTGCCTCCCCGATGAGGCCTGCGTCCTGGGTCAGTGCGAGGCCGCCTGGGACTGCTCCAACCTGATGAACTGCCTGTGGGAGTGCGCCAGCGGCGACCAGACCTGCTACGACGGCTGCTGGGCCAACGCCAGCCCCGAGGCCAAGCAGCAGTACGTTGATCTGTGGCAGTGCGTCGTCGGCATCTGCGGCCAGAACCCCAGTGACAAGTGCACCAATCAGGCCATCTTCCAGGGGCCCTGCGGAACCTTCTACAACGCCTGCATGAATTGCACCCCCGCCTGCACCGGCAAGCAGTGTGGCGCGGACGGCTGCGGTGGCTCCTGCGGCACCTGCCCCACCAGCTTCACCTGCGACGCCTACGGTTACTGCGTCTGCCAGCCCAACTGCACCGGCAAGGTCTGCGGCTCGGATGGCTGCGGCGGCGTCTGCGGCTCCTGCGCGCCCCCTACCCTTTGCAGCCAGTTCGGCACCTGCGTGTGCGTCCCCAACTGCACCGGCAAGACCTGCGGCGGCGACGGCTGCGGTGGCACCTGCGGCACCTGCAAGCCCGGCTTCACCTGCAGCCCCAAGGGCACCTGCGTCTCCTCCGGCCCCCGCTGCGGCGACCAGATCTGCCAGGCCGACGCCGGCGAACACTGCGCCACCTGCGAGCTTGATTGCGGAAGGTGCGCAGGCGAGTGCTGCCAGGCCCACGACGCCCCCGGCTGCGTTGATCCCAACATCGCCAAGTGCGTCTGCGAGGGTGACCCCTCCTGCTGCACCAGTGGCTGGGACTCCTTCTGCGTGGACATGGTCTCCATGATGGGCTGCGGCGAGTGTCAGTGCCTGGCCAATTGCATCAGCGCCGACGGCACGGTCAAGCAGTGCGGCGACGACGGCTGCGGCGGCTCCTGCGGCTTCTGCGCCCCCAACAGTTTCTGCGACGACAGCGGCATGTGCATCTGCCAACCTAGTTGTGCAGGCAAGACCTGCGGCTCCGACGGCTGCGGCGGCTCCTGCGGGACCTGCAAGTCCGGTCAGGTGTGCAGCAAGAACCAGTGCATCACCATCTGCAATCCCCAATGCACCAACCCCAACGGCACCCCCAAACAGTGCGGCCCCAACGGCTGCGGTGGTACCTGCGGCACCTGCGGCGCGGGCCTGACCTGCAACTCCTCTGGCGCCTGCGTCTGCGTCCCCAACTGCACGGGCAAACAGTGCGGCCCCAACGGTTGCGGTGGCACCTGCGGCTCCTGCACCGGCTTCGAATCCTGCACCTCCTCGGGCCAGTGCAAGCTGGTCACCCCCTTCTGTGGGGACGGCTCCTGCACCTCCTTCCTGCTGGAGAACTGCGACACCTGCCCGGGCGACTGTGGCAAGTGCTGCGGCAACAAGAAGTGTGACGCCGGCTTCCTGGAGGATTGCTCCAACTGCGCCACCGACTGCGGCAAGTGCTGCGGCGACGGCTTCTGCAAGCCCATCCACGGCGAGACCTGTGACACCTGCGCGGCGGACTGCGGCGTCTGTCCCCCGGTCTGCGGTGACGGCGTCTGCGCCCCCAACGGCGCGGAGGACTGCAGCACCTGCCCCGGCGACTGCGGCGAGTGCCAACCCTTCTGCGGCGACTTCGAGTGCCAGGCCTGGGTGGGTGAGACCTGCCAGACCTGCTCCCTTGACTGCGGCGACTGCCAGCCCTACTGCGGCGACGGCGAGTGCCTGCCCGATCTGGGCGAGAACTGCACCACCTGCGGCTCCGACTGCGGCGAATGCAGCGGCAACTGCTGCGCCTCCCACCCCAGCCCCGGCTGCGACAGCCAGGAGATCAGCTTCATGGTGTGCGACCAGCTACCCTGGTGCTGCTACAAGGAGTGGATGCCCGAGTGCGTCTCCCTGGCCACCGAAATGGGCCGGGCCTGCACCGGCGACTGCTGCCAGCCCCACGACGGCTACGGCTGCCAGGACCCCTACCAGACCGAGTGCGTCTGTCGCCAGTTCCCCGAGTGCTGCCTGGGCTTCTGGTCCGAGGACTGCGTGGCCCTATTGCAGAACACCGGCTGCGGCCAGTGCTGCACGCCAAACTGCACGGGCAAGAAGTGCGGTCCCGACGGCTGTGGCGGCACCTGCGGCACCTGCCCCGTGGGCTACACCTGCTCGGCCTCCGGCGGCTGCGTGGTGTCCGGCGGCTCCTGCCTGGACATCCTCAAGTGCTCTGCCGGCTGCAGCTACACCTACAACTGCATGGTTGGCTGCTCGGACCGCGGCAGCGCCACCGCCAAGGCCCTCTTCAACAACCTGTTCGTGTGCGCCGTCCAGACCTGCGGCATCTACCTGACCCCCACCTGCATCCAGAACGCCTTCCAGGGCAAGTGCGCCGCCCAGTACCAGAGCTGCTCCGCCAACTAGGCAAACAACAAAGTAGTTCCCCATGGATGGTGGCGAACGAAACGGCGCCACTAAACGGGCAGGAATAGTCACCGAAACTGGTTTCGGGACGCAGCGCCTCTTCGCCGTGCCGGCGAAGACGTGCTCCATCCCGGTGCTTCGCTAGACCTAACCACGCACGCGGAAAGCGGATCATCCGGCGAGGACCAGGCTCAGGGGCGCGAGGTCCTCACCGGACGGTCTCCCAGCAGGGAGTGGGCAGATTGTGTGGGGTTTGTTGGTTCGGGGGTTTGGGGTTTATCAGCGGACGAAGACCAGGCTGGCTACCAGGCCGCCCCACATCAGCCCGTAGGCGATGGCGGCGGGGGGGATGCTTCTTGCCAGGCGCTCTATCATTGGAATACCCCTTTCAAATGAACAACGGCGCCGGGATGTTGCAGGTCTCGTGCCAACCAGTGCTGAAACAAATTGTGCTTTGAAAACGAATAGTTAGACGGAAGGGGCCAGGGGAAACCGGGGAAAGTGGAGCAGCGCTGCTCCAGGGGGTGGAGCAGGCCTACTCCAACTCACTCGTCCTGCTCGTCGGGGCCATCGGGACCCTCGGGGTCGCCTACGCCACCCTCTGGGTTGGCGGCAGAGGGCTCCTCTTCGCCGCCCTCGCTGGCTCCCCCCTCGCCCCCTTCCTCACCATGCTCCGCGCGGTCGAACTCGTCCAGGTGCGCCAGGCACAGGTCAAAGATGCTGCCCTCGGGGTACTGGCCGTCCTCCTGAAGCGTGCCGGCGCCGATGCCCGTCAGCAACTCGATGCCCTCTTCGATGGTGGCGATGGGGTAGATGTGGAACTTGCCCTTCTCCACGGCCTCCACGACCTCGGCATCAAGCATCAGGTGCTGGACGTTCTGCTTGGGAATCATCACGCCCTGGGTGCCCGTGAAGCCCTTGTCGCGGCACACGGAGAACCAACCCTCGATCTTCTCGTTCACGCCACCGATGGGCTGGACGTTGCCAAGCTGGTCCACCGAGCCGGTGACCGCCAGATCCTGGCGCAGGGGCACGCGGGAGAGGGCCGACAGCACGGCGTACAACTCGGTGCTGGAGGCGCTGTCGCCGTCCACGGGGCCGTAGCTTTGCTCGAACACCAGGCTGACCGTCATGGACAGCGAGTGGGTGCGGGCGAAGCGGTCCCCCAGGAAGCCGGAGATGATCAGCACGCCCTTGCTGTGGAAGGGACCGGAGAGTCGGGCCTCGCGCTCCACGTTGGTGATGCCGCCCTTCCCCGCGAAGACCGTGGCGGTGATGCGCGACGGCTTGCCGAAGGCGTGGCCGCCCACCTCGTAGACTGCCAGCCCGTTGACGGCGCCGATAGCCGTGCCCTCGGTCTTGACCAGGATGGTGTTGTCCTTGTAGCCCTCCTGGATCTTGTCCTCCACCAGGGAGCGGCGCACGTGGCGCATCTCGATGGTCTTCTGGACGTGCTTGCGGGTGATGACTGCGGCCTTCTTCTGGTTGGCCAGGAAGTCCGCCTCGATCAGCAGGTTGCAGATCTCGTTGAAGCGCAGGGTCATCTTCTTCTGGCTGTCCACGAGGCGGCTGCCGTACTCCACCACGGCCGCCACGCCGGTGCGGTCCACGGGGCGCAGGCCCTCGCGCTCGCAGGTGGTGGCGATGAAGCGGGCGTACTCCATCTCGGTGGTGGGGCTGCGGTCGATTTCGCTGTCGAACTCGGCCACCACCTGGAACAGCTTGCGGTAGTCCTCGTCGTAGCGCTGCAGCATCTCGTGCAGGTAGTGGCTGCCGATGAGCACCACCTTGAGGTCAATGGGAATGGGCTCGGGGCGCAGGCCGGAGGTCGGCAGGAAACCCATATTTTCCCCAATGTCTTCAATGAGTATGGCCTTGTAACGAAGAATGCTCTTCAGGTTTTCCCAGACCAGCGGATACATGAACAGGTCGCTGGCGTGGAGGATCAGATAGCCGCCGTTGGCCTTTAGAACCGAGCCGGCCTTGATCATGGTGAAGTCGGTGAAGTAGATGCCGTTCTCGACCTTCTTTTCGATGCGGCCGAAGAGGTTGTAGAAGGTGGGGCGCGCCTCGTTCACCACGGGGGCACCCTGGGTGGCGCTGTTGTCCACCACCACGTTGACCTTGAACTCGGGCACGTCGGAGGCTGAAGGCATGGGGCCCGGGTGCTGCTGCTCCTGGGGCATGAAGATGCCGATGTGGGCCAAGATGTGTTCCGCCACGTCCCCCAGGTAGTCCTTGATGGCGGGGTTCTTGGCGTAGCGGCGGCGCAGGGCATTGATGGGCTTGGCGATGATGCCCCGGCCCAGCTCCATCTGGATCTTCTGGACGGCCTTCTGGGTCTTGGCCTCCAGCTTGCGGGCCTTCTGCAGGAAGCTGGCGATGACGGGGTCAAGCTTCTTGCGGCGCTCTTCGATGTCCTTGCGCTCCTCGCCGGAAAGCTGCTCGTAGTCCTTGTTGGACAGGGTGCGG
>CAIXZC010000016.1 GCA_903923815.1 uncultured Myxococcales bacterium
CTGCGAAACCGCTTCTTCCTCGAGCCCCAGGTCCACATCAACTACTGGCCCATCGACACCAAGGGCCCCGCCGGCTTCGAGAAGAAGGAGGCCCGCTGGACCAACAACTACTTCCTGTTCGAACCCAACCTGTTCCTGGGCGTCAATTTCTAGGCCCGCGGCACAAACCAAGGAGGGAGCAAACATGAAACCAAGAACCATCATCGGAACCGTTGGCTTGCTGATCTGCCTGTCCCCATTGGCCCTCGCCCAGCAGGCCCCGCCAGCCCCCCGCCAAGACCCCGGCGAGCGACGCCATCAACTCGGCACCTCGGCATTCATGGTGGCCAACCTGTTCCCCGACCCGCCGTCGTTCTACCAGCTCAACTACGGCTACCGGCTGACACCCAGGGACCTGCTGCTGGTGGAGGCCGTCACCTGGACCTACAGCGCGCCCCTGGGCGTCCCCTACTGGGCCTCCTCCAAGGCCTCCTACCGCAGCTACCCCGGCTTCGTCCGCGAGTATGGCCTGGGCCTGGCCTATCAGCGCTTCCTGTGGCGCGGCCTCTTTGGCGCCTTCCACGCGACGCCCTTGTTGCGCCAGTACCTGGACTCGGACAAGAAGAAGATCCAAAGCGGCTTCCAACTCTTCCTCACGCTGCGCCTCGGCTATCGCTTCGAGTTCCTGGCTGACCGGGTCTTCCTCGAGCCCTCGGTGGCCGTCACCCACTGGCCCGTCTCAACCAATGTCCCCCAGGCCTTCGCCCGCGCCGACAGCCACTGGCCCAACTACTTTCTGTTCGAGCCAGGCCTGAATGTCGGGGTGAGGCTCTGATTTCGACGGTGGTTGAGCACCAACCCAAAATGAATGTGAGTATTTGTGCTTGACGCACGCCGCTGTACGAAACCTAAAAAAATGTTAGGGTTCGTGTTGACATTGGCTGGGTCGTGGGCCAGACTTGCCGGGTGTCGACGGAGGCAGATATGGGGCGCGTTCCCAAAGAATCCTATCGGGCTCTACTGGTAATTGCTGAGCAGCAGCAGGGCCTGTTCACCGCCAAACAGGCACAGACAGCCGGCTACTCCGACGAGTCAACGGTCTACCAAGTGAAGTCGGGCAACTGGATCCGGATGGCCAGGGGGGTCTACCGACTCGCCGACTACCCGGCTACGGCTCGTCCCGATCTGGTGCTTTGGAGCCTGTGGTCCAGGGGGGTGGATGATGTTCCACAGGGTGTCTATTCGCATCAGACGGCGCTGTCCATCTTCGAACTGACCGACCTCATGCCGGCGAAGCTGCACATGACCGTACCAAGGAAGTTTCGGCGGCGAAGCAGCATCCCGGGCATCCTGGTCATCCATCTGGCAGACCTCCAGCCGGCAGAGGTGGTCGAGATGGAAGGGTTTCGGGTGACGAGGCCAATCAAGGCCATTGTTGACCTGCTTGAGAACGGTGCCGTGCCGTCGGAGGTTCTCCGCGGCGGACTTGCCGAGGGTCTTAGAAGTGGATCCATCACGCTGCCTGAGGCCCGGAATGCGGCCAGTTCGGGCCTGCTTGGCGAACTCTCGGATCAGGTGCAGTGATGACCAAGAACTCCGAATACACAACGCCCTCTGCGCTGAGACAAGCTCTGGAACACCGGCTTCAACGCCGCGTGCATGAGAATCACGAAGACCTCGATCGCTTGCGGCGCCATGTCGCTTTTGACCGCCTTTTGGCGCGCATCTTCCTCAATGACGGAGGGCCCTGGATTCTCAAAGGAGGCTATTCGCTGGAGCTGCGTCTGGCATTGGCCAGAATGACCCGCGACATTGATCTCTCCCTTTCGAGCCCGACCGGTCTTCCGGAAGGAGACAGTCTCTCAGCCAGGCTCCAGGCGGGGCTGCAGACTCTGGCCAGTATTGATGTCGGCGACTTCTTCGACTTTCAGGTAGGTCCCGCCACCATGGATATCGACGCGGCGCCCTACGGGGGAGCCAGACTGCCAATAGACGCTAGAATGGCTGGCCGCACCTTCGTCAGATTCCATATTGATATTGGGGTTGGTGACTCGATGGTTGGTCCAGGGCAGGTGGTCTCTGGGCACGACTGGCTGGGCTTTGCAAATATCTTGGCTCCAAGAGTGCTGTGCATCTCAATTGAGCAACAGTTCGCCGAAAAGCTGCACGCCTACACGCTCACGGGGCGACCCAAACCCAATTCCCGCGTGAAGGATCTGGTGGACATGGCGCTGCTTGTTCAGCGGCTTCCCCTGGACCTGGAGTTGCTTGTCCGCGCGCTTCGGGAGACCTTTGGTAGGCGGGATTCCCACCCGCTTCCCACCGACCTGGCCGAGCCGCCCGCCTTCTGGGTAGCGCCCTTCACCGAGTTGGCGCAGGAGACCGCCCTGGGGCTGTCCATGGCCGAGGCCTTCGAGGTGGTCAGGTCGTTTTATCTGGCATTGCCGCAGTCCAAGTAATTGAATGGCACTTGCATCATTCCACGGGGGTATTGCATGACCTGGCGCGTTTGTCTGGCACTGGTATTGGGGGTGGCCTTGGGGGGCCTGGGGGGCTGCAATGACAAGGGCAGCGGGGCTCTTGATCCCGGGGACGGAGGCGCTGACGAAGGCGGGGACGGAGGCGCTGACGGAGGCGCCGATGTGGCGGGCCAGCCCACCTGGGACTACGGCGTGCCCCTGGACCCCAAGGCCCCCTGGCCCCGCTTTCGGCGGGACCCGGCGCAGACCGGGCGGGCTGCCTTTGCCCCTGCCGACGGGGCGGGGCCGCTGCTGACCTTTGCAACGGGCGGGGGCATCTTCTCCAGCCCCGTCATTGACGGCGACGGCGTGGTCTACATCGGCAGCGCCGACTGGAACTTCTACGCCCTGCGGTCCGACGGCACCGAGAAGTGGCGCTTCAAGACCGGCGGCATCATTGATTCGGCCGCCCTGCTGGACGACCAGGGCAGGGTCTACTTCGGGTCTGGCGATGGGTACCTGTACGCGCTGGACCGCCAGGACGGCCAGCAACTTTGGCGCTTCCAGGCCCAGCCCCCCGAGGGCGCCCAGGCCTTCATCAACTGGTTCGAGGGCAATGTGGCCATGCTGCCCGACGGCACCCTGCTGGCGGGCAACGACAACTTCCACTTCTACGCCGTGGATCGGGATGAGGGCGCCCAGCTTTGGGACCTGCGCCTGCCCGACCAGACCTGGTCCGCCGCCGCCGTGGACCTGACCGGGCAGCGCCTGTTCTTTGGGAACAACAACCTGGTGACCCTGCTGGGCCCCAACACCTACGCGCTGGACTTCGCCGGCAAGAAGCTGTGGGGCAAGGCCACCGGGGCCACCATCGCGGCCAGTCCCCTGCTGCACCCGGCGGGGTTTCTGGCCCTGGGGGGCTTCGATGGGACGCTGCTGGCCCGGAACCTGGACGACGGGGCCGAGCTTTGGCGCTTCGAGGCCCGGGACCACCTGTACTCCAGCCCGGCCCTGGGGGCCCAGGACAGCCTCATCCAGCCCTCGGCCGACGGCAGCGTCTACTGCCTGGACCCCGACGGCACCCTGCTTTGGACCTTCGACTGGGGCGCCCCGCTGCGCTCCTCCCCGGCGGTGGAC
>CAIXZC010000017.1 GCA_903923815.1 uncultured Myxococcales bacterium
AGGGACTCGGCCAGGGACATGGCGTCCTTGGTGCCCGAGGCCAGATCCTTGGCGTTCTGGAACAGGGCGTCGTTCATCTCCCAGAAGCGGCCCTGCTGGCCCGCGCAGAAGGCGGCAAAGGAAAGCTGGCAGGCGCGCTCGTGGAAGGGGGACTTGATCATGCTGTTGCAGGCCTGGTCCAGGGGGAAGTGGCGGTGCACGATGCGAAGCTGCCCCGGGTACTTGGCCAGCAGGCGGCGCAGGCGCATGTGGGCCTTGCGACAGTGGGGGCACTCGTAGTCGGTGAACTCGTCGATGGTCAGGGAGGCCGTGGCGGCACCGATCCAGTGGTGGCCTTCGGCGTTCTTGCCCATGGTGATGAAGTCGGGGGTGAAGGCCTTCTCTTCGGGGGCCTTGTCGCCGCAGTGGCAGTCCGGGCCACACACGCCCGCGGGGACCGCGTCATCCGCCCAGGCGGCCTGGGGGTCGGGGGTCTTGGTGGAGAACAGTTGCTCGGCCTCCCGGTCCACCATGGCGGCGCGGGTCAGGGGCGGCGTGATCCACAAGGTGTTGGCACCCCAGGCGGCGCCCAGCAGACCAAAGCCCAGGGCGGCGTGGGCCAGCAGCACGGTGGGCCGGCCGAAGATCCACTGCAGGTCCTCCTTCACGGCCCCCCAGGCCCCCACCCACAACGATTGCCCCTCGGACTTCACGGCCAGGACGGCCAGCGCGAAGATGCCCAGGTTCACCAGGTCGGCGGTGAGGCACAGGGTACACCAGGACCCGATGACAAAGTGCATGACCACCAGCAACAGCACGGAGAAGGCCAGAAACACGGCGCCGAACAGGAACAGGACGCCCCGCTCGCGGCGCTGGCGGCGCAGCCAGAGGCCAGCCAGGGATATGAATGTAAGGAAGGAGTAGCCCACCAAGGCCAGCATGGCCGTGGGCAGCCGGCCCACCACCTGATCGGTGCTGGCCTCCACGGTGTCCCCAGTGACAAAGGGCACCACGGCCCAGCGACTGCGCTCGACGGTCTCGCAGTTGATCTTCTCGTTCACGTTGCAGGAGCTCTTGTAGGAAGGGTCCACGCGGGTCTTGAGGAACACCACCGTGCTCTCGAAGCTGGCGAAGAGGCCCACGGCACACAACACCAGTGTGGCTATGAAGGCCGCACACAGGCGGGTCGGGGCTTGGTTTGCGCAGTTGTTGTTGGCTTCCATCTGACCTCCCAGGGCAGGGTCCCCTCGTGGCCCTCGAATATAGACGGACCACCGGCGGAATCAAGCGCCATCTGGATCACGCAATTCTTCCCCTTGCCGCCAAAAAAACCGTGCCTATCATTGAGCGGTCTATGCACTCAGTCCAGAGGTGTTTCATGGATCCTGTCTTGCTTGCGAGAATCCAGTTCGCAATGACCGTGGGCTTCCATTTCATCTTCCCGCCGCTGTCCATCGGCTTGGCCTGGTTCCTGGTCATGGCCGAATGGAAGGCCTGGCGCCAGAAGAGCGCCGAGTGGGCAGCCATCGCCCGGCTCTTCGGGAAGATCTTCGCCATCACCTTCGCGGTGGGCGTGGCCACGGGCATCACCATGGAGTTCCAGTTCGGTACCAACTGGGCGGCCTACTCGCGCTTCGTGGGTGGCATCTTCGGGGCGCCCCTGGCGGCGGAGGGCATCTTCGCCTTCTTCCTGGAGTCCAGTTTCCTGGGCCTCTACCTGTTCGGGCGGGACCGGGTGC
>CAIXZC010000018.1 GCA_903923815.1 uncultured Myxococcales bacterium
CTGGGGGTTGCTGGCTGGGGATTGACTGAGCATCGCGGCCTCCTCGTGTTGGCCGCGTTTTTGCGGCCTCTCACCCGAAGGTCGAGGTCCGAAAACGCGGACAGCACAAAGAGGAGGCCCACAGGCAAGCGTCAGCAAGGAACCAGGGGGCCTGCGCAGCGACGCTGCGCCCCTGTGGCAGCCTGAAGGCCGCGACCACCAGGGCCAGAAGGCCGCAGCCCCTGTCTGGCCGGCCGGACCCCAACACCCCAAACACTCACACACCCCAACACCCAGACACTTCCAAGGTCTCAATCAGAGATGTGACTAATAGCAAGCCCTGGAGGAGGAAGGATATCTGGAAAGGATTACTTCACGCTGCTGACCATGGCCTTGATGAGCTCGTCAATGGGGGAGTTGGTGAGGCTAACGCCCTGGGGGGTCTTGGCACCCCGGGCCTCGGGGCCCAGGCCGGCCTTCTTGCGGGCCTTCAGCAGATCCTCAAGCCAGGCCTCGGGGATGAAGCGGCAGCCGCCCAGCCAGATGGCTTTTTGCTGGATGTTGGCCAGGTGCTCGGCCAGTTCCAGGCGCAGGAAGGCCTGCTCCAGGTCCGTGCCCGCCGCCACGGGGCCGTGGGCCCCCAGCAGGATGACGTCGAACAGGGGCGCCAGGGAGCGTAGCTGGTGCTTGGCCGCCAGGGACTTGGGCTGGACCGGGGGCGCCAGGGGGATGCGGGTGCCCAGGCTGACCACCGCCTCGGGGGTGATCCGGGGCTCCACCTCCAGGCCCGCCGCCGCAAAGCTGCACAGGGTCGTGGGGTGGGCGTGGATGACCGCCTGGACGTCGGGCCGGGCCTGATAGAACTCGGTGTGCAGGTACAGCTCGGAGAAGACGTTGTGGCGACCCTGGAGCACCTTCCCGGAGGACAGCTCCACCACCAGCAGATCGTCTTCCTTGATGACGCGCTTGGAGAAGGCCGTGGGGGTGGCCAGGATCTTGCCACCATCAAGCCGCACGGTGATATTGCCGTCGTGGTTGCCCACCCAGCCCTTCTGCCACAGCAATTGGCAGTACTCCACCACCTGACGCTTCAGCATGGGCTGGTTCATTGGCGGGCCTCCGCGGCCAGGGGCAGATCGATTTCGTCCACCACCCCCACGACCATGGACTTGAACGGCGCGTTCTTGATGCCGGTGATCTGCCGGCAGCCATTGCCTTCCTTCAAGATGAGCACCGTGTCCCCCACCCCGGCCTGCACCAGATCGAAGGCCAGGAAGGTGCTTCCGTCAGGCTTGCCGTACTCGTCCAGGGGCTGAATCACGAAGGTCGGGCGACCCACAAACAGCGGGTGCTTGACCGTGGAAGTAACCGTACCGATGACCTTGCCAAGGACCATTTCAGACCTCCTCCACATCCACCGAGTCGATGAAACCCACGATGGTGTGGTCCACCGGCACAAACGACGGGGTCAGCGCCAGCGCCGCCTCGCGGCTGGTCACCATGAAGATCCGATCGCCCGGACCGGCCCTGACGGTGTCCACCGCCACCACCGGGTCGCCGACCTTCTTCCCGTCCGGCTCTTCCTGCTGCACAAGAAGGAACCGCTGACCCTCCAGGCCCTCGTATTTCCTGCTCGCGACCAACGTACCAATGACCCTGCCAATGACCATGGGACACCTCCGCTGGGCGGGATTTTCTTAGGATGCCCCGGGGGTGTCAAGGAATGAATGCCCCGGGGGCCAAACGACAAGTTTGCCTTGACAAAAATCCCGCCTCGAACGAAGGATCGCGGCGGCCTTGGGGGCCCCCTCAAGTCCAACCCAGGAATAATGAAAGGCGCAAGCCCATGAAGATAAAGAAGACCTGGTCAATGGCCCTGGAGGCCATGCAGAACCAGGTGGACGAGCAGGAATTCGCCACCTGGCTGCGGCCCCTGCGGGTCCTGGGCGCCGAGGATGGCGAGATCCGCATCGCCGTCCAGAACACCCGCATCCAGGATTACGTCGTGGAGAACCACCAGGGCCGCATCGAGCACATCCTGGAGGCCCTCACCGGTGGCCCCGTGCGCGTGCTGTTCCAGGTGGTGTCCAAGGGCCCCGAGCTGTTCCCGGACGATCGCCCCGACGATGATCTCAAGGCCGAGGTGGCCCCCTCCACCCCCGGCCTCTCCCCCAACTACCACTTTGACTCCTTCGTCATGGGCTCCTCCAACCAGATGGCCTACACCGCCTGCAAGGCCGTGGCCGAGCGCCCCGGCACCAACTACAACCCCCTGTTCATCTACGGCGGCACGGGCCTGGGCAAGACCCACCTGCTGCAGGCCATCGGCCACCACCTGCTGGCCCACAACCGCAACGCCCGCGTCCTGTACGTCACCTGCGAGGACTGGCTGAACGCCTACATCAACGCCGTCCAGCGCAAGAACCTGGAGTACTTCCGGGGGCAGTTCCGGGACAAGGTGGACCTGTTGCTGGTGGACGACATCCAGTTCCTGGCCGGCAAGGAGCGCTTCCAGGAAGAGTTCTTCCACACCTTCAATGCCCTCCACGGCGCCGGCAAGCAGGTGGCCTTCACCTCCGATCGCATGCCCTCCGAGATCCGCCAGATCGAGGACCGCCTGCGCTCCCGCTTCTCCTGGGGGCTCATCGCTGACATCAAGGCCCCGGACTTCGAGACCCGTCTGGCCATCCTGAAGGACAAGGCCGAGCGCTTCCGCATCACCGTGCCCCAGGACGTGCTGGAGTACATCGCCACCAACATCAGCACCAACGTGCGCGAGCTGGAAAGCTGCCTCAAGCGCCTGGAGTGCGAGGCCGACATCCGGGCCTGCAGCATCGACGCCCGCATGGCCAAGGAGGCCCTCAAGACCATCATCAAGGCCCGGGCCCCCAAGGTCACCCCCGAGAAGATCCTCATGCTGGTGGCGGCCCGCTTCAACATCACCGTGGCGGACATGAAGTCCTCCACCCGCACCAAGAGCATCACCGAGCCGCGCCAGATGGCCATGTACCTGTGCCGCAAGCTGACCACCATGTCCCTGCCCGAGATCGGCGACACCTTCGGGGGCCGCAATCACTCCACCGTCCTGTCCTCCGTCAAGAAGGTCGAGAACCAGGTCCGCATGGACTCGGAGTTCGCCTCCGTCCTGGAAGAGCTGATCCGCAAGCTGTCCTGAAACCCCTATCCGAACCCCGACCGCAAGGGAGGGGGTTGTCAAACTAACTGTTTAGTTTCAAATAGTTACAGTGCTAATGACGGCGGTTGTCGCCAACCTGTCAACTGCCTGTTGGAACTCTGCGCAGACCTGTGCTAGAACATGTCATCGGCGCCGACGGGGGAAAGAATCCCAAGCCCCTGGACAGCTTTTCCACAGAAAGCCGTCGGTAAAGTTGCCCAAGGCTTCAAGGGCTTTGAGGGGTTGCCGGGGTTCTCCTCGGCCTTAGTAATACGACTGGGTTTAATTTCTTTATCTATACAAGGAGCAGTCGCCATGAAGTTTTCCGTGGACCGCGGCGTGATGATGCAGGCCCTCTCGAAGGTGCAGGGCATTGCTGACAAGAAGGGCAGCGTGGGGAACGTCCTGTCCCACATCCTCCTGGAGAGCATCTCCAACGAGGCCCTGCGCATGAAGTGCACCGACTACGACGTCGTGCTCATCAGCAGCTTCCCCGCCGCCGTCGAGAAGCCCGGCGCCATCGCCATCAACGCTCGCTCGTTCTACGACTCCATCCGCCTGTGGCAGGACAACCTGGTGGAGGTGGAGACCAGCGCCGGTGGCAACATCAACTGCCGCTGCGGCCGCACCAACGCCGTGCTCAACTCCTTCCCCGCGGAGGACTTCCCCCGCATTGAGAAGGACGACGACGAGCCCCGCGTCAGCCTCCCCGCCGCCATCGTGTCGGACATCGCCGGCCGCATGTCCCCCTTCATGTCCGATGACCCGGCCCGCATGAACCTCAACGGCATCCTCCTGCGCCTCAACCGCATCGAGGGCGGCGTGGTCATGACCACCGTGGCCACGGACGGCCACCGCATGGCCATCCTGGAACGCGAATTCGACGGCCTGGAGCTTCCCTTTGAGTCCCAGCAGGCCATCATCCACCGCAAGGGCGTGCTGGAAGTGCGCCGCCTGCTGGAGGACGCCGGCAAGGACAACGCCTCCATCGGCTTCTCCATGGGTGAGGTGGTCATCCGCTGCGGCGACACCGCCCTCTTCATCCGCCAGATCGACGAAGAGTTCCCCAACTACTCCGGCGTGGTGCCCAACAACTTCAAGGGCAAGCTGCGGGTGGGCAAGTCTGATCTGGTCAACGCCGTGCGCATCGCCTCCCCCGTGCTGGACAACCACTCCCCCGTGGTGAAGCTGGCCTTCAAGGCCGAAACCCTGCAGATCTCCAGCTCCCGCGCCGACTTCGGCAACGTGGACACGGAGATCATGGCGGAGTACGAGGGCGATCCCCTCTCCGTGGGCTACAACTTCCGCTTCCTGCTGGAGTCCCTCTCCAAGATCGACTCGGACACCATCTTCCTGGGCGTGAACGGCACCGACTCCCCCAGCCTCCTGCGCCCCGACGACACCGCCGAGAAGAGCCTCTTCGTCATCATGCCCATGGACATCCCGTGAGCCAGGCCCCGGGGCACCCCCTGCCATGATCCTCACCAGCGCCCGCTTCTATCAGTTCCGCAACCTCCAAGAGCAGAGCTTTAGCCCCACCCCCGGCCTCAACCTCCTGGTGGGGCCCAACGGCCAGGGCAAGACCAACCTGCTGGAGGCCCTCTACCTGCTGACCATGCCCCGCAGTTTTCGTCGAGGGGGCCTGGGAGACTGGGTCATGGCGGGGCGCAGCGAGGCGGCGGTGCGCTGCCAGGTGCTGGAGGACGGGCGCGAAAGTCAGGTGGAGATGTTCCTGGAGGGGGGCCGCCGCAGCTTCCTGGTGGACGGCAAGAAGGTGACGGGGGTGGCCCAGGTGGCGCCTGCCCTGGTGTTCCTGTTCTTTGGCCCCGATGACCTGCAACTCCTGAAGGGCGCCCCCCAGGAGCGCCGTCGCTTCCTGGACCGGGCCTGCTACAACCTGCACCCCGCCCACCTGGCCCTGGTGCAGGACTTCGGGCAACTGCTCAAGGACCGCAACGCCCTGCTGCGGGACTTCGTCCACGGCCGCCTGCCCGCGGGCCTCATGGAGTCCTACGACCAGCGCTTCGTGGAACTGGGCTTGCAGCTTTGCCGCGCCAGGCAGGCCTATGTGGAAGCCCTGAAGGTCAACTTCCAGCGCCTCTGGGGGGAGCTGCGGGGGGTCACGGGGCGGGCCGTGGACCTGGCCTACGAGGACGGCTTTGGGCTGGGGGAGGCGCTTACCGCGCCGGACGCCGCCACCCGGGCCCAGCGGGCGCTGGCGGCGGTTCGCGAAAAGGATCTGGCCCGGCTGGGCTGCTCCGTGGGGCCCCAGGTGGATGACCTGGCCGTGACCCTGGACGGGCAGGACGCCCGCAGCCGCGCCTCCCAGGGACAGACCCGCTCCATCTGTGTGGTGCTGCGGGTGGCCGAACTGGCGACCTTCCGGGAACAGACCGGGCGGGTGCCCGTGCTGCTGCTGGATGACCTCTCCTCGGAGCTGGACCGGCCCCACCAGGAAATGCTGATGGCCATCCTGGAGCGGGAGATGGGGCAGGTGCTTCTGACTACCACCAGGGTCGAAAATGTGGTACACGAGGGCCCGATGTCAGTGTTCCGGGTGAGCGGCGGGGTCCTTGAAATGGGAGACGAAGCCAATGCGCGTTGACTGCGTTGAAGCCTTTTCCGCCAGCGGCCGGCCCTCCGGGGATGGCCTGGACAAGTTCGTCATCCACGGGGGCGTGCCCCTCAGCGGCGAGCTGGTCCCCATGGGTAGCAAGAACGAGGCCCTGCCGGCGGTGGCCGCGACCATCCTGGTGCGCGGGCCGGTGACCCTGCACAACGTCCCCGAGATCCGGGACGTCCACGTCATGCTCAAGGTCCTGGAGGCCATGGGCGCCAGCGTCACCCACCCCCACTGCAACACCTACACCATCGACTGCAGCGCCATCAGCGAGTGGCAGCTACCGGCGGACCTGTGCCGCCGCATCCGCGCCTCCATCCTGTTCATGGGGCCGGTGCTGTCCCGCATGGGCCGGGTCGAGCTGCCCCCCCCGGGGGGTGACGTCATCGGCCGCCGCCGCCTGGACACCCACTTCAACGGCGCCACCGAGCTGGGCGCCACCCTCACCGTGGGCAGCACCTACCACCTGGAGGCCAGCCGCCTGCTGGGGGCGGACCTCTACCTGGACGAGGCCAGCGTCACGGCCACCGAGAACCTGGTCATGCTGGCCTGTCGGGCCCAGGGCCACACGGTCATCCGCAACGCCGCCTGTGAGCCCCACGTGCAGGGCCTGTGCCGCATGCTGAACGGCCTGGGCGCGCGCATCTCCGGGGTGGGCACCAACGTGCTGCACATCGACGGCGTGGAGGAGCTGAGGGGGGGCGAGTACACCATCGGCACCGACTACCTGGAGGTGGGCTCCTTCATTGGCCTGGCGGCGGTCACCGGGGGGCACCTGCGCATCACCCGCGTGAACTGCGAGGACATGCGCATCATCCTGATGAACTTCACCCGCCTGGGGGTCAACACCTGGTGGGAGAGCGACGACGTCCTGGTGGTGCCGGGGACCCAGAACCTGGAGATCCGCAACGACCTCCACGGCGCCACCCCCCGCATCGACGACGCCCCCTGGCCCCAGTTCCCCACGGACCTCATGAGCATCGCCATCGTCATGGCCACCCAAAGCC
>CAIXZC010000019.1 GCA_903923815.1 uncultured Myxococcales bacterium
GGGAGGGGGCTGCCAGGCTGCCCTTCCGAACCCCGACCGCCATGGAGGGGGCTGCCAGGCTGCCCTTCCGAACCCCGACCGCCAGGGAGGGGGCTGCCAGGCTGCCCTTCCGAACCCCGACCGCCAGGGAGGGGGCCTTTGTCTGTGGCCTTCACTTGAAAATCCCCTGCACCACTGGCCTGTCCTCCAGCCCCGTGTCGAACACCAGCAGGGCCGCCCCGTTGCGGCACAGCAACCACCGGTAGCTACGGCGCTGGAAGGGCTGCTTCCACCAGGGGGTCTCCACCTCCTCCAGGAACTGGCCCTCCCCAGGCAGGGGCCGGGCCTGCCGCGCCCGCGGGGAGTCCAGGGGCAGGGGGGAGGCCAGCAGGTAGACGGGCAGGGGGGCGACGGATCCGCTTACTGCGTGCGCGGCTAGGATGGGCGCAGACGGCGACCCGGATCCGCTTACTGCGTGCGCGGCCAGGATGGGCGCAGACGGCGACCCGGATCCGCTTACTGCGTGCGCGGCTAGGGTGGGCGCAGACGGCGACACGGATCCGCTTACTGCGTGCGCGGCTAGGATGGGCGCAGACGGCGACACGGATCCGCTTACTGCGTGCGCGGCTAGGGTTGCGTGCGCGGCCAGGTTTGCTTGCGCGGCCGGGGGTGGCGCCTGGCCCTTCAGCGGCTTTTCCTGGCAGCGCAGCTCGGGCATGGGGTGGGGCGCCACTTGAATGGTGCAGGCCCCCACGGCCCCCTCCCCTGCCGCCGCAAGCCGGTCCAACAGGCGCCCCAGATCCTGGCTGTTGCCGCTGGCCAGCCCCAGCAGATCCCGGCCCTGGGAGGGGCGGGCCCGCACAAAGGCTGGCACCAGCAGTTGGAACTCTGCCACGGGGCAGGGCAGGGTCAGGGCCTCCAGACGCAGCCGCAGCAACGTCAGCAGCCCCCCCGCCGAGGAGCGGGCCTGGGAGAGGCGCAGTTCCAGGGTTTCCAGCACCTTGCCGTCCCTGGCCAGCAGGGTCAGCCGCAGCAGGTCGCACTGGAGGCCAAGGCGGGCCCAGCGCTGGCAGGCGGCCTCCAACAGGGGCTGAAGGTAGTAAAGGATGGCGGCATGGGTGTCAGCCTCGGGCTCCAGCACCAGGTCCAACTGTTCCTGCAGCACCGGAGGCAGCGGCTGGGGCTGGACCGCACCCTCGATGCCCGTCACCAGCGCATGCAGCAGGGCTCCCTCGGGGATGCGGCGGGACCACTGGGAGGCCAGCAGCCCGGCCAGCTCCCCAAGGTGCGTCAGGCCCAGGGTCTCAAGGTATTGGCGGGAGGGGATGCTGATGAAGGGGCAGGCGCCCAGGGGCAGGGCCCGCAGGTGGGGCAGTTCCTGGGCGGGGGCCAGCCACAGAGGCCGGCTGTCGGGCACCGTCAGGGCCGCCGCGTAGGCTGCGTTGAAGCGCCCCGCCACCGCCGTGCGCAGTTGATAGTGGTGGGCGGCAAGGCGCCCCTGGGCCTCCGTCAGCAGACGCTTCTCGCCAAGCAGCGGGGCCAGTGGCTGGAGGTCCAGGAAGATGGTGAAGTCCCCGAAGGTCCACAGGCCCGGCGACAGATCCTGCAGCCCCGAGGCCAGGGCCTGGATGCCCAGGGCGGTGCTGGGCTCCAGGGGCGCCACGTATAGCCGGGAAGACAGGCACTGGATGTCCGCCACCCGCAGCCCCGGCGCAATGCCAAGCTGGGCGGCGGGGCGGTTGACGCAGCAGACGCGACCCCGGGCGTCGTGGAGGGCCACGGGGCAGTCCGGGCTGGGGGCCTGGATCTCGGCCTGGAGGTAGGGGAAGTGGAAGGCCGCCAGGCGTCGTCCCTCCGGGGCGTGGGGCTTCATGACGCGACCCCCAGGGCCCCCCCCGACCAGGGGCCCTGCAGGTAGGGACCAGGGCTGAAACTGACGCAGGTGCCGGGGGCGCGCCCGCTGGCCTTGAGCACGCAGAGGCGCAGGCTGTCCTGGGGGCCGGGGCTGACCTGGATGCCAAGCCCCACGGGCAGCCCCTGGGCGACGGTGGGCAGGCCGGGACCCCGCAGCAGCAGCACGGCGGCGCGGCAGTTCTGCATGGCCTCCCGGAGGCGGGCGGCGTCGGAGCGCCTAAGCAGGCAGCGACCCGTGAGGGGGTCATCCGCCTGCACCACCACCAGCCGGAAGTGGCTGCAGGTCAGCACCTGGGGCAGGGTCCAGGACAGGAGGCCATCGGCGGGGGTGAACACGCAGATTCGGGAGAGGTCGGCCCCCAGCAGGGACAGCAGCCAGCCGTTCAGGTGGTAGCCCGCGGGCAGCACCCAGGCCACGGGGGCGCTGCGGCTGCAGTGGGCGGCGGTGAGGATGGAGGGGAGGACCCCCAGGGCCGGTGAAGCGCCGGTCAGAAGCGTGCAGACCCCCCGGGGCCATCCCCCCGGGCAGCAGGCGGGTGTCCAGTTCAGGAACACCGGAGGGAACGCAGGCCGCGGTGGGGCGCGGTCTGCGAGCACTGCCTACCTGGCCGGCAAGCTTGATGATGATGCTTTCAACCCGGGGGTCCATTTCCACCTCACGGGTCGTACTGTACTGAACCTTTGTTCAGGTGTCAACTTCTAGCCAAACCTGGCCGCTTTGGAATCCAAAACGATCCGCTTACTTCGTGCGCGGCTTGGACGGACAACTGCAAGGGCGTTCCAAACCTAGCCGCGAACGTAGTGAGCGGATCAGGTGGCGGGGGGGTCTTCACCAAGCTGCATGGCCTTCCACAGGTCGTCCGCGAAGTCCATGGTGCGCTGGTAGCGCTGGTCGCGCTGCTTCTCCAGGCCCTTCAGGATGACCTCCGCAGCCTCCACCGGCAGGTCCTTGTTCAGGCTGGTGGGGTGCGGCGGCGGCGTGAACTGGTGGTGGGCCAGGATGTTGGACGCCGGGAAGGGCGTGATGCCCGTCACCAACTGGAACACCAGGACCGCCAACGAGTAGATGTCCGACCGGTGATCCACGAAGTCGCCGGCGATCTGCTCCGGGGACATGTACAGCGGCGTCCCGCAGACAATCAGCGTCTTGGTGGGGTTCTCGTCCAGGGCCTTGGCCAGGCCAAAGTCCATCAGCTTCACCTTCCCCAGTTTCTCGCCCGTCAGCATGATGTTGCCGGGCTTGATGTCCCGGTGGATGACGGTCTTGTCATGGGCGTACTGCAGGGCCGAGCAGACCTGCTTCACCAGGCTGCCAACCTCGCTGAAGGCCAGGGGGCCCCCACGCTTGGTCAGGTGCTGCTCCAGGTCCATGCCCTTGATGTACTCCATGGCCAGGTACAGGTTCCCCGACACCTCGCCCATGTCGTACAGCGTGACGATGTTGGGGTGGTTCAGGGAGGCTGTGGTCTTGGCCTCGCGCAGGAAGTACCGGATGGCCAGGTCATCAGGCAGTTGGTTCTTGAACAGGAACTTCAGCACCACCTCGCGACCCAGGGTCTTGTCGAAGGCCTTGTAGATCACGCCGTGGCCGCCCTGCCCTATCTTGTCGGTGATGTCGTAGCGGTCCGCCAGACTGTCCCGCTTGGGCAGATTGAAGGCGATCTTGCCCGTCTTGGCTTCTTCCTCGGTGGCCACCTCGATGCCGCCCACCATGGTCCGGGCCGCGTTCACCACCTGGTGCTCCAGGCGCTCCAGCCAGTTGTGGACCTTGTCGCCCAGCGGGCCCCCGGCGCTCATGCGCTGCAGGTAGGGCATGGCCAGCGCGGGCTTGCCCAGCTTCTCGCACAGTGACGCCAGCGAGAACAGCGCCCTGGAGGTGCCCGAGCTGACGCCCTTGAACTCCAGGATCTCCGCGTACTTCTTCATGGCCTCTTCGGAGTCGCCCTGGTGCTCCAGGATGGAGGCCATGGACATGGCGCACTCAATGTACGCCTCCTCCAGGGGGCTGACCCGCCGGTAGAACTCGATGGCCAGGTCAGGCTTGTCCATGCGCATCATGATGTTGCCCAGGGCCACCCAGTTCTTCTGGCGCTTCAGGATCTCCGTGACCTTGTTCCACATCTTGGCGGATTCATACAGGCGCAGGGCGGCCGTCAGTTCTCCGGTCTTCTCCAGGTTGGCGGCGGCACCGGCGATGTCTCCGGCCCGCATCATGGCCTTGGCGGCGGACTTGAACTCGCCCAGACGGTCAAACAGCTTGGCAGAGGCCTGGAAGTTCCCGGCCCGGTACAGGGCCTCGGCGGCGTTCCTATGCTGCCCCGCGGCCATCCAGTGTTTGGCGGCATCGGCGAAGTCCCCCTGCTGGGTCAGGAACTTGGCCATGGTCTGGGAGGCGTTCTTCTTGTCCCCCAGCTTCCCGTAGACCTCGGCGGCCTTGCGTAGCTGCCCCGCGGCCTCGTAGCAGCGCAGGGCGTCCTTGTTCTCGCCCGCGGCCAGGTAAAGGTCCCCCGCCGGTTCCATGCGGCCCAGGCGCTCCACGGACTTGGCGGCTTCCTTTGGGCGCCCCGCCTTCTTCCACGCGTTGGAGGCGGCCTCGTGGTCCGCCACCAGGGTGAACAACTCGGCGGCCTGCACGAACTGCCCCAGGTGCAGGTGCACTCTGGCAGCCTCATCGCTACGCCGCAGGGACTTCAGCAGCTCGATGGCGTCGTTGGCCTTCCCCGCATCCACCAGCAGGCGCGCGGCCTCCTGCAGCCGCCCCGCCGCCGCGATCTTGCGGGCACGGGCCTGGATCCCCGAGTCACTGTGCTTGTAGGCGCGCAGCAGCAGCGGCACCAGGATAAGCACAATGGCCCCGGCTCCGAACCCCAACCAGATAGGTACTGACGCTAGCATCAACATGTCCCGCAGTGATAGCACCGTGACCGTAACCCGTCAACGCTGCACAGGCAAGAAACGCGGGAAAGAACCGCGGAAAATCCCAGGTGCTTTACATGACCTTCATGATGACATCGCAGATGATGTTCGCGGTGGTGTCGGCGCGGTCGGCGGCGTTGGACAGGTGGCGTAGGACCTCGCGGGTCTTGAGGATCTCCAGCACGCCCTCCACAGTGGTCACCTTGCCGGAGAACAGGTCGCAGGTCGCCTCGCGGTAGACCTTCTCCACGCCGTTCTCCATCTGCTTGGCCTTCACCGCGTGCTCGTTGGCCACCTGGGGATGGGCCAGGATGTGCTGCATGGCAAGGCGGATCTCCTTGCCCGCGGCGTGCATCATCTCCGCCATCTTGGTCAGGTGATCGTTGGGCTGCAGCTTGAACAGCACCATCTCGTCCACCGTGGAGTAGGCGTAGTCCAGGATGTCGTCAATGGAGCGGGAGAGGGCAAACAGATCCTCCCGGTCAATGGGGGTCACGAAGGTGCGATTGAGCTCGTCAATCAGCAGGCGCCGTTCGTTGTCCCCACGCTCCTCCGCCTCCTGCACGACCTTG
This sequence comes from uncultured Myxococcales bacterium, assembly GCA_903923815.1. Taxonomy (GTDB): domain Bacteria; phylum Myxococcota_A; class UBA9042; order CAIXZC01; family CAIXZC01; genus CAIXZC01. Next base: position 5,382 of record CAIXZC010000019.1, read on the forward strand.
GCGTTGGCCTCGGTGGGGTTGTGCACGAAGTTCTCCAGCCCCTCCAGGCCGGCAACCATGGCCTCGGCCTGCTGAATCAGGCGCTCCACTGAAGGGTCACGACGGGGCTTCAAGGGATTGCAAAACACGTTCATGCGGGACCTCCAAAGATGTCGAAGAAGAACTTGACGACAAAGTACGAAACCGCAGCCATGGCGCCCGCGGCCGGAATGGTCAGGACCCAGGCGGTGACGATGTTGCGGGCGATCTGCCAACGGACCTTGCGGACACTCTCGGACGCGCCGGCGCCCAGGATGACACCGGAGACCACCTGCGTGGTGCTGACCGGGCCGCCCACCAGGGCCGCCGTCATGATCACGGAGGCCGAGGCGAACTGGGAGCTGAAGGCATGGATGGGCCAGATCTTGTACAGCTTGAAGCCCAGGGTCTTGATCAGCCGATAACCGCCCGCGGCCGTGCCCGCACCAATGGCGGCGGCGCTGATGAGCATGACCCACCAGGGGACCAGGAACTCGCTTTGGAAGCCCGTGGCCACCAGGCCCATGGTGATCATGCCCATGGTCTTCTGGGCATCGTTGGTGCCGTGGGACAACGCCAAGCCCAGCGCGGTGAAGACCTGCCCCACCCGGAAGAAGCTGTTGGCCTTGGGGCCCGCCCGGAACAGCACCAGGGACTTGAGGACGAGGCGCTGCAAGAAGAAGCCCACCAGCAAACCAATGATGGGAGAGATGAACAGGGCCACCAGAACCGTCTGAAGGCCGGCCATCTTGATGTGCTCGAAGCCGCTGCCCACGGTGACCGCCCCGATGATGCCGCCGATGAGGGCGTGGGAGGAGCTGGAGGGGATGCCCTTCCACCAGGTCAGGATGTTCCAAGCGATGGCGCCCAGCAGCGCCGCGATGACTACCGCCACGGTGATGGTCTCGCCGGAGACCACGTTGTGGCCCACCGCCTTGGCCACGGCGACCCCGAACAGGAAGGGGCCGGTCACCTCGCCAATGGTCACGATGGCCAGCGCCACCCGAGGCCTGAAGGTGCGCGAGGAGATCATGGTGGCCACGATGTTGGAGCTGTCGTGGAACCCGTTCATGAAGTCGAACACGACTGCAGCAATGATCAGGATAATCAGCGAAATGGTCATGTGGCCATCCTTCAAGCAAGCAAACCGACACCAGCGACAACTTGCCACCGGGCGGTCTCCACAGGTCGTTCACCAGATCCCAAACCCAAAGGGTGCCGGTGATATTCGAGGAGCCGGCCAGGGTTTGTCAAGTGCCTGTTTTGTTGGAGGACTGAACAAGACCGGAAGGCTGGGGATTGCCGAATCGGGGTCGCGCAGGTCGCGAGGCATTTCGAAGTCGCGCAGTTCGCGCAGCGTAGGGAGCGTCAGGGTGATGGTGATGGTGACGGTGATGGTGCTGGTGATGGTGACGGTGGTGATGCCCCCCCCGCCCCCCTACCGCACGCAGCGGAAGCCGACGCCGAAGTTGGAGTTGCTGTCGTACTGGCCGTAGCTGCGGGCCCACGAGTAGGCCCCGCCGGCTGGCGACGCATAGGAACCGCCGCGACGACGCGCACCTTGTCGTTGATGCCCTGGGGCTCCTGGTCCTCCCAGGCGCTGCCGTCGGTGGGGGCGCCCTGGAAGTCGCCGTAGTACCAGTCCTGGGTCCACTCGGCGACGTTCCCGGTCATGTCGAAAAGCCCGAAGGCGTTGGCCTGCTTCTCCTTGATCGGGTGTTTCTTGCCGTTGGAGTTGACCTTGTACCAGGCGATGGAGTCCAGGCAGGACTTGTGGTCCCCGCAGAGGAAGCGGGTGCTGGTGCCCGCCCGGGCGGCGTACTCCCATTCGGCCTCCGAGGGCAGGCGCCCGCCGATGGACTGGCAGAACTTGCGGGCCCGGATCCAGCGGACGCACTCCACGGGGGTGTTGGCCCCGGACAGCTCGTTGGCATCGCAGGATGGGTTGGTGCCCATGACCTCCAGGTACTGCGTCTCCGTGACCTCGATCTGCAGCATCTCGAAGGCCGGCACCGTCACCTGATGGGCGGGGCGCTCGTGGCCTCGGCAGCCGGGCTCACCGTCGGGGCAGCCCATCGTGAAGCTGCCGCCGGGGATGGGTACCCAGACCAGGCTTGCGGCGCCACAGTCGGGGGCGCAGCCGGGCAGCTTGGTGTCCCCGTAGTTGGCCTCAAAGTCGTTGAAGAAGAGAAGCCCGTCCGAGAGCCCGTTGTCCCCCTCCCACGCATCGGACACATCCGTCAGTTCGGTCAGGTCGGAGGCGTCCTCGTGCGTGTCCTGGGTCGCGTCGCGCGGGTCCAGCTTGAGCACGCACACCTTGACCTCACACGTCAGCCCGCTGAGGCAATCGTTGGTTGTAAGGCAGGACTCGAACTGGGCGCTGAGGACCCTGGACTCGGCAGAGTCACCGCCCCCACAGCCCCCCAAAAGCACCGCCCCGACCAGCCCAAGCAACCCACTGAGATTGATTCTGTTCAACATGGGTGGCCTCCTTTACAGCGGCTTGGTTCGGGCGCAGCGAAAGCCGACGCCGCCATTCAATTTGCTGGGGTCCTCGTGCATCCGCCGGGACACCCGCAGGTACCCCGCGTCGTTGCCCGAACTGCCGCCCCGGACCACGTTGTAGCTGCCCCCCGCCGGCCCCTGGGGATTGTCGCTGGGGCTGTCGGTGTAGTAGTGGGGACCATAGCGATCGCTGGTCCACTCCCAGACATTGCCCAGCATGTCGTACAGCCCGAAGGCGTTGGGGGCGGTGGTCTTGACGGCGTGTTTGCCGCCCTCTGAGTTGTCGACGAACCAGGCGACGGCGTCCAGGCAGGCCGCGTCGTCCCCGCAAGGATAGCGCGTGGTGCTGCCCGCCCGGGCGGCGTACTCCCATTCGGCCTCCGTGGGCAGGCGCCCGCCGATGGCCTCGCAAAAGTGATCCCGCGCCTTGAACAGGGTCATGCATTCCACGGGGTGCTCGGGGCCCCCGCCCTGGCGCACGGTGCACGAGGGGTTGCGGGAGGTGACGGCCTCGAACTGGGCCTCCGTCACTTCGGTCTCAAGCATCTCGAAGGTGGTGATGGTGACGCTGTGGGCGGGCAGTTCGTCTTCGGCGCAGTCAGTGTCTCCGGACGAGCAGCCCATGGTGAAGGTGCCGCCGGGGATGTCCACCCACACCAGTCCTGGGGCGGTGCAGTTGGGGGAGCAGGGGGGGACGGACCGGTAGGGATCGTGGTAGTCCTCCGGCCAGGTGTCGAGGTAGACCGTGTCCTCCCAGCCCTCGGGCCAACGGTCGGTCATGGCGCGGTCGTCGTGCCAGGAGGCCGAGTCATTCTGGATCAGGGCGTCGCTGCCCTGGTCGCCGACGACGTCCTCCTGGCCCGGCGCCTCCACGCACACCAACCCCACGCAGCGCAGCCCCAGCAGGCAGTCCGCCGTCCGCGCGCAGACGCCGCCAAGCTGCACCTCCAGGCCCTTGGAATCCGAGTTGGAGCCACACCCGGCCACCGCCAGGGGGGCAAGCAAAGCCAACAAGACCAACAATGCCTTGATCCAGCGCATGGCCACCTCCAGGAAGACAAGTCCAGTCCTGCAACACGAGCTAAATACTCAGCCCATGGCCGGGCGTTTGTCCAGTGAATATTGCCGGTGGACACCCACCCCCTGGGCGCTACAATACCTGCGCCCCCAAGCCGCCCCAGGAAGGAACGAACATGCTTCGCAGTCTGTTGCTTTGCGCCCTGACCGCCGCGCTGCTGGCCCTGGCCTGCGCCGAGGGTCTGCAGGATGCCTCCAAGGACACCGCCCTGCCCGGCCCCGACGCGGCGGCCGACACCCGCGACACCCAGCCCCTTCCCGACGGGGCCACCGACACCGGCCCCCTTCCCGACGGGGCCACAGACTCCGTCCCCCTGCCCGACGCCATGACGGACGCGCCCGCCCCCACGGACAGCCTGGATACGTCCCTTGACGCCGAGGTCGTGCAGCACCCCGAGCCCCAGCTTGGCTGGCTCCCCCTCATCCCCGACGCCCCCGAGGGCCACGGCCCATCAGTAATGATGAAAGAGACCACCACCCGGGGCCTGCTGGTCCACTTTCAGATCCCCGGCCTCAAGGCGGGCAAGGTCGTCCTGAATGATCAGGTCTTCCACACCGTCTCCATCCCGGGCTTTGGCCTGTCCGAGGACCTGGGCAAGCCCCAACTTCCCTCGGTGGCGGCCCTGGTGGAGGTCCCCAAGGACGTCACCCTCAAGCTGTCCGTCTACAAGTCCAGCAGCCAGGTCCTGCCCCACTTCCGCATCGTCCCCGCGCAGGCGCTGGAGATCGCCGCGGCGCCGGACTACGACGACCCGGACTACTTTCCCTCGGACTTTGAAGAGCCCACCGTTTTCGAACTGGACCAGAACCTGTACGCCACCAATGCCCCCTACCCCGGCACCCTCACGGACCTTGGCGACGGCGACGTGGGCATCCTGCGGGGCCACCGGCTGCTGGTCCTGCGGGTCAACCCGGTGCAGTACAACCCTGTGTCCCGGCAGGTCGAGGCCTTCTCTGAGATTGAAGTGCGCGTGGAGTACGACAAGACCGCCCAGGTGGTCCCCCCCGAGCCCCGGCTGGTGAACGCGGAGTTCGACGTCCTGCTGGAGGCCTCGGTGCTGAACCAGTATCAGGGCCCCCGCGCCCCCGTGCACATCCCCGAACCCCACACCATGACGGGTGGCGACTACCTGATCATCACGCACTCCAGCTTCTACGACCCGGAGGACCCCAAGAACCCGGTCCTGCGGCACGCCGCCAACATGCGCACCCAGGGCCTGCGCACCAAGATCGTCACCCTGGAGGACATCAAGGCCGGGGCCACCGAGGCGGACCTGTCCAACTACCTGCGCAACGCCTACCAATACTGGGGCATGCCGCCCGTCTACGTCCTGCTGGTGGGGGACAGCGAGTTCGTCCCCACCAACCACGTCACCCCCCACCCACACCACACGCCGGACCTGATCGGCTCGGATATCCGTTACGCATTTGTGGACGGAAACGACTATTTCCCCGATCTCTACATCGGGCGCATTTCGGTGGACACCGTGGCCCAACTGGACAAGGTGGTGGACAAGATCCAGCAGTACCCCGAGGACCTGACCCCCGCTGATGAGTACTACCTGACCAACCCCCTGCTGGGGCTGTTCCAGGACAAGAAACCCGACGCCGACCCCACCCCGGGGGTGAACGGCGACCAGGGGGACGGGCAGGAGGATCCGGGCTGGACCTTCATTGAGCACCTGCAGGTGGTTCAGGCCTTCCTGCAAGGGCTGGGGCGAACCGTGGAGGACATCTGGACCTTCAATGGCGACTTCGCTGCGGGGCCCCAGGTCTACGAGGATGGTACCCCGCTGCCGCCCGAACTGACCCTGGCGGGCAACCCCGGCGCCGGCATCCCCGGCTATTCCTGGGACGGCAGCGTGGCCCGAGTGCTGGCCTCACTGAACGCCGGGCGCTCGCTGATCCTGTACTTCGCCCACGGCGGGCGGCAGGGCTGGGCCGGCCCCAGCCTTAGCAATACCCAGGTGACCAACGGCGCCCTGACCAACCCCGGCCCCCGGTCGGTGTACATAAGCCTGGGCTGTCAGAACAACTGGTTCGACAACGAGACAGACGACCCCGTGGACACGTCCTGGAGGGACGGAGATCAGCCCACCGGTGCCAACAAAGAGTGTCTGATAGAACAACTGCTGCGCCTGTCCAATGCGGGGGCTGCGGGGGCCATAGGCGCCAGCCGCAATGCCTGGGTTGCCCACGACAAGGTGATGCTGCTGGGCATCTTCACCGGGCTGTTCCCTGACTTCCGCCCCAACAGCGTGGCGGGCGACCCAGTCCCCCAGGTGGCGGTCCCGGCCATCCGGCGTCTGGACCCCTTGAACGTCTTCGCCAAGGTGTTCCTGGCACTGCGCGCTGCCGATGGGGTCGCGCGCCAGGAAACCTTCGATATGTTCCAGGTGGCCGGCGACCCCTCCATGCCCATTCGGGTGGAGCGCCCCAAGGTGATGGACCTGGCCTACCCCAGTCAGATCTCGTCCGCGGGGCCCCAGAGTCTGTTCGTCGTGGCCACCGACTCGACCACTGGCCAGCCCGTGCGTCAGGCCGTGGTGGCGACGACGCTGGAGGGCGAGATTCTGGGCCTGACGCTTACGGATGCGGCGGGCGTGGCGCGAGTGTCGGTGGACGACCCGGGGACGGAGCACCTGCTGATTTACGTCAGCCATTTGGAGTACCAGACCACCGCGGCGTTCATCAACAGGGCGGCCGCCACGAGCTACTTCACCAGTGTGGTCCCGGAGCGGGTCATGCGGGGGCAGTTGCTGGCCTTCACGGCGGAGGGGTTCCAGGACAACGAGGGCGCCTTGCTGTACCTGGATGATGTGTATCTGGGCAGCTTCGCCACCCCGGACGGCGTCATCGGCGCGGACGGCCCCGTGACCATCACCGTGCCAGCGGACCTGCCCGTGGGGGCCCACACGCTGCGCGCGCACGGTCACAATTCCGCCCTGGGCGCTGCCCATGCGGTAATGGTGCTGCCGGATTCCACGGTGGACCTGTACACCTACAACCCAGAGGACGCCTCGACCTGGCACCTGTTCCGGGGCGGCAACCCCACCTGGAACAGCCCCACCATCTCGTTGTTGGACGACAACGGGCACCCCATTGCCTCGAATAACCTGGTGGCGGGCAGCATCTACACGGTGCGTTTGCGAGTCTTCAACGATTCGGACGTGGTGGCCCAGGGCGTGACCGCCGCCCTGTCCTGGGCGGACTTCGGAATTGGGCAACCGGACAAGGTCTGGCTGGACGCCGGCGTGGGCTATGGCGTGGACATCCCGGCCCGGGGGGACGCCCTGCTGGAGGTGCGCTGGACGCCCATCAAGACGGGCCACCTCTGCCTGCAGGCGGAGGCCCTCTTCGCGGGGGACGCCAACCTTGCCAACAACCGCAGCCAGGAGAACTGCACCGTGGCTCCCACGGCCTCCCCCGCGCAGACCGAGGTGCTGGTGTGGAACCCCACGGACCGGGCGGCCATGGTGCACCTGGAGCTTCGCCAGTTGGCGCCCCCCGGCTTCCCCGAGGGGCCCCTGTGGGGGGCCTCCATCGTCCAGCCCGATCCCCAGCTTATTCCGCCGGGGGCCAGCCGCACCGCCCGGGTGGTGATTGACCCAGACCTGGCCAACACACCCGTGCCCGCGGGGACCCAGGTGGAGTTTGCGCTGACGGGGTTCATCGATGGGCGCATCATCGGCGGCGCCAACTTCGCCATCACCAAGAAGCCCTGCCCCGTGGGCGGCTGCGTGGCGGGCTGCGTGCCCTGGTGCGAGGACCGGGAATGCGGCTGGGACGGCTGCGAGGGCTACTGCGGCACCTGCGGCACCAACCAGTTCTGTCAGGACGGCCAGTGCCTGCCCCTGCCCGTGGAGACCTGCGGCAACGGCCACTGCGGCGGCAGCGAGGACTGCGATGGCTGCCCCACGGACTGCGGCAAGTGCCTGTGTCTTGCGGGCCAGCACGACAACGGCCTGGGCGAGTGCGGCACCCTGTTCACCTGTGCCCTGGGCTTCAAGGTGGACGTCAACGGGGACTGCAAGCCCGAGCCTCCGTCCCTGCCCTTCGTCGGGCTGGTGGCCAACGGTGAAGGTCTGGCCGGTTGGCAGGCGGACGGCAGCGGCCCCGAGGCGCAGGGCGACGGCCACCCCATCCCCCACCCCTACGACACCTGCCAGCAGGAGTTCCAAAGCGTGGTCCTGCCTCGGGCCAGCCACTACCTTGCGTCCCCCGACTACCCCGCCGCCGCGCCCATTGCCAAGGACTCGCCGGGGGCCGCCAGCGGCGTGGGGGGCGTGAAGGGCTTCCACTACCTGCGCACCGCCATGGCAGGGAACCTGGTCCAGCCCGGGGACCTGAACCTGTCCTTTGGCCCCCTCACCCTGGGCGCCGATGTCCAGGGCAAGGACTGGACCTTCGCCTTTGGCAAGGAGACCCTGCGCTACACCGGCGGCGACTTCCTCCTGACCGTGCAGGGCAAGCCCGCCGTGGCCTGCGCCCTGTCCCCCCTGACCATGGTCATCAACTACGGCAGCCAGACCGACTGCGACGACGACGTGACCTCGGCCCAGACCGCCAAGGCCCTGGTGGGGGACTGCAAGGACGTTTCCGCCGGTGGTCCTGCCGAGGCCCAGGCCGTGGCTCAGGGCTTCCTGCAGGACCTGGAACTGGTGGGCAGCCTGCGCCTGACCATGACCGGCGTGAAGGCCGTGGCCAGCAGCCCCTTTGCGGTGAACGGCCGAAAAGTGACGCTGTTTGATCTGGGCGAAGTGGTGCTAAAGTAGCCGCGCACTTTTGCGGAGTCGCCCATGAACAAGCCGTCCTCTTCGCTGGTCCTCGCATCCCTGGTGGCCCTCAGCCTGCTGGCCCTTCAGGCCTCGGCCTGGGCCGCGCCTCCGTCCCCCGCGTCCCCCACCACCAATGATCTGGTGTTCCAGGCGGGGCAGGTCGTGTCGCTGCCCGCCCCCGATACCAAGGGAGGCAAGCCCTTGATGGCGGCCCTGGCGGCGCGCCTCAGCACCCGCGAGTACCGCCCGGACCCGCTGACCTTGCAGACCCTGTCGGACCTGCTGTGGGCGGCCAACGGTATCAACCGCCCGGCGGAGGGCAAGACCACGGCGGCCACGGCGCGCAACTGGCAGAACCAGCAGATCTTCGTGGCCACGGCCCGGGGGCTGTTCCACTTCGACCCCAAGCGCCACGCGCTGGTGCCCGTCAGCCCCAAGGACCTGCGCGCCCAGACGGGCCGCCAGCCCTTCGTCGCGGTGGTCCCCGTGAACCTCATCTATGTGGCGGACCCGCCCCCCACGGCGGACAACATCGCGGACCCCGTGCGGCAGGCGACCTACGAGGGCATTCACGCGGGCATCGTGTCCCAGAACGTGGCACTGTTCGTGGCCTCCGCGGGGCTGGCCACGGTGGTGCGCGCCAACTTCGACGCCAGCCTGCTGGAGCCCCTCCTGGGCCTGCTGCCAGGCCAGCGGGTCGTGCTTACCCAAAGCGTCGGCTACGCCAAGTAACGGGGGCCGACGTGAAGACCGGTGCCCGCAAGGGCAGCACCAGACAACTGGATGTAGAGGGCCTGCAGGTCACGGTGATCCGCAAGGCCATCAAGCGCATGAACCTGCGGGTCTGCGCGCCCGACGGGTGGCTGCGGGTGGCGGCGCCTCTGAGCACGCCCGACGAGGCGGTGCGGGCGCTGGTGCTGGGCAACCTGGAGTGGATCAAGCGTCATCAGGTGCGGGTCCAGGGGCTGCACGCCCAGGCCGACCCCACCATGGAAAGCGGCGAGCCCGTGTGGTTCCTGGGGCAGCGCTATCAGCTTCAGGTGGTCGAGCACCTGGGGCCGCCCTCGGCGGCGCTGCGGGGCCAGACCCTGGAGCTGCTGCTGCGTCCCGGGGCCAGCACCGCCCGGCGGCAGGCCCTGCTGAACGCCTGGTACAAGGACCAACTGCTGACCCTGGTGCCGCCCCTGCTGGAGAAATGGCAGGCCCTGCTGGGCGTCCAACTGGCGGACTGGGGCATCCGCAACATGCGCACCCGCTGGGGCACCTGCGGCCCCGATATCCGACGCATGTGGCTGAACCTGGAGCTGGCCCGCAAGCCCCTGCGCTGCCTGGAGTACGTGGTGGTCCACGAGCTGACCCACCTGCGCCACCGCCGCCACGACGCCCGCTTCACGAACGCCATGGACCGCGCCCTCCCCCACTGGCGGGACCTGAAGGCCGAACTGAACAGCGCGCTGAGCTAGCCGTCCGAACCCGAAAAAACCTAGCCGCGCACGAAGTAAGCGGTCGCTTTGCCAAACCTAGCCGCGCACGAAGTAAGCGGTCGCTTGCCAAACCTAGCCGCGCACGAAGTAAGCGGATCCTCCGGCCGGATCCGCTCCCTACGGTCGCGGCTTGGACGGACCTCGTCCTTGCCGCCGATACCGTTGCGGCGCCTCGTGCACTGCATTGGCCTGGGGCGCGGCGGGCCGTTGCAGCAGATCCGTCAGCCCCAGCAGCATTACCTCACCCTCACCAGCCAGACGGCGCAGCCCCGCCGAGAACCGCCCCGCGGAGGCGATGACCGCCAAGGAATCCGCCGACCACAACCCGGCCCGCTGGGCGTGCTCCCGAAGTTGGGTCAGGGCCGCCTGCGTGACCTCCGTGTCTGCCCGCCACTTGCACTCAACGAAGGCCAGCCTGTGGCCACTTCTGGCCACCAGGTCCAGCTGGGTCTGGCCGTCCCGGCTCCAGAAGGACCCCACCTCGTCGACGGGCCCAAGCTTGGAAGCCAAAGCGCCGGCCAGGACCGCCTGGCGCACCACCGTCTCGAAGACCGAACCCAGGTGCTGGTCCAACTGGGGGGCCACCCGCTGCTGGAAGACCACCGCAGGGGTCTGACCCGCCAAGGCCGTGCCGTTGGGCCTGACGAATCGGAACCAGAAGGCCAGGAAGGGGTCCCGGCAGCGGTGGTGGACGAACTTGGAGCCGTCGTGGTCGCCGAAGCGCAGGTCCCTTTGAATCAGGTCCAAGGCGGCCAGTTCCCGCAGGACCAGGTCCAGGCGCGGCGCGGGCAGCCCGGTTCGTGAGGCCACGGCGTTGAAGCGGTTCTCGCCCTGCGCCAGGGCAGCCAGTACGGCCGCGGCCTCGGCGGGCGCGGAGATGCGCTCGGCCCGCAGCATGTCCTGGGGTGCCCAGTGAAGGGGCCCCAGGGGATCCAGGATGGCCGTACACGTGTTGGTGGCCAGGTCCACGGAGGGATCAAGGTAGGCAAGGTGTCGGGCCAGCCCCCCAAAGACCCCGTAAAGGCGCAGCCGATCCGCGGCGGCCCAACGGGGCACGAAGGCCGCGGTGTCCAGATATCCAAAGGGTTGCAGGTGCAGCTTCAGGTCAAAACGCCCATGAAGCGGCTGGCTGCTGTCCCCAAGGCTGGCCATCGTGCTTAGTGCCGAGCCGCAAAGCACCAGGTGCAGGGGCAGCCGCTGGGAGTACTGATCCCACAGACGCTGCAGAACGGAGGCCAGGGCAGGCTCGCGGTCCAGCAGGTACTGGCACTCGTCCAGCACCAGCACCAGGCGGCGGCCCACCAGGGCTGACTGCTGCAAAAGCAGGGTCAAGGCGCTGCCCCAGTCCGCAGCGGCGGCAGTCTCCAGGGTCGGGTCCAGCCGTCCCGCCTCCACGGCCTCATGGACGAAGCGATCCAGGGACATCCGAGGCGTCGTCTCGTCGGCGGTGAAGAACAGGCAGTCCCGGTCCCGGCCCAGCAGCTTCTGCAGCAGGAAGGTCTTGCCGCAGCGCCTCTGTCCATACAGCAGGACGAAGGACCGAGGCCCTCCCAGCCGCTCGCCCAGGGCCGTCAGCTCTCTTTGCCGCCCCACGAAGGTCTTCATGCTGCCCTCCGGATGCCGTCCAATTCGCGAGCGATTCTAACATCAACTTGGGTTTTCTCAACTTGGAAAAACGCAAGTTGGCCAAACGCAAGTTGACTCGCCTGGCTTGGTTGGGCGTGGGGGGCGCGGGGGGGAGTTCGGGGCCTGGGGCGCGGGGCCTGGGGTGCGGGGCGGGGGGGGAGACTGGGGTGTGGCTCAGGGCTTGGCGACGCAGGTCCAGACGTTGGTGCCGTCGGTGGTGAAATGGCCCCCCGGCCAGGCCAGGGGCTGGGTGCTGTACAGGGCCCCATCGTCCCCCTCGCAGAGGGCTGCACAGTCCCCGAACAGGTTGTAGCCGGCGCTCAAGGTGCACTCGTAGGTGCCGCCAAAGGTCTCGCAATGGGCTTCAGTGCCTGACATGAAGTTGGGGTCGAAGTCCGCGCAGGCCACCCTCTCGGCGTCGTCCAGGTCGCAGGCCACGGGCCCCAGCGCGCACAGCAGCAGCACCGCCACCGTATTCTTCAAAAAGGGTTTCATTCAATCCTCCCTGGACCAGCCATCCACCCGCCTTGTACCCGCAATGCCCAGTCCAGGCAAGGGGGCCGGCAGGTTGGGCCGACCGCGCGACACCAACGTGACGCAACGCCCCCCGACGCCACCACTTCGGGCTGGCGCCGGGTCAGGTAGACGTCAAAGGCCGATCTCTTCCCCAATCCTGACCAGCTCCGCTTGGAACTTGGCGGGCTCCTCCAGGTTGGCCATGTGCGCGGAATCATCGAACCAGACCAGCCGTTTGGATGGCGCCTTCAGGGTCTGGCAGAACTCCTGGACCAGGGCGAAGGGCGTCGTGTAGTCGTGGCGACC
>CAIXZC010000020.1 GCA_903923815.1 uncultured Myxococcales bacterium
GGGGCGAGCAAGTGTAATGTGTAAGGTCCTGACCCCTGTGGCCTATGCGGCGTTGGGCAAGCGACGCCAGCGTCTGTCGGGCCGGGGCGTGGGGTGGCGCGTCGGAGGCAGCCTCTTCAAGCGGCTTACCTCTAAAAAGGGGGGCGTGTGCCGCTTGAAGGGGCTAGGCGGAGAGGGGGGAACAATCCCCCCGGCCGCCGGCTCTCCGGGGCGCTACCCCCGCCCCGGCCCCTGGGAAAAGCGTGGGCTAGGGCAGATAAGGACCGTCCCCGGGGCGTCAGGGGCGAAACGAGGGGAAATTAGGACCGTCCCCGGGGCGTCAGGGGGAGTCGAAGAAGGTGAGGGTCCAGAGGATGGGCCAGGCGGTGAGGGCTTCCAGTTCCTGGTCCCGGCGTTCCACGAAGGCGCGGTAGCGGCGCAGGGCGCCCTTCCAGTCTCCGTGGCGGGTCAGGCGCTCGACGGTCAGGAGGCCCAGGCCCGAGGGTGCCCAGTTCTGGTTCTCCAGGGCCTTGAGCAGGGGGCCGGGCTTGGCGTTTTTGGGGGAAGCGGAGGGCTCGAAGTGGTCCATGGTCCAGGCCAGGGCCTTCACGTCGCCGTTGTTGGGCTGGTTGTGGGGCAGCAGCAGGCCCAGGCACAGCAGGGTCGTCAGGCCCAGGACCCCGGCGGCCTTGAGGGCGCGGGGCAGACGGTTGGGGCTACCAGCGTCCAGCACCGGTGCAAGCACGAAGCCCAGCAGCAGCAGCGCCGCCAGCAGCAGGGGCAGCATGGCCACCAGCCCCCGAAGGCCCAGCAGGTGCGCCAGGGTGGGGGTGGAGTAGCCCTTGGCCAGCAGGGGCAGGACGACCTCCGTGAGGGGGTTGTAGAAGGACGTGTGGAAGCCCTGGGAGACCAGGGAACTGGCGCCCGTCACCGCGATGGAGGCCAGGATGCCCGCCGCCAGCAGCCAACGCCACAGACGGGAGGCCCCGAAGGACGGCGCCTCCAGGGCGAGGAACAGGGCGGCGAAGGGCACGAAGGGCACGATGTAGCGGGGCCCCAGGGTCCAGCCTCCGCGCCACAGGGAGTGGCAGGAGATGAACAGGGTCAGCAGCCCCAGCACCAGCAGGGAGGCGCCCGTCAGCGGGTCACGCTGGCGGCGGACGGCAAAGAAGGACACCACCGCGGGGACCACCAGGGCGGTCCAGGGGGCGAAGAAGAACATGCCGTTGAAGGGGGCCAGGAAGGACCCCGCCAGGTTCTCCAGGCGCGGCGCCCGAAGCCCCATGAAGCCGTAGTCGATGTCCTTGACGAACTGCGTGTTCTCCAGCCAGGAGTAGGGGGTACGCCAGGGGGCCCCGAAGGCCTCCTGGTGGAACCACATCACCGCCAGGGTGGGGATCAGGGCCCCCGCCACGGCCGCCAGGTAGTCCCGGGGGCGGGCCCTCAGCTTCAGGAAATACAGGGCCAGGGCGGGCAGGGTCAGCACCATGGGGTACTCCAGCGCCACCGACCCCACCGCGCAGAAGCCCGCGGCGAAGAACAGCAGGGGGCGCCGGTAGGTGGTCTGGGCGTGGACCCGCAGAGCCAGATGGACGGCGGCGAAGGCCCAGAACAGGAAGATGGCCGTCAGCACGTGGCCGGCGAACATGTGGGAATAGGTGTAGATCATGCTGCCCACCCCCACGGCCCCCACCAAAGCCAGCGCAGGCCCGTCCTCCACGCCCAGGGTCGCCAGGAAGCGCCGCAGCGAGTACAGGAAGAACAGGCAGGGGATGAGCACCACGCAGAAGCGCAGGTACAGCGTCAGGGTGTCCAGGTCGGGCTGGAAGCCAAGCCAGTGGGCCACCAGATAGAAGGGGGCGCCCAGCATGGAGGTGCCCGGGGCCTTGGCGGAGTACAGCTTGCCCTCGCAGTTGGGCGAGTCCTCCTGGCGCGAGGTGTCCGCGCAGACCAGCGCCTTGTCGTTCACATAGCCCCATTTGCGGTACACCGGCCCTACGTCGCGAAAGCCGCTGCCGCTGGGGCTGGACTCGCGAAAGCCAATGGCGAAGGTGCCTTCCTCGACCATGGCCGCGGTCATGTAGACGCGGACGCGCTCGTTGGGGTTGTTGATGGGGAACCAGAACAACGGGTAGACGTTGGCCACCAGCAGGGCCAGGGCCAGCAGGCACTCCCGGCGCCACCACAGGCTCTTCTTGCCCGCCACGGGGGCCTGCATGGGTTGCACGGCGTTCATGGTCTGCGCCCCCAGGTCTTGGGGATGGTCGCGGGGACGGCGGAACCTTGGTTCTTGGGCGCCCAGAAGTGGAACAGGCTGACCTCTTCGTAGTCGGCCCTGCCGCTTTTCTTGAACACCTGGCGCAGCACCCGATGGGTCTTGAGGGCCTGGGCGGGAAGGTCGGTCACCAGCCAAACCCCAGCCACGCCCTCCAGGTCGGCCTTCTTCAAGGTCGCCGACGCCAGTACCGGCAGCCCGGGCAGGCAGTCCAGGTACAGGGCGTTCCCCGGGGGATGCAGCAGGACCACCTCGCCGGGGCCAAGCCGCGCGTTGATGCGCGCCGCCGCCTCTCGGAAGTGCCGTTGGGGCCGGCTGTCCAGGTACAGGTACAGGGCCAGCGCCGCCAGCAGCACCAGGGCCGCCGCCACCGCCAACTCCCACCGTTCCTGCCTGGGAAGCTTCATGTCCACCTGTCCGGTTGGTCCCAAAAGAGCGGCTCAATTTGACACACGGGGCCCCGCCCTTTCAAGCACAAACTCGCTTCAATTAAATGCTTGGGCTGGGCCGGCCAGATCCGCTACGCTGCGAAGGTCTTGAAGGAGGATGCCCATGGCCCTGTTGTCCACCGTTGCCACCATCCTGGCGCTTGGCGCCCTGTCCCAGACCCCGCCCCCCGCTGCGGACGCCCCCGCGGTCACGCCGCCGCCCAGTCACTGGGAAGGCGCCCTGTACGTCGCCGAACCCGCGGACCCCGTGCTGCAGGACCTGGAAAAGGCAGCCAAGGCCCAGCGCAAGGCCCTGGCCGACTCCCGCGAGGAGGTCCAGAAGGCGGACGCCGCAGAGAAGCAGCGCGAAAGGGACAACCCCAAGGTGCTGATGGGCTCGCTGCCCGCGGACCAGATCCCCGGCTCCCCCGAGGAGTTCGGCGCCCCCTTCTTCTTTCCCCCCGTGGCCCAATACCTGACGGGCACCTGCTGGTCCTTCGCGGGGACCTCCTTTCTGGAGTCCGAGGCGCGGCGCCTGTCGGGCAACAAGGTCAAGCTGTCGGAGATGCACACGGTGTACTGGGAGTACGTGGAGAAGGCGCGGCGCTTCGTGCAGCAGCGCGGGTTCTCCAACGTGGACGAGGGCTCCCAGGGGGATGGCGTCACGCGGATCTGGGCGCAGTACGGGGCCATGCCCCTGGAGGCCTATCCGGGGGTGCTGGCGGAGGACGGGCGCCACAACCACGCCAACATGGTGCGTGAGCTGAAGGCCTACCTGCGCTTCGTCAAAAGCAACGACCTGTGGGATGAACAGCTTGTGCTGGAGGGGGTGCGGGGGATTCTGGACCGCTACCTGGGGGCGCCCCCCAAGGACTTCCGCTACGGCGGCAAGAAGTGGACGCCCCTGGAGTTCATGCGCAAGAAGCTGAAGGTGGACCCGGCGGCCTATGTGGTGCTGACCTCCACCACGGCCCAGCCCTTCTGGAAGCTGGGGGCCTACGAGGTGCCGGACAACTGGCGCAAGGCCAAGGACTACCTGAACGTGCCGCTGGACGACTTCTACGCGGTGCTGAAGGGGGCCACGGAGGCGGGGCTCACGGCGGTGTATGGGGGGGACGTGTCGGAGCCGGGCAAGAACGCCCGGGAGGACGTGGCCTTCATCCCCGAGTTCGACATCCCCAGTGAGGCCATCGACCAGGACGCGCGGGAGTACCGCATCTTCTCGGGGCTCACCACGGATGACCACGGGGTGCACATCCTGGGGCGGCTGGCCCTGGGGGACCACGAGTGGTACCTGATCAAGGACTCGGGGCGCAGCGCCAGGAAGGGCAAGCACCTGGGGTTCTACTTCTTCCGGGACGACTTCATGAAGCTGAAGATGCTGACTCTTCTTGTGCACCGCGACGCGCTGTGCGGGCGTTGGGCGGACAAGGCGCCCGAGCTGTGCCAGGCCCCTGAGGGCCCGGCCGGGTCCCGGAAGGGTAGGTAGGGCCGGCCGCCGTGGGACTGAAAGAGAGACTGTCGCTGGTCCTGCTGCGTGCGTGGGCAATGCAGGCCTGCGGCGGCGGTGCGGGAGGCTCCAACGGCGATATGGGCCCGGGCCCGGACACGGTCACCAACTCCGACACGGATTCCCCTACCGACACCCGCCCGGCCCTCGACACCGTCTCCCACCCCGACACCGTCTCCCACCCCGACACCGTCTCTCACCCCGACACCGTCTCTCACCCCGACACCAACACGTACCCCGACACCGGCCCGTACCCCGACACTCTTTCCCCCTCCGACTCCAACTCGTCCTCCGACACCGTCTCCAACACGGACACCAGCCAGGACCCCGTCACTGTTTCCCCCTCCGACACCAACGCTTACCCCGACACCCTTTCCCCCTACGAA
>CAIXZC010000021.1 GCA_903923815.1 uncultured Myxococcales bacterium
GCTCCTTCGAAGCAAAGAAGCCCGGCGCCGCAGGAGTCCGCCTGGGAGCTGTCACAGGGCTCGCCCTCCAGGGCGCTGCCATCGGCGGTGCAGAACAGGACCGCGCCACCAAAAGCCGGACCACCCAGGGGCCGGCAGTCCTGGCCGTTTGGACACTCGTCGCCCAGCGCGGTGCAGATGGGTTCGGGGGCCAGACACAGGCCGCTGTGATAGTCGGTATTGTCCAATGGGACGCAGGGGACGGTCCAGGGGCAGGACTCGGGGAAGGCAGTGTAGCAGGCCACGCCGCGAAGGCCTGGGGTGACCAGTTCCTGGACGGGCAGACAGGGATTGGGGCCCGTGCCGTTGGGGACGTCGCAGGCCTGGCCGGGCAGGCAGTAACTGGCGGACTGGTCAGCGCGCTGCAGGCACTTGTGATAGGCGCCGCAGTCCTCGTCACTGGTGCAGGTGGGAGCGCAGAGGCCCGGCATCTCCAGGCCCTGAAGCTTGACGCAGACGCTGGCCTCGCAGTTGTCATCGTCCTGGCAGGGCACACCGCAGAAGCCGTTGCCTCCCAGCAGGGCATCCTGGAAGAGGGCGCCGTTGGCCACCGGGGCGCACAGCTTGCCGGGGCCGCAGGTCTGGGTCGCCGCCTCAGTGGGGTCGCAGGCCGCGCCGCAGGTGCCCAGGTGCAGGGGGTTGCAGTCCTCGGGGCAGGCGTCGCAGGTCTCCTCCGAGGAGTCGCAGGTGCCGTCCCCGCAGCCCTGATGGCCGCAGCCCGGGACGCCCAGCCCGGCGCAGACGCCGTCCAGGCAGGCGTCGCTGGCGGTGCAGTCATCACCGTCGTCGCAGGGCAGCGTGTTGAACGAGCGGGTGCAGCCCGTACCGGGTATGCACAGGTCGCTGGTGCAGGGGTCCTGGTCGTCGCAGGACTCCTGGGTGCAGTCAGCGGTGTCGGGCTCCACCGTGGTGTCGGGGTCCGGCCCGGTGTCCGTGGCGCCGTCGGGGGTCAGGTCCCCCGGGCCCCCTCCATCCACGTCTGGCACAAACCCGTCCAGGCTGGGGCCGTCGCCCTGCAGGATGTCGTTGGTGGGGATGGTGTCCTGGCTGCCGCTTTCGGTGGCGGTGCAGCCCAGGGCGGCCAGGAAGAACACAACCAGGGATAGCTTCAATGTGCGCATGAGAACCTCCTACCAGGCGCAGACCTTGCCCGCGAGGGTGGACTTGCAATAGTTGGTGATGCATTGGCCGTTGTTGCTGCAGCCCACGCCCACGGGCTTCTTCAGCAGACAGGCGCCGCTGGTGCAGTAGTGGCCGTCGGGGCAATCCGAGTTGGCGCCGCAGAGGCACAGGCAGCCCAGGAAGTTGCAGGCCCCGCAGTTGCCGGACTCGCACTCGTAGCCGTGGTTGCAGTAGGAGCCCACGCCCTGGGGGTCGCGGCACTCGTGCAGCAGGCCGCCGCTGGGGACGCCATTGTAGATGTAATCACCGCACCATTTGCCATCGGGGCAGTCCTGGTTCTGGTCGCAGGTGCAGCGGGTTTCGCAACTGCAGCCCGACAGATCCGCGGCGATTGCGTTGAAGGCGAACATCTTGGCGAGGGTGCAGCGGGAGGTCGGGGTGGCCACCATATCGAAGTTGCAGCGCAGCTCGCAGGGGCCGGAGGCGCAGTGGTCGGTGGCGACGCACCACTGTCCAAGCTGGCGGCTGCCGGGGGTGTAGCACTCGGGGAGGCTGGTCAGCAGGGTGCCGCAGTGGCCCGACTGGCAGTCGCTGCCCAGGACACACAGGGCGCCGTCGGCCTGGCGGTTCTGGCAGAAGCCCGTGAGGATGTCGCAGCGCTTGCCGGGGCAGTCGTCGTTGGTCAGGCACTTGCACTTCTTGTCGGCGCCGCAAAGGCCGTGGGCGCAGTGGTCGGGGCCCAGGCAGGTGCCTCCCACGGGGACGCTGTTGGGGGTGTAGCAATGGCCCCGGTTGGTAAGTTCGCCGAACTTGCCCGTGACGCAGCCGGGGGTGCTGCAGCGGTTGCCCTGGCACTCCAAGGGGGTGCAGCAGGTGGCGCCGTCGGCTTTGGGGGTCTTGCACAGGCCGTCCAGGTCGCAGAACTCGCCCTGGTCGCAGCCGCCACCGCCAGGGGTGCAACGGCACCGGCCGCCCGCGCACAGGTTGGTGACACACTCGCTGGGGAAGAGGCAGCCCTCGCCCACCTCCAGGTCGTCATAGATGCAGACCTTGGGGGCGCCGAACACGGGGCGGTTGCAGGCCGCGCCGTCGGGGCACTGACCCACCGCCTCACAGGGCGCACCGTGGGCCACCTGAGCCAGGCAGACCGAGCCGCAGCCGAAGTTGCCCAGGGTGCAGCGGAAGGTGCACAAGAGCCCCTGGTTGCACTGGTCCGTGGCGGTCAGGGTGCAGGTGCCGCCCTGGCCCACGCTGCGTGGGGTGTAGCAGACGCCGGCGCAGGCCCCGCCAGCGCACTGGGTGGCGGCGGTGCAGGGGGACCAGTCGGGCAGCTTGGGGGCGCACAGGAAGCCCAGGCACATCTTGCCCTGGCCGCATTGGGCGTCGGTGCTGCACGCAGGCTTGCCGTCGCAGACCACCTTGACTGAGGGCCCCTTGGAGGCGAAGCACACGCTGGCCTCGCAGTTGCCCTGGGGAAGCTGCTTGCTGCCCTTGCCGCAAAGCGAGCCGTCCGCGAACTTGAGGGTCAACGTGAGGTCCGTCTTTCCAAAGTCAAAGGTGCCGAAGGGCTTGCCCAGGTCCACCTTGGAGACGAACTGCAGATCCGCCGGGCGGAAGGTGAAGTTGGGAGCGGTGAACACCCGGTCCAGGAAGGTCAACTGGCCGCCCTGGAAGACCAGGGACGAGGTGGCCTCGCCGGTGGAGCCGCCAGCCATGGAGCCGGCGGCGGCACCCGAACCTCCGAACATCGCCCCGGAGCCCGCGGTCTGAAGCAGCACCTCAAGGAGGAACTGGGCCGCATCCACCGAGACCTTGACGGCATGATCGGCGAACTTGTCTGCGCAGGTCTTGCCGTCGGGGCAGCCAAAGTCCACCTGGGCGTTTCCTATCTTGGTGATCTTGCCCTTGGCGTCCTGGAAGGCGAGGACCGCCTCTGTTTCAAAGGTGAAGTTCACGAAGTCCACATTGAGGGTTGGGGGCGTGGGGGAAGTCTCCAGGGCGCTGCGCTTGTCGGACTCCTTGCCCAGCAGGATGAAGGCGCCCGGGCCTGCCAGGGGCAGGATGGGCAGGGGGTTGGCCAATTGGACGGGGCCCACGGCGGTGCCGTCCAGGATGTTCAGCCGACCCTTGGCCAGGGGGATACCCCCACCGGGCAGCGGCAGGTGGAGGCCCAGACCGCTTTGAATCCAGAGCCCCGGGTTGCCGGTCATCCGGTTGCTGGGCAACTCAATGAGCAGCTCCACGTCGTCCTCCGGGGTCCAGGGCAGGGCGCCGGCCCCGGGGAAGAACTCCAGCAGATCCTCGCCCGTCTTGTCGGTGACGGGCCCGGCGATGACATCGGTGTCGAAGCGCAGGGACAGCAGGAATTCAGCCCACAACTTGGTGTCGTCCATCTGGATCTTGCGATGGGCCATGATGTCGGGCCCGGACTCCGGGCCTTCGCGCAGTTCGAAGTCATCCAGTTCGTCCATCCAGGTGCCGATGAACAGGTGGGGCTGGCCGGCGGGGAAGGGCTGGTTCTCCTTCTTTCCCCACTCCACCTCCACGGCGCTGCCATCCACATACATCGCAAAGCTGCGCGCGTGGATGTCCCAGGCCACGGCCACGTGAACCAGCCGGTCCACGGGCACCACCTCCTCCACGGAGCGCACCCAGGTCTCACCGCCGTTGTACTCTTGCAGGTAGCGGAACTTGAGGCGCCCCTTCCCCTTGCCCTTGCCGGAGATGCTGACCTGGGTCAGGAAGCGGTCGTCAATGCCATCTATCTTGAACAGGCGGTCCAGCAGGTAGGAGGTGGGACTCCAGGAGTCGTTCTTCACCCAGGCCGACACATGCCGCGCATTGCCCAGGTCGCTGGAATCGGTGGTGGAGTTGATGAAGCGCCCGTCCACCTTGTTGTTGTTCACGGCGATGCGGTTCACGAAGTCGTGGGTCAGGCCCGGGCCAACCCCGCCGGGTAGCAGCGAGGGCAGGAGTTGCTGGTCCGGGGTCGTGCTGCCTACCAGGAACAGATCGTCCCACAGGGCGTAGGCCTGCAAAGAGAACTGCTTGGTGCCGACAGCCAGGTCCACCTGTCCGCTGAGGCCCTTGGTCCAGGCCTGGGTGCCCAGGCCCGCCTCCGCCATGGGCGGGTAGTCCCCGCTGGCGATTCGGATGGTCAGACCCTGGACCTCGGGGTCGAAGGGGTAGACCCCGATGACGTCCTCGGACCCGCATTGGTTCTTGGTGCAAAGGCCCATGGGTCTCCACTGGCCTTCGCCCTCGCTCATCCAACCTTCCCACCACTTGGCGGTGAAGTAGACGCTGCGCAGCAGCTCCACCGCATCACCCAGGCCCTCGACGGAGGGCTTCAGTTCCAGGAAGTAGGGCGGGTTGATGGGCTGATCGTCCTCGTTCTTGCGGTCCCAGGCGTTGACGGCGAACTTCATGGGGACCAGGGCCAGATTGGGCTCGTCGCCCTGGATGTCCCCTTCGGGCCAGTCGCCCCCCAGCAGCAGGTAGCCTTCCCCGTCGAAGAGGGCGCCCTTGGCGGCCCCGGTGGCGGGATTGATGGGCACGTGAATCAAGGGATCCTTGAGCCCCAACACGGACCACTTGTGGTCATTGTGGAAGCGCTTCCAGGAGCCCGAAAGCTGGGCCAGCAGTTCCGTGGGGCGGCGCTGCTGGTCGGTGACCAACTCGCCGGTGAAGGCGCGCCCCGCAAGCACGCCCGTCGCCCCCAGGCGCACCTCGGAGGCCTGGTAGGAGTTGGCATGGCCCTCCAGGGTGGCCTCCAGCAGCACCTGGTCCACCTTCACGGGGCCCAGGATGCGCATCCAGGTGGAGGGGCCCTTCCAGGCATAGTTGGTCAGCAGCCAGGGGCTGTCTGAGGTGGCCAAAAGCTGGCACGCGGCGTCATCCAGGACCTCCAGTTTGACAGTGCCCTGGACCGGCTTGCTGGCCAGCAGCAGGGGCAGCAGCGCCGAGTCCTGAAGGTACATCCCGGCCCCCGAAGCCCCCCCGCAAGCCAGCAGATCGTCCGTCCCGCCGGTGGACCAGTAGAAGCAGGAGGAGTTGCCCAGCAGGCTGGTCCCGAGTTTGGCCCCAAGTATGTCGTTCAAGCGATCGAGGGTGGCCGCGGGCAGGTCGCCCTCCACCAGGAAGCGGCCATCGTTGCCAAGGCCGGCCCGGGCATGCAGGCCCATCAGGTCGAAGGAGCCGCCCAGGAGGGTCACGGTGCCGTCTCCGAAGAACTCCAGGTCGCAGGTGGGGGCCGTGGGGTTCAGCAGCATGCTGACCTCGGGTTTTTGCAGGATCAGGTGGCGGGGGTCGTCGCCCATGGGCAGCAGGTTGCCGGTGGTGGTGCCGTGGAACAGCAAGGTGGGCAGGCTGGTCAGTTCGCCGGTCATCCAGGCTTCTACGGCGTCCCCGTGGATGGGGAAGCCAAAGTGGCCGGTGAGGGTGCGCTGCCACTCGCCGACGCCGTCGTGGCTGGCGGTGAGGACGCCGCTGAAGAGGCGGATGGCGTTGAAGGGGGCGGGGGCGTCGGGCAGCAACCAGCGGTCGGCGAGGTCGTGATCAAGCACCACGGCCCAGTGGTCATCGTCGCGGGAGAAGCTGCCCTGGAAAAGGTCGAACTTCAGGTTCGGGTCAAAGGGGAACCCCTTGTAATTCGCGACGGAGACGCTGAAGCCCAGGCTGCCCTGGTTGAAGCCCACGCTGACCACGGGGGCCTCGCCCCAGGTGCCGGGCAGGCCGTCCAGGTAGCCGGTGTCCATGGGCCCCGACAGGGACCAATGACCCTCGAACCAGTTTCCGTCGATGTCGGCGGCGCCAAAGCGGCCAAAGTCCGCGCGGGTGTCCAGGAAGACCGAGGAGACCTGGCCGTTCACCAGGCAGGCCACGCCGTGGACGCTGCAGAAGGGCAGGGTGGCGCAGTTCGCAAGCTGCTTGCTGCCCTCGAAGCAGGTGGGGCCCTTGGGGGTGGGGAACTGGACGACGCCGAAGGGCACGCCCAGGTCGATGGTCAGGATGCACTCGGGGGGGGTGGGTCCGCCCACGCAGGACCCTCCGGCGCAGGCGTCGGGGGCGGTGCAGGGATCGCCGTCGTCGCAGGCCCGGGAGTGGTTGAAGAACAGGCAATTGAAGTCGGTGCCGCAGGAGTCATCCGTGCAGACGTTGCCGTCGTCGCAGCCCCCACAGGACCCTCCGCAGCCGTCGTCGCCACATTCCTTGCCGCTGCAGTCCTTCTGGCAGCAGGGGACGCACACGTCGTCCTCGCGAAGACACATCCCTTCTGCGCAGGTCAGGGCCTCGCAGGTTCCATTCAAGCATTTCTGGCCCAGGTCGCACACGCCGCAGGAGCCCCCACACTGGTCATCGCCGCAGTTCCTTCCGGCACACACCGGGGTGCAACAGGCGTTGGTGTAGCAGATGGCGGGGGAGTTGCAGCCGCAGTCCTGGGGGCAGGTGGTGCAGTTCTCGGAGGGCATGGCGCACTGCTGGTCGCCGCAGGTGGCGCCGGAGCAGAGGGCCGAGTTCTGGGCCGCCATCTGACACATCATGTCCCAGGTGCTGTTGCAGCAGTGCTGGTAGATCATGCACACGGAGCTTTGGGTGGCGGGGTCGCTGCAGCCGGGATAGGCATGGACCATGCAGCAGTCCGAGGTGGGGATGGATTGCAGCACTGTGTCTCCTTGCGCGTCTGAAGCCTGGCAGTCGGCATCCGGGGCGCAGGTGGGGGCGTCTGAGGGGTGCAGATCCGCGGCAACCTGGTCTGGCAAGAGGTCGGCCGCGTGGATATCCAGGCCCGCATCACCAACCGCCAGGGTGTCCGTTGGCGCGTCCAAGCCCACCAATGCGTCAGCGTCATCAGCGCTGTTGCAGGCGACCAGAAAACACAGGGGCAACGCCAGGACCAGGATGGCCTTCAGGTTCATTCCCACCTCCGAGGATTGGAAGGCCGCATGATAGTCCAATCGAAGCCCCAGGGGAAGTCTGGGGAAGGGGGCCGGAGCCAGACCTCGCGAGGCAGCGGCATGGGGGCCTCCTACAGGGCGCAGACCTTGCCCGCCAGGGTGGACTTGCAATAGTTGGTGATGCATTGACCGTTGTTGCTGCAGCCCACGCCCACTGGCTTCTTCAGCAGGCAGGCACCGCTGGTGCAGTAGTGGCCGTCGGGGCAGTCGGAGTTGGACCCACACAGGCACAGGCAGCCCAGGAAGTTGCAGGCCCCGCAGTTGCCGGATTCGCACTCGTAACCGTGGTTGCAGTAGGAGCCCACGCCCTGGGGGTCGCGGCATTCGTGCAGCAGGCCTCCGCTGGGGACGCCGTTGTAGACGTAGTCGCCGCACCATTTGCCCTCGGGGCAGTCGGCGTTCTGGTCGCAGGTGCAGCGGGTCTCGCAGCCGCAGCCGCTGAGGTCGGGGGCGGTGACGTTGGGGGCGTACATCTTGGTGAGAGTGCAGCGGGAGTTGGGGCTGACCACCATGTCGAAGTTGCAGCGCAGCTCGCAGGGGCCGGAGGCGCAGTGGTCGGTGGCGACGCACCAGTCGCCGAGTTGGCGGCTGCCGGGGGTGTAGCACTCGGGGAGGCTGGTCAGCAACGTGCCGCAGTGGCCCGACTGGCAGTCACTGCCCAGGAGGCACAGGGCGCCGTCGGCCTGGCGGTTCTGGCACAAGCCCGTGAGCACGTCGCAGCGGCGCCCGGGGCAGTCGTCGTTGGTGAGGCACTTGCACTTCTTGTCCGCCCCGCAGAAGCCGTGGGCGCACTGGTCCAGACCCTGGCAGGCGCCGCCCACGGGGACGCTGAAGGGGGTGTAGCACTTGCCGCGGTTGACGGTGATGCCAAACACGTTGGTGGTACAGCCCAGGGTGCTGCAGCGGTTGCCCTGGCACTCCCAGGCCGCGCAGCAGTTGGCGCCGTCGGGCTTGGGGGACTTGCACAGGCCGTCCAGGTCGCAGAACTCGCCCTGGGGGCAGCCGCCTCCGCCGGGGGTGCAGCGGCAGGTGCCGCCGACACACAGGTTGTTCAGGCACTCGCTGGGGAAGAGGCAGCCCTCGCCCACCTCCAGGTCGTCATAGATGCAGACCTTGGGGGCGCCAAAGGTGGGGCGGGCGCAGGCGGCACCGTCGGGGCACTGGCTGCTGGCCTCGCAGGGGGCGCCGTGGGCCACGTGGGCAAGGCAGACGGAGCCACAGCCGAAGTTGTTCATCGTGCAGCGGAAGGTGCAGAAGAGGCCCGTGTTGCATTGGTCCGTGGCGGTCAGGGTGCAGGTGCCGCCCTGGCCCACGCTTCGGGGCGTGTAGCAGACCCCGGCGCAGGCACCGCCGGCGCATTGGCTACCTGCGGTGCAGGGGGACCAGTCGGGCAGCTTGGGGGCGCACAGGAAACCCAGACACATCTTGCCCTGGCCGCATTGGGCGTCGGTGGTGCAGGCGGGCTTGCCGTCGCAGACCACCTTGGTGGAGGGGCCCTTGGGGGTGAAGCAGACCTGGGCCTCGCAGTTGCCCTGGGGAAGCTGCTTGGTGCCCTTGCCGCAGAGGGTGCCGTCCGAAAGCTTGAGGATCAGCGTGAGGGCCGTCTTGCCAAAGTCAAAGCTGCCAAAGGGCTTGCCCACATCCACCTCGGCATTGAAGCGAAGCTCGTCCGTCAGGAACTGGAGGCTCTGGGCCGCAAAGTCGCGGCCGCCAAACCGGAGGCCACCGAAGTCCACCAAGAGGTTGGGCAAGGCGCTGTCTCCAATGATGTCAACCTTGGCACCCTGGGCCAGTTCCAACGTGATGCCGGCGCCCTGGTCCAGGACCAGCTTGAGGTCGCCCAAAACCTCTGCCTGGTCAAAGGCCATCCGGTGCTGGGCGTACTTGTCGGTGCAGACGGTCTTGTCCGGGCAGCCAAAGGTACCGGTGATGGGGGCCAGGGGGATGATTCGCCCGTCGCCGGTCTGAAAGGCCAGGAGGGCGTCCAGGTCAAAGGTGTAGTTGGTGAAGTCCACCTTGAGGGTAGGGGGCTGGGGGGGCAGGTCCAGGTCGCTGCGCTGGTTCGTGCCCTTGTCGACGATGATGAAGGCATCCGGGCCTTCCAGCGGCAGGAGGGGCAGGGGATTGGCGTGCTTCACGGTACCGATTGCGGTGTTGTCCATGACGACCAACTCGCCCTGAGCCGCGGGGATCTCGCCCCCGGGCCAGGGCAGGCGCAGGCCAATCCCGGCGCGAATCTTCAGGCCCGGCTCGCCGTCGTCCCGGTTGGCCGGCAGGTCCAGCAGCAATTCCACATCGGACAGGGGCGTCCAAGGCATGGCCGTCACCCCGGGGTAGCGGTCGACGAGGGTGTGCTGGGCCTTGTTCAAGCTGAACAGCCAGGAGAAGGGATCGTCGTCGAAGCGCAGGGACAGCAGGAACTCGGGGGCCATCAGGTCGTCCCCCGGTTGAATGATCCGATGGGCCAGGAGCTGGGCCCCTGTGGGCAAGATGCTTTGAAGCTCAAAGTCATCCAGCCAGGAGACCCGGCGGCCGATGAAGGTGCTACCCTCGAAGCCCGGGAACTTCTGCCCCGTCTTGAGGCCCCATTCCAATTCGGCGGCCA
>CAIXZC010000022.1 GCA_903923815.1 uncultured Myxococcales bacterium
ACTTTCTGATGCAGGTCAAGATGGAGCCCGGCAACATCAACATGGTGCAGCTCTCCCCCACCCTGCAGGCCACCCGCAGCAACTTCACGCGGGTGCACCAGGGCAAGGCGCCGCCCTACCTGGAGTACTTCCTGCACCGGGGACGGGGCCAGGTTCTGGTGGACGTCCTGCAGTCCGAACAGGGCGCGCGCTTCCTCAAAAAGCGCAACCGCAACATGGTGGTCCTGGTGGAGGACGAGGTCCCGGTCCTGCCCGACTACGCGTGGCTGACCCTTGGCCAGATCCAGCAGCTGCTTTCCATGGACAACATCGTCAACATGGACAGCCGCACCGTGCTGGGTTGCCTGCCCTTTGACCTTGGCCGTGAGGACCAGGCCCTTGCCGGGGGCCCCTTTGCGCGCCTTCTGGTCCAGTCCGCCTGCGCCGAGACTGGCGCACTGCACGAGACCAGCGACCTGCTGCACTGGTTCACGGACCTGAAGACGCGCTACGAGCTGGAGGTCCGCCAGATCCCCCTGAACGACGTCGAGGAATGGCAGCGCACGGCGGACGAGATCCGCCATGTGGACGACGACTTCTTTTCAATCATCGCGTGCCGGGTCGAGGCGGACAGCCGCGAGGTGCCTTCCTGGACCCAGCCCCTGGTGAAGACCAGTCGCCCCGGGCTGGCGGCCTTCGTGTGCAAACCCATCAACGGGGTCCTGCACGTCCTGCTTCAGGCCAGCGTCGAGCCGGGCAACTTCGACATCATTGAACTGGCCCCGACGGTCCACTGCACGACCGGCGACTTCCGGCGGCTGCCCCCCCAGCAGCGCCCCCCCTTCCTTGACTACGTCCTTGAGGCGGCCCCCGGACAGGTTCGTCTGGATGCCCTGCTGTCAGAGGAAGGCGGCCGATTCTTCCGCGAGGCCAACCGAAACCTGGTGGTCGAGGCGGGCGAGGACTTCCCCGTGGAGGTCCCCCAGAACTACATCTGGGCGACCCTGCGGCAACTGAAAGAGCTGGTCCGGCACAGCAACTACCTGAACGTGGAGTGCCGTTGTCTGGTGGCCTGTCTGGGCTTCCTTGATCCGCAGGAGGCTGGGCGATGAAACGAATCCGAGTGGGCGTGATGGGTGGCTCTGCCTTCGCGGTGCGGGCCATGATCCCGGCGCTGCAGGAGTGCGAGGCCACAGAGCTGGTCTGCATAGCCAGCCGCAGTCAGCAGAAGGCCGCCGAGCTGGGCGCCCGATTCCAGTGCGACACCGTCACCGGCTACGAACGCCTGCTGGAACGGGACGACCTGGACGCCGTCTACGTACCGCTGCCCACGGGGCTGCACGAAGAATGGTGTGGGAAGGTGCTGGCCTCGGGACGGCATCTGCTGGTCGAGAAATCCTTCGCGACGGATCTGCCCTCCGCCACCAGGTTGGTCGGCATCGCCCAACGCCAGGGCCTGCTGGCGATGGAGAACTTCCAGTTCCAGACCCACAGACAGTGGCCCCGGATAAAAGAGTGCCTGACCTCAGGAATCCTGGGGGAGGTCCGGCTGGTCCGCAGCACCTTCGGCTTCCCGGCCCTGCCCAAGGACAACTTCCGTTGGAACAGGGAACTGGGCGGCGGGGCCCTCCTGGATGCCGGCGCCTACATGGCCAAGGTCTCCCAGTTGCTGCTGGGCAGGGGCCTGGAGGTCTGCGCCGCCTCCCGCACCATGGACCCCCAAAGCGGCGTCGACATCTACGGCGAGGCCATGCTGCGCAGTGCCAGCGGACAGGTGGCCCAGGTCGCCTTCGGCTTTGACTATTTCTACCAGTGCCGGGTCGAATTGCTGGGAACCAAGGGGCGCCTGTCCACCCACCGGGTCTTCACTGCGCCGCCCGGCTTCGAGCCCCGCATCTTCATTGAGACCGCCGCCGGCAGGGAGGAGCTGCTCATCCCCGCCGACAACCACTACGTCAACATGTGGAGGCACTTCGCCGAGGTTCTCGGCAAGGGTGACTACTCCGAGGAATACGAGATCCTTCTGGACCAGGCCAGACTGCTTGCAAAGATGGCCGGCAACTGAGGTGGTAATGAAACCGATCCCCTTCAACATTCCCTTCCTGGGCGGCGACGAAGAACGTTACATGATGGAGGCGCTGGCCTCCCGGCGGCATTGCGGAAACCACACCTGGGGCAAGAAGTGCATCGAGCTCATGAAAGAGCGCTGGGGCTTCTACGACGTCTTCCTGACCCCCTCGGGCACGGCGGCCCTGGAGATGGGGGCCATGCTTGCCGGGCTGGAGCCGGGCGACGAGGTCATCCTGCCCTCCTACACCTTCAGCTCCACCGCCAACGCTGTGTTGCTGCAAGGGGCCAAGCCCATCTTCTGCGAGATTGAACCCAACACCATGAACATGGACCCGGCCGCCATTGAGGCC
>CAIXZC010000023.1 GCA_903923815.1 uncultured Myxococcales bacterium
CCGATCTCTTGCCCACGGCGTCCTGTACGTCACCGGGGCCAGCACCCTGGGTGCCGACGGCCAGCCTGCCCACGGCTACAAGGCCGGCTTCGTCACCGCCTTCTCGCTGGACGGGCTTAAGCTTTGGACCCAGGCCTTCGGCTCCGACGAGGACCAGTACAAGTTCATCTATCCCCACGCCGTGGCGGTGGCCACCAACGGCTCCTTCGCCTCCGTGGGTGAGGGCGACGGAGACCTGGACGGCCAGGTCTGCCACGGCTTCTCGGACATCTTCACGGTCCTGCGGCCCGTCACCCTGGACCCCCAGCTGCCCCAGCGTCTGGCCTATCCGTCCAGTCGTCTGGTGGCCACCCAGAACACGCCCCTGACCCCCGTACAGCCCACCTACCAGGGCCTGGTCACCACCTGGACCGCGGACCCCGCCCTCCCCTTCGGCCTCAGCCTCGACCCCGCCACGGGCACCATCACGGGCCCTCCTCTGTCCGTCGCCGCTCCCCAGACCCACACCATCACGGCCACCGGCCCCGCCGGCGCCATCACCTTCCTGTTGGGCGTCCAGGTCCAGGCGAACTGACCCGCCGCCCCTCCCACCACAAGTTGTTGATTGGAATCGCGCCGGCTCAGCGCTCAGCCGCCGCCAACAACTGCGCCACCAGCCAGCGCACCCGCGCCATGGCCTCCAGCACACCTGCGAAAAGCTGCTCCGGGCTGCCGTCGAACTCGGGCCTGTGGGACGCCACCACCCGGGCCACGGGGGCCAGCCACTCCAGGTGCAGGTCGTCCGCCGCCGCCACCAGGATGCGGTACAGGTCCCGCACCTCCCGCAGCAGATGGTGGTTGCGCCGCAGCTCTGCCAACAATGGCGCCAGGTCCGGCGCCAGCCCCGCCAGCCGGTCGAACAGCCGGTAGGTCACGGGCTCGGCCAGGGCAAAGCGCGCTGACAGGGCCAGCATGGTCTGTTCCACGTCCCGCATACCGCCCGGGGCCTCCTTGAGGTCCACCCAGACGCCCTCCTCCCCCGACGGATACTCCGCCCGGTCCCGGATGTCCGCCGCGATGCCCGCCACGAACTCGTCCGCCCGCGCCAGGATGTGGGGCTCGATGATCGTGTCCTTCAGGAACCGCAGCAGCCGCGTGGAGCCAATGATCTGCCGGATGCCCAGCAACTGCGCCTTGTCCACCAGATCGGCCTGCCCGCTGGCCAGGAACTCCTTCAGGTCGCTGGCCCGCGTCACGAAGCTGCCGAAGTGGTCCCCGAAGCGGTACTGGGGCAGGGTCCCCCGCCGCGCCACCTGGAGGTGCACCTTGGCCCACACCCGGGACGCCACCTCGAACAGCTCGGGGTCATCCGAGTTCAGCACCAGCAGCAGATCGTAGTCGTCGTCAAAGGCCTGCTCACGCGCATAGCCGCCCGTGGCGAAGACCCCGAACAGGTCCTTGCCACCCACGCCCGTGTCCCCCCGCCGCTGGGCCTCCTCCTGGCTGCACAGCCGGTAGATGGACCGCATGTAGTTGTCCGCGAACTCGATGAAGCGGGTGCGGTACTCCAGAGGCTCCTCGCCCAGGATGGCCCTCACGGCACAGGCCAGATACTGCACGTCGTAGTAGTCCGCCAGGGCCTGCCGCCCGATCTCCGCGTCGTCCAGGCTCAGGGCCCTGGTGAACAGCCCGTCGGAGAAGCGGTGCAGGCGCTTGACCTCGGTCACATAGTGGATGAAGCGCGGGTACTTGGTCATGACCCGCCGAAAGATGCGCCGGTAGAACTCGCTGCCCCGGGTACGCAGCTCAATGAAGCGCCGGATCTGGTACAGCGTGTCCGCCACCTCGGGGTCCAGGGGCCGGGCATCCAGCAGCAGCTCGAAGCGCTCGCGCCGGCCCGGGTCAAGGGTCTCCACGAAGCGGTTCAGGGTGCGGGGGCGGCTCTTGAACAGCCGGCAGATGCGCTCCACGAAGTCCGAAAACTCGGGCGCCTGCGCGAAGAACAGGTCCACCAGCTCGTTGTAGGTGTCCAGGCTGCGAGGCGAGCCCTCCTCGTGCAGCACCAGCAGGAACTTGACCAGGGTCCCCGGCTCGGCCCGCCCGAAGTCCAGATACTGCCGCAGGGTCCGCGCCCGCTGGGGCCCCTCCAGGCGATCCAGGTCCGTCACGATGCGCCGCGCAAAGCGAAACCCATCCCGGCGCATCTCGGACAGCACGTCGTCCCAGAACACCGCGCCCCCGAACAGACGCACCATCTCGGCCAGCTCCAACGCCAGGTTATTGGGGGAGCCCGAGGGGACGCAGGCCCCCGCCTCCTCGCACATGGCCTTGGTGTAGATGGAGATGCGCCGCAGGTGGGCGGTCAGCTCGTCCAGGTGCCGCTGGGCAATCTCGCGGATCTCGTGGACGCTGGTGTAGTAGTGCACCAAAAGCTGCTGCCCTGGCCGCAGGCGCCCCGTCTCGATGAAGCCCATGGAGCGGCCCACCTGATCCAGCACCCGGTCCTGGGTGCCATCCAGGGGCACGCTCTCCTCCTGCACCGAGAAGACCTGATACAGGAAGCGCATGGTCTCCACCAGCACCAGGGCCTCCCGCACCCGGTCGAAGTCCGCCGCCCGCTTGGGGTTGGCGGCCTTCAGCAGCTCCGTGGCCTGGAACAGGTCCGTCTCCCGCACATCCCCCGTGACCTTGAAGGCCAGCAGCATGCCCTTGACCAGCCGCAGGGCATCCTCTTTGAAGTCCAGCCGGGCCCCATGGAAGTCCCGCACCATCAGCGCCTGCAGGTCCCCCAGCAGCCCCCGCAGGAAGCCCTCGTGGTAGCGCAGCCCCGTGCCCGATGGATCAAAGTAGCGGTCCAGAATGCTGCTGCTGAAGTCCGCGAACAACTCCTGACTGCCCGCCAGGGGTCCCGCGGACAGCAGCTCGGAGATCAGCACGTAGTCCTGCAGGTTGCCCCGCAGCATCTCCATGTACTCGGGCACCGTGGCCGAGTAGCCGCTCATGTTGAACTGTTCGGAGATGTACATGTGGGGGGCCACGGCGTGCCGGAACATCTCGGTGATGCTGCGGGCCAGGGCCTTGCGGAACAGGGCCAGCCCCTCCGTCCCCTGGTGCACCACGCCCAGGTCCAGGTCATCCTGGTCCCAGCGCGTGCCCACCACGCAGACCACATAACGGGGCACCCGCTCTTCGCCCTTCAGGAAGAACTCCATGAGGGCTCCCAGGTAGGCGCCGTGCAGCCGCAGAGCGCGCTGGGCGTGGAAGTCCAGCAGCCGCCGCCAGCCCTTGCGGGGCTCCTGGGCCTCGGCCACGTCCAGCTCCAGCATGTCCAGGCTGTAGACCGTCACCTGCAGGTACTGCATGGCG
>CAIXZC010000024.1 GCA_903923815.1 uncultured Myxococcales bacterium
CAGCTTCCGCCGCAGCCGTTGTCGCCGCAGGTCTTGCCCGTGCAGTTGGGGGTGCAAACGCAGGCGCCCCTCTGGCAGGTGGCCGGGGCAGTGCAGGTGCCGCAGCTTCCGCCGCAGCCGTTGTCGCCGCAGGTCTTGCCCGAGCAGTTGGGGGTGCAGCAGGTCCCGGCCAGACACACGGAGCCCTGGGTGCAGGTGCCACAGACGCCGCCGCAGCCGCTGTCCCCGCAGGCCTTGCCCAGACAGGGGTCCCCGCAGTCGGCGGCGCAGTTGCACTTGGTCTCGCCACCCTCGCACTTGCCGTCGCCACAGCCCTTGCACTGGCCCAACACGCAGGCCAGGTCGCCCCCACAGGTGCCGCAGGTGCCACCGCAGCCGTCGTCCCCGCAGCTCTTGCCAGAGCAGTCGGGCAGGCAGCACAGACCATCAATGCAGCTTCCCACAAAGGGACAGGTGCCGCAGGTGCCGCCGCAGCCGTCGTCGCCGCAGTTTTTGCCGTCGCAGGCCGGGACGCAGCAGTTGCCGTGGGCGCACAGGGCCCCCTCGGTGCAGGTACCGCAGTCGCCGCCACAACCGTCGCTGCCACAGGTCTTGCCCTCGCAATGGGGGCTGCAACACATACCCGTGACGGTGCAAACCTGGCCTTCCAGGCACAGCCCGCAGAGCCCGCCGCAGCCATTGTCCCCACAGTGGATGTCCTGGCAGGCGGGGCTGCAGCAGGCCCCGGCGTTGCACTCCTGGCCCGCGTCGCACAAGCCGCAGACCCCTCCACAACCGTCGTCCCCGCATAGCTTGCCGCCGCAGTCCGGGATGCAATCCACGCAGGCGCCCAGGTAGCAGAACTTTCCAAGGAACGCGCAGCTTTGGCCGGCGCACAGGCCGTTCTCGCAGGTGTCACCCAGGGTGCAGCCATTGCCGTCATCACAGACGAAGCCGTTGTTGGCCGGCTCCAGCACACAGTCCCCGGTGGCGGAATCGCAGACGTTGGCCTTGCAGGGGTCGCTGGACTCAGGGCAGGTGATGATGGTGGTGGGGTCAACCTCGCAGACATGGGGAAGAGTCGCGGTGCAGTGGTAGGTGCCGTTGCACAGGTCGCTGTCGTCGTAGGTCCCACAGTCCGCGGTGCTCTGGCAGGTGCAGATTCGCGTGCCGCCCACACATTCGCCGCCACCACACACATCCCCCACGGTGCAGGGATCCTGGTCGTCGCACTCGCTCTGGTTGTCCACGTGCTTGCAGCCCGTGGCGCTGACGCAGGAGTCGTTCGTGCAGGGGTTGGCGTCGTCGCAGTCGGCAGCGTCCCCCGGGGTGCACACGCCGTCTGTGCAGTAGTCCCCGGTGGTGCACAGGTCGCCGTCCTCACATTCGCTGCTGAGGAACTCGTAGACGCAGCCCGTCCCCTGAACGCACTTGTCTTCGGTGCAGGCCTTGTGGTCGTCGCAGACCTTGGGGCTGCCCATGCAGGTCCCGTCCACGCACTTGTCCTCCACGGTGCAGGGTTCGCCGTCGTCACACAGCCCGGAGAGGTGCTGGTCTTTGCAGCCCACGCCCCGCTCGCAGAACTCCTGGCGGCACTGGTCCCCGTCGTCACAAAGGAAGTCCAGGTCCCCCTCGTCGGTCTCGCCGTCGCAGTCATCGTCCAGGCCGTTGCAGGCCTCGTCGGCCCGCGGATTCACCAGGGGGTCCGCCTCGTC
Organism: uncultured Myxococcales bacterium; assembly: GCA_903923815.1. Classification (GTDB taxonomy): domain Bacteria; phylum Myxococcota_A; class UBA9042; order CAIXZC01; family CAIXZC01; genus CAIXZC01. The sequence goes on from CAIXZC010000024.1 coordinate 1,695, forward strand.
GCAATCGTCCCGCCCCAGGCTGCCGTCGCCGTCCAGGTCGTCCAACGGAGACAGGCAACAGCGGTAGCCCAGTGTCGCCAGGTTCAGGGTCCCGTGATCCTCAACGTTCAGCGACGAGCACCTGGCCTCCGCTCCATCCATGTAGGACCCGCCAAACAGCATGCCCTCCAGGGTCCACTCCGCCAGGTTGCCGATGAGGTCATACACCGCCGGCGACCCCACCGCGCAGCCCACCAGACTGCCAGACGCGGCCGGCCCCTCGCCTTCGCTGTTGCACACCTTGGCATCGTAGGAGGCCCCGTAGAACCAGGTCCCCGGCGCCCCACACATCTTCTGATACTCGGCCACGGTGCAAAGCCTGCGCCCGACGTCGAAGCAGGCCATGGCGGCCCGGTCAAAGGTCAGCCTGTCGGTGGGCAGCGTGGCACCCGCCTCGGTGGCCTCCAAGACCTCCATGTACACCGGCGTACCCCCGACCTCCAGGCGGCTTGTGCCCTCCGGGCCGGTGGGGCAGAAGTCGTAGACGCAGCGGGGGTCGGGCACGCACTGGTCCGTGGGGCCATAGCAGACCTGGCCCTCGGGGCAGGGGCCGCCGCAGGGGGCCACCACGTCGGGCCCATGGGTGTCCGCGGCGGTGTCGGTTTGGGTGTCGGAGGGGGCGTCGGGGGCAGTGTCCGAAGGCACGGTCGTGTCGGTCAGGGTGTCGCTGCCGTTGGTGTCCGTCAGGGTGTCGCTGCCGTTGGTGTCCGTCAGGGTGTCGCTGCCCGCCACGTCGGGGAGAGTGTCGCCGCCGCCCGCGTCCACTGCGGTATCGCCGGCGTTGGTGTCCCTCGCGGCGTCGCCGGCTCCCGTGTCTGCAAGCCCATCCACCGGGACCGCATCCACACGCCCATCGTTCCCCGTGTCCCGCAGGTCCGTATCGGCGACCATGTCCTTGGGCGGCACGTAGGCATCCAGTTGCACCTCACCCTGGACGATGTCCTGCGGCCCGCCATCCGCCTTGGGCCCACTTTGGGTCTGGGCGCAGGCGCCCCCAAACCAAACCACCAGAACCGCAGACGACAACAGCTTCATCAGACTCATGGGGCCCCCGATAACCTGGAAGACGATGGGCACCATTGTAATCGCACCTGGGCTTGGGCGGAACACAATACTATCCGCTGGCGCTGTTCAGGCGCCCCCGGGCCCCCCTGAATCTGCCACAAGACAAGCGCCCGACCCTGTGCTTTACTTGCCTTCGCTTGCCCATGGAGGTGCCCATGACCATCCCCGTCGCCCTACTCCTTGGGGCCCTGGCAGTGGCCCTGCTGCTGACCCTGGCACTCCTGCTGCGTCGCCGCCCCGACGCCAACCAGGACCAGGCCCTGCGCGCCTTCCTGGCCACCCAGGAGGAGCAACGCCGCCTTCAACTTGACGAACTGGAACGGGGCCGCCGGGAGCTGCACACCATCCTGGCCACCAGGGACACCGCGGCCCGCAGCGAGTTCGAGACCCTACGCCGCAACCTGGAGACCAGCCTGGGCACCCTGGCGGACACCAACCAGAAGAAGCTGGACGACCTGCGCACCACCGTGGGCCAACAGCTTGGCACCACCATCACCACCCGCTTCGACCAGTCCTTCAAGCTGGTGCAGGACGGCCTCTCGGGTATTCAGGGGGGCCTGGGGGCCATGAACCAACTGGCCGCCGAGGTGGGCAGCCTCAAACGCATCTTCAGTAACGTCAAGGCCAGGGGGGTCTGGGGGGAGGTCCAGTTGGAGGCCCTGCTGGCGGACTTCCTGACAGAGCACCAGTACGTCAAGAACGCCCAGGTGAAGCCCGGCTCCCGGGAGAGTGTCGAGTTCGCCATCAAGCTGCCCGGCGAAGGCCCAGATGGCGCCCCGGTGCTGCTGCCCCTGGACTCCAAGCTGCCGGTGGAGGACTACCAGCGCCTGCTGGACGCCCACACCAACAACGACCTCCCCGCCGCCGAGGCCGCGGCCAAGGCTTTGGAGAGGACCATTAAAAGCTTCGCGGCGGACGTCTCCACCAAGTACCTCGCGCCACCCACCACGACGGATTTCGCCATCCTATACCTTCCCTCCGAGGGCCTCTACGCCGAGGTCCTGCGCCGCCCCGGCCTGGCCCAGACGCTGCAGAACCAGTTCCGCGTGATCCCCGCCGGCCCCAGCACCCTGGCGGGTCTCCTGGGCGCCATCCAACTGGGCTTCCGAAGCTGGGCCATCCAACAGCGCGGCGCCGAGGTCTGGCAGACCCTGGCCGCCGTGAAGGTCGAGATGGACAAGTTCCAAGGCGAACTGGACAAGGTGGAGAAGAAGTTCACCGAAGCCTCCAACGCCTTCTCCGCCCTGGCAACCCGCACCAGAGCCCTGCAAAGGAAGCTGAAGTCGGTGGAGTCCTTGGAGGAACCGGGCCCCGCGGAAGAGGAAGCGTAGGGCCTGGGCACAAGCGGGCCGCCGGCGGGCACGCGCCCCCCGTCCTGGCAAGAAAACGTTGGACAAACGCCACCTTTGCCCCTATTCATATGCCTCCCCGGCGGCCGGCCCCCCGCGGCCCCCCCGGTGACCCCTGACAGTGGTTGAGGTTCATGGAAGTACTGCTGACCGCCCTGCTTATCTTCTGTTTGCGTATCTGCGATGTGTCCCTGGGCACCGTGCGCATGATTGTCTCCATCCAGGGCCGCCGCTATCTGGCCGCGGGCATCGGCTTCGTGGAGGTCTCCATCTTCATCACGGCCATCGGCAAGGCCATGGAGAACATCGAGAACCCCATCAACGTCTTCGCCTACGCCGGGGGTTTCGCCGCGGGCACCATGCTGGGCATCGCCCTGGAGACCAAGCTGGCCTTTGGCTACCGCGTGGTGCGGGTCATCATCCACCGGGGTGCGGACAACCTCATTGCCAAGCTACGCGAAGCCGGCTTCGGCGTCACCCGCCTGCGGGGCGAGGGCAAGAAGGGCCCCGTGGCGGTGTTGTTCAGCGTCATCCGCCGCAAGGACGCCGGGACCTACATGCGGGTGGTCAACCAGGAGGCCCCCCATGCCTTCGTCACAATTGAAGAGACCCGCGAGACCAAGCACG
>CAIXZC010000025.1 GCA_903923815.1 uncultured Myxococcales bacterium
AACCTCTGTTTCGGGGTGTTCTTGGTGGTCTTCCTGGTCGGTGCAGACCTGTTCTTCACGGCCGAGAACCCCGTCCAGATCCAGGTGGGCGAACAGCTCATGCTGGTGTCTCTGGTGATCCTCGTTGGGTCGGCCCTGCAGAGGGCGTTCAGGGCTGGAAGAAGGAAGCTCCAGTGAAGGCTTTGCCGCTCTTGACGCTGGCCCTCGCGGTGGGGCTTCTGGCCTGCAAGGAGGACGCCGCAGCGGGGGCTGGGGCTCCTGATGGGGCGACTTTCGATACGGGCGCTGAGGTGGCGTCTGGAGACGCCCACGGGGACCTTGCCGGTGACGCGATGACGGACCTGGGCCAGGACGCAGGCGCCGACCTACCCACAGACACTGCGGCGGACCTGCCCCGGGACTTGGCCGGGGACCTGGAACTGGCGGAGACGACCTATCCGGTCCTTTGCCCCGAATACGTCAAGGCCATGAAACAGTGCGGCATGCCCGTGCCGCCCGACGCCAACAACTTCTGCGCCAACGCCACCCAGGCCTTCTGGCGCTGCTACGCCGAATCCTTCGACTGCCAGACTGCGGCGGACTGCCAGTTGCTGCTTTAGGTCCACTCCAACCAGGGGCAGGGCCCGACACCAGCCCCGTGAAAAGTTGTTCGACGTCGCACGAAACTGGCCTATAATTCGCCACGCTTGCTCAAGACAGTAGACCTGTCTTCAGGCTCACACTGTTGGAGGGTCCCATGGGCATCCAGGGGTTGCGGTTGGTCACGTTGGGGTTCGCTTTGGGCCTCCTGGCGACGGCCTGCGGCGCGGGCGGGGGTGGGGGCGCGGACGGGGGCGCGAGGGACGAGGTTCAGGCCGAATACTGCGGGATGTTTGACGGGTACTCCGTCCAGGAGGTCCCGCCCGCGGGGCTGCGAATCGCCTTCCGCTTGCTGGCCTGTGACCGGGGCCCCCTGCCCTCCCTGCCTGCGGGTTCGGTGACCGCCATCAATGACGAGACCGGGTTGGCCTTCGGGGCCGCGGGCAGTCCGGGGCAGGTCTCCGCCCTTGGCCGACTGTCGGACCTTGGGGTGTACACTCTGCTGGTCCTGGACCTGTCCACACAGGTCGCCTCCACCGCCACCTTGGGTCAGCTGATCACCTCCGCCCAGGACTACCTGGCCCTGGTGTTTGATGGCAGCCCCGAGGCTGCCGGCCGCCGGGTCGGGTTGATGGTCTTTGGCTCCCCCAGCAGCACGGAGGTGCTGGTGGATTTCACCAGCGACCAGCAGACCTTGACCCAGGCCCTGGAGGGCCTTCGCAGTTCCCAGGGTCTGGGCAGCCGGGACCTGTACGGCTCCATTACAAAGGCCATTGGGCACACCATGCAGGCCACCCAGGGCAAGGGCACGGTGGAGGCCGCCCTGGTGGTCTTCGCAGCGGGGGGGCACGAGGTGGGCGCCGAGCAGGACATGCGGCTGGCCATGCTGACAGCCAAGGCGGACGCCGAGGATAGCGGCTTCTTCAACATCTTCGTCATCGCCAAGCCCTCGGGGTCCAGTCAAGCGGCACTGGCAGAACTGGCGACCCGCCCGGACTACGCCCGGATGGTCTCCGAGACCCAGGACCCGGGCACCCAGGTGGCCTCCGTGCTGGCCTTCCAGGAGGCCCTGGCCGGCGCCTACTACTCGCTGGCCATCTGCACCCCCGTGGTCTACGTGCCGGCCACCCTGACGCTGCGCATCGAGGCCTTCGGCTTCCTGTTGGAGCCCAAGCTGAAGTACGACCCCTCGGGCCTGAACGGCGACCTTGAGTCCTGCGACGCTGCCATCCTGCAGAACCCCTGTCTCGGCCTGGAGTGCGGCCCCTCTCCGCTGGAGGATTTCCAATGCGGCGAGTGCCATGGGGAGGACCAATGCCTGGAAGGCCATTGCTGCATCCCCGGTTGCGGTGACCGCATCTGCGGAGAGGACGACTGCGGGGCAAGCTGCGGCACCTGCGCCCAGGGCCTTTTCTGCACGCCGGCCGGGCTGTGCTCCGAGGACTGCCAGCCTGCCTGCCAGGGCAAGCAGTGCGGAGATGACGGCTGCGATGGAAGCTGCGGCAGCTGCGGCCTGGACATGACCTGCAACAACGACGGCCTGTGCGTCGACACCTGCACACCCAGTTGCCTTGACCGGCAGTGTGGCAGCGATGGTTGTGACGGTAGCTGTGGGACCTGCCCGGACCCCAAGCTGTGCAACAACCTTGGCCACTGCGTCACCGACTGCAGCCCCGACTGCGACGGGAAACAGTGCGGCAGCGATGGCTGCGAGGGCAACTGCGGCACCTGCCCGGAGGGCAAAACCTGCAACGGCGACGGCCTGTGCATCGTGGACTGCGTGCCGGATTGCAGCGGCAAGCAGTGCGGCAGCGACGGCTGCGGCGGCAGTTGCGGCAACTGCGGCGTGAACAAAGCCTGTACGGACGAGGGCCTCTGCGTCGTGACCTGCGCCCCCGCCTGCACGGGCCGCCAGTGCGGCGACGATGGCTGCGGCAGCACCTGCGGGACCTGCCCCAGCTACGCCACCTGCAGCGGCTACGGAAGCTGCCTGATGAACGACGGCGATCTGGACTGCCGCAAGATGGCCGAGTGCGTGCGCACCAACTGTACCCCTTACTACGGCACCACCCTGTACCTGACCTGCAACGTGGAGTGTTACGGTGAGGCCACGGTGGACGAGATCAATCAGTTCTTCGACATGAACGACTGCATGAACAACCACGGCGCCATGCAATGCGCCACGGACCAGTGCATCGTGGATATCGTCATGCAGCACTGCGCCAACGAGTGGACGGACTGCGCCAAGCCTCTGGCCACCTGCACCAAATACGGGGCCTGTCTGGGCACCTGCGGCAGCAACCTGGACTGCAAGAGCCACTGCTGGTACTCCGCGTTTCCTGCCTCCATCAAGGCCTGGGCCGATCTCCAGGACTGCCTGAAGACCGCCTGCGGCAGCAACCCCTCGGATAGCTGCAAGACGGGCGCCCTCCAGGGGGCCTGCAAGACCTTGAACGAGACCTGTCAGGAAGATTGATCAGCGGTCCCAGGGGCAGACATCGCCATAGAAAATGGTGTCCTCGTCGACGGTGGAGCACAAATACATGTACCGCCCGCCGGTCGCGCGCTTCTGGCACTTGGTGTACTGCTGCTCGGCGGTGTTGCAGTCCAGGGCACAGAGGCACTTGGTGAGGCCCAGGGGGCAGGTCGCGGTGCTGTTACCACAGTAATAGACGACCTCCCCCACGCAGCAGCCGTAGTAGTCAGTGCCGTTGCAAGTGGTGTCCATCAAGATGCCGCCCTCGGGGCACGCGATGGTGGTCCGGCACTCACCGGTGGTCGAACAGTATTGACCGCTGTCGCAGGTCCCGCAGCTGTTGCCACAGTTGTCCCAGCCGCACTCCTTGCCCCCGCAGCCCCCCATGCACACGCAGCCGCCGTACCACTCGCAGGCCTCACCCTCCTTGCAGTTGCCGCAGCTACCCCCACAGCCGTCGTCGCCGCACTCCTTGTAGGAGCAGTCCGGCACACAGTTGGTGACGCACAGGCCGTTGGCGTTGCAGGTCTTGCCGTTGGTGCAGGTGCCGCAGCTACCGTTGCAGCCGTCGCTGCCGCACTGCTTGCCGCTGCAGTTGGGGACGCAGTTGGTGATGCACAGGCCGTTGGCGTTGCAGGTCTTGCCGTTGGTGCAGGTGCCGCAGCTTCCGTTGCAGCCGTCGCTGCCGCACTGTTTGCCGCTGCAGTTGGGGACGCAGTCCGTGACGCACAGGCCATTGGCGTTGCAGGTCTTGCCGTTGGTGCAGGTGCCGCAGCTACCGTTGCAGCCGTCGCTGCCGCACTGTTTGCCGCTGCAGTTGGGGACGCAGTCCGTGACGCACAGGCCGTTGGCGTTGCAGGTCTTGCCGTTGCTGCAGGTGCCGCAGCTTCCGTTGCAGCCGTCGCTGCCGCACTGTTTGCCGCTGCAGTTGGGGACGCAATCGGTGATGCACAGGCCGTTGGCGTTGCAGGTCTTGCCGTTGGTGCAGGTGCCGCAGCTGCCGTTGCAGCCATCGCCGCCGCATTGCTTGCCGCTGCAGTTGGGCAGGCAGCCCGCCTGACACTGGCCGCCCTCGTCGCAGTGCTCGTTGTTGGCGCAGTCGCCGCAGCTTCCGCCGCAGGCATCGGAGCCGCAATCCCGGTTCTGGCATTGGGGGCTGCAGGGGATGCTGCAGGCCCCCTCGCCATCGCAAAGCCAGCCCGCGTCGCAGGTGCCACAGGTCACCCCGGGCAGGGCCGAGTCACCGCAAAGGCGGTCGCCGCAGGGGTCCGCCAGGACCTTGGGGTCACACTGACTGAGGTCCCCCGTGAAGCCCTCCACCGAGTAGGGCAACTGTTTGGCCACGGAGGCGGTGCCCACCTTGACGTCCAGGGTCAGGGTTGGGCTGCCGAAGACCAGCGGGGTGCAGACGCCCAGAACGTAATTGCTGCCGAGGGCATTGGAGAGGGCCTTGCCTGCCTTCCCCGCCACCTGCGCCCAGTCCGCCCCGGTGGTGTTGAAGGCGTACTCGGGCCGGGAGGCCAACTGCTGAAGGGACGAGAAGCCGCTGTCCGCGCTGCCCAACACCAGGACCTGCAACCCCTCCGAGGACTCCAGGCCCTGGCGAAGCTGGACGGCCTGTTGGGCAAGGGCCGCAGCGCCGCCGGTCTCGTGCAGGCCCGCAGCGAACAGGGCCAGCACCTTCTGGTCCGAGCCGGTGCCTTCCAACTGGGCCAGGGCGTTCAGGCCCTTGGTGAAGCCGCCGTACAGATCCCTGGCGCCCAGCCCCGGGGAGGCTTCCAACTGGGTCAGGGAGGCCAGCACCTGGTCCAGGTCACTGGTGAAGTCCAACACCTGCACGGTCTTGCTGGGCGACCCCATGGTCCACAGGGCCACCCGGACGGTCCGGGCGGGGCTTTGAGCGAGGGCGGTCACGAGGGTTCGGGCGGCCTGCAGGATGTTCGGCGCAAGCCCCAGGTTGAGGGCCGAGGAGGACAGGTCCACCAGCAACAGCAGCCGCAGATCCAGGTCGCGGGCACTGAGGGGTTCGGACACCATGGGTTCGTCGTGCCCAGCCCCGAAGGGCTGCCCCGTGTCGTCGTTGATGACGGTCACCTGCCCAGCGCTCAGCTTGCCCACCGGCAGACCCTCGCAATCCAGCAGTCGAAAGGTCACCCGCAGCCCCGCAGGGGGATACTCGGTGACGGCGGCGTTCTGAAGCTCCAGGCAGGTCAGGCCGCCGGGCCCATCCTCCAGGTTGTCACCGCTGATGAGAACGTCCAACTCCTGCTGGGCGCTGGACCCGCAGGCCCAGGTCCCCAGCGCCAGCAGCAACACACCAACGAAAACCAACAGTTGGGACTTCATGATCACACCTTTTCCAAAAACTGTTGGCAATGCTAGCCCCCCTCGAAACCCCGGTCAAGGGCGCGGTGAACCCAGCCCAAATGGCATCGACATGGCGCCGGCAAGAGAAGCGGTCAGAGCGTTCGCACCAGCCGCAGCCCGATGGAGCTGCTGCGATTGTAGGTGGGGTAGGACAGCCGGAAGGCGGCCCTGCATTGGGCGGCGGAGTTGTACCAGCTGCCCCCCCGGAACACGTGCTCGGCACCGGAGGAGGGCCCCTGGGGATCGACCACCGCCCCCGCGGGGAAGGCGCCGTAGATATCCCAACACCATTCGAAAACATTCCCCAGCATGTCCTTGAGCCCAAAGGCGTTGGCGGCCTTGGTGCCCCCGGGCTGGGGGCCACAGGAGCCTATGGAGGGGCTGGTGTAGCTGCAGTCGTAGCCCCCGGCATAGCTGGCGGCCGCGTTTCCGGCGTACCACCCGATGGCGTTCAGGTTGGGGTCCACGGGGACGTAGGCGGGGCTGGTGATGGCGCCGTTGTTGCCCGGGCTGGGGTAGAAGGCGGTGGCGCTGCCGGCGCGGGCGGCGTACTCCCACTCGGCCTCGGTGGGCAGGCGGTAGCCCTTGCAGTCGTAGACGGAAGCAAGCCCCTGCGCCAGGGTCACGGTGGCCAGGGAGAGTCCGTGGGCCGTGCCATTCAGGCAGTTCTTGTAGGCAGCCCCCACGTTGGCGCCGTTGTAGCAGCGGGTGTCCGCGAAGACGTAGCAGGCCTGGAGGCCCGCCTGCTCGGACCGGATGTTGGCGTAGGCCAGGGCGTCCAACCACGTCATGGCCTGGGCGGGGCAGTTGTCCCCGCAGGCCTTGAATTCGCTTTGGCTCCAGCCGCCGGTAGCCGCCTTCCATTGAGCCTGCGTGACCTCCGTGGCCTGCACCTCGAAGGCCCGGGTGAGGGTGACCTGATGCAGGGTCTCATCGGCGATGCGGCTTGCTTCGGCCGCACAGGCGCCGGGGTAGCCTTGGGGGCCGGGGCAACCCGCCGGACTGCCCATCCAGAAGCTCCCCGCGGGGATGGCCAGGAAGCCCTCAGAGACACACTTGGTGCCGTTGCACTGGAAGCCCCCCGCGCAGACGCCGCAGACGCCCCCGCAGCCGTCGTCTCCGCATTGTCTGCCGGCGCAGGCGGGGACACAGGCGGTGCACAGGCCCGCCTTGCAGTAGGGCTTGTCGGGGATGGTGCTGCAATCGCTGTGGCCCGGCGCCAGGGCGCTGCCGACCAGGTTGCAGGTGCCCGCCAGGGACCCCTGGCAGGAGGGCGCCGAGGGCGTGCAGACCTGGGCCTTGCAGTCCCCCTGATCGCAGTACTTTCCGGCACCGCAGGCCAGAGGTGCGGACCAGCCCGTGCCGCTGGCGTCGCACACCAGGTACGCAAAGTTCCCGTCGCAGACGCGGGCGCTGGGAGTGCACACATTGGGGATGCAGACCCCTGCGGCGCAGGTCTGGTCCAGGGCGGCGCAGGACTCTCCCTTGCAGACCCCGGCCTGACAGACGGGGTTCACCGTGCAGGTGCTGTCACAGGCCAGGCCCTCGTTGCGGGACTTCAGCTTGCAAAGGCCATCCAGCGGGTCGCAGACCTTGGCCTGACACTGGGTGTCCTGGGCCGGGTTGCAGACGATGGCGGACCCGGGCTTGGTCTCGCACACGGCGGGGGTCTTGGTCTTGTTGCAATACATGAAGCCGTTGCACCAGTCGGCGTCGTTCTTGGGGTAACACTCGTCGTCGTTGCCGCAGGCGCAGGTATTGGTGCCGGCCACGCACTGGCCAGCCTGGCAGGAGTCCCCCACGGTGCAGGCCACGCCATCGTCGCAGCCGCCGTCCTTGGGCGGATGCTGGCAGCCCGTGGCCACCACGCAGGTGTCGGTGGTGCAGTCGTTGTGGTCCTCGCAGTCGAGCACCCCCGCGCCCCCCACACAAAGCCCATCCTGGCAGAAGTCCCCGGTGCTGCAGAGGTTGGCGTCTTCGCAGGGGCCCTCCACCGCGTCATGCTGGCAGGCGCCGCTGACGGGATCGCAGGAGTCCGCCGTGCAGGCGTTCTGATCGTCGCAGTCCCCAGCCTTGGAGGTGTTCAGGCAGCCCCTGGCCGGGTCGCAGTCGTTGTCCGTGCAGGCGTCCTGGTCGTCGCAGGACAGGACGGTGTGCTTACAGGCCCTGGTGGCGCTGTCGCAGAAGTCCTGGGTGCAGGCGTCGGCGTCCTTGCAGACCGTGTCCCCCAGGCCCTCATCCTTGGTGCCGTCGCAGTCGTTGTCCAGGCCGTCGCACAGCTCGGCGGCGCCGGGGCGGATGTCCGGGTTGCCGTCGTCGCAGTCCGTGCCACCGCTGGCCACGGATACCACGCCGTCGCGGTCCCCATCGGTGCCGTCCAGGCCGTCGCAGTCGGCGTCGATGTTATCCCCCGTCAGGTCCTCGGCGCCGGGGTTGATGAAGGCCATGGTGTCATCGCAGTCGACGCACACATTCCAGCCGTCCGTGTCCTGGTCCTCCAGGTCGTCCGTGCGCCCGTTGCAATCGTTGTCCCGACCGTCGCAGACCTCGGTGGCCCCGGGCTTCACGTCGGGGTCCAGGTCATCGCAGTCCAGGCTGGCCGGGGTGCCATCGCCGTCCAGGTCGTCCGTGGGGGACAGGCAGCAGCGGAAGCCCGCCAGGGCCGGCTCGGTCAGCGCAGCGGCAGCCACCAGCAGGGTGCAGGCGGCCTTGGTGCCATCCTTCATGGAGCCGCCAAAGAGGCTGCCTTCGGTACTCCATTCGGCCAGATTGCCCACCAGATCGAGGACCTGGGCGCCCTCGGCGTGGCAGCCGGCATTGGCCCCCGAGGGGTCCACGGCGAAGGGGAACTCGGTGTTGCAAGCGGAGGCGCTGTAATGGTCACCGTAGGGGTAGACCTGGGCCGTGGGAGAGCAGGCGTAGGCCAGCTCCACGGCGGTGCAGCTGCGCTTTCCCACGCTGAGGCAAAGCTGGGCCGCCTCGGCCTCAGTGGTCACACCGCCCAGGGGGACGACGCCCACCTGATTGGGCCACTCGTAGCGGTCCATGTAGACGACGCCCCAGGCGGGCTCAAGGCGTTCGGTACCGCCCGGAGCGCCGGTGCAGAAATCCAGTTGGCAAAGGGGGTTGGCCTCGCAAAGGCCGGTCTCCAGGTTGCAAGTCTCGTAGGGACTGCAAAGGCCTCCGCAGGGCTGCACCGTGTCGGGGCTGGTGTCGGCAAGTGAGTCCGCGGCCCCGTCAAGCAGGTCCGGCCCCGTGGCCGTCTCCCCCAGGTCCGTCGGCCCCACCCCGTCCAGAGCGCCATCCGGGCCGCCGTCAGGCACCACTGAACCGTCCGCCGGCATGCCGTCCGGCGTCATGCCATCCTTCCCGCCCTGCTGGTCGCCGGGGGGCGCGCCCTGGTCCGTGGCCGCGTCCAGGCCATCCGCCAGCGGACTCACGTCCATCCGGGCCGCCGTGCCGCCACCACCGCAGGCACCCAGGAACCACAGCAGACCGACCACCGCGAACGCTTGTTTCATGGATGCACCCCGTGGGAAGAAACGCGCTGACTTTCGGGGCTGATTCTATTGGACCGGGGGCCGTTGGCAAGCGGAAGGATGGCGGGCAGGAGGGCGGCCGCTTCAGCGGTCCCGGGCGCAGCGGAAGCCCAGGTAGTCCAGGTCTCCAGTGGGCATGTAGGCGTTGCGGAAGGAGGCCCGCTGGTTCTTGGCGTCGTAGGCGAAGCCGCCGCCGCGGTAGACCCGGTCGCTGCCCGCCTCGGGGCCCTGGGGGTCCTCCTGGGCGTCGGCGCCATAGGTGGCGTACCAGTCGCTGCACCACTCCCACACATTACCGGCCAGGTCGTAGACCCCGTAGGCGTTGGCGGCCTTGGTCTTCACGGCATGCTTCTGGTCCCCCGAGTTGGCCCCGTACCAGGCAATGCCGTCCAGGCAAGCGGCATCGTCCCCACAGGAGTAACGGGTCGTCTGGCCTCCCCGGGCGGCGTATTCGAACTCGGCCTCCGTGGGCAGGCGTCCGCCGGTGGCCTCGCAGAAGGCCTGGGCCGCAACCCAGGTGACGTTCTCCACGGGCAGGTCGTCGCCGGCGGCCCCGTTGTAGTGCCCCGACGGGTTGGTGCCCATGACCTCCAGATACTGGGCCTCGGTGACCTCCGTCTCCAGCAGGTCGAAGGACGCCAGGGTCACCTGATGCGCGGGCAGTTCGTCGGGGTTGCAGTCGGCGTCACCGGCGGTGCAGCCCATCTGGAAGCTGCCCCCCGGGATGGTCACCCACACGTAGCCCTCGGGAGTGAGGCAGTTGGGGTAGCAGGCCGGGTGCTTGACGTCGGCGTCGGCCGGGGCCTCGACATCCAGGGTCTCCGCCCCATCAGCCGTCAACGTATCCCCGGGTTGGGCGCCATCGGGCACCGCGTCGCCGGTGGGCACCACCTCGCCCCCGTCCGGCAGCGCCGTGTCCAGGGCTGCATCCACACCCGCGGCCCCGTCCAGACCAAGCAACGTATCCACCGCCCCCGCCACATCTCCCTTGGACGCAGCCTCGTCACTGCCACAGGCCACCGCCAGGCAGCCCGCCACCAAGACCACCAACAGCCGCAAACACACGCCGTTCATGGGACCTCTCTGAGTTGGAATTGCGGGTCCTTTTTTAGCGCCGGGAGGGGCCAGGTTCAAGGAGTATTTTGCGGCACGGTCGGGCTGGCAGCCGGGGCCTGCAGCGTTCGCACCAGGCGCGCGGTCTGGTAGCCCTGGGCCTCCAGGCGCTGAAGGATGGCGGCGTATTGCGCCTCCGGCAGGGTGGGCTGGCGGCTGAGGATCCACAGGTAGTCCCGGCTGGGGTGCCCCACCACCGCGAACTGGTAGTCGGGGTCCAGGTCAATCACCCAGTAGTCCCCCCAGAAGGGCCGAAAGAAGCTGACCTCCAGCTTGGCGTTGGTCTGCTTGTCCACCACCCGCGCCACCCCTTCAGCCTTGGACTCCTTGCCGTCCAGGCCGCCCTTGCGGCAGCGGTTCAGCACCCCAATCTGCCCGTCCTTGCGCAGCGTGTAGGTGGCGTTGCTGGCGGTGCAGCCCTTCTGGAAGCTTTGGGGGAAGGAGGCAATCTCGTACCACAGCCCCAGGTACCGCCCCAGGTCCACCCGCTCCACGGTGCGCAGTTCGGGCAGGCGCAGCCGCGCCGTCGTGGTCGTGCCGCAGGAGGTGAGGAGGCCGAGAGTCAGAAGGGCGGCGGGCAGGAAAGCAATCAGGGCCAGACTGTTCTTCACGATTTGGCTCCCTTCGAGGTTGGTCGAGGGGACTTGGCCGCCCCCTTCGCCTTGCGGGGCTGCTTGGGCTTGGGCACCGGCAGGGCCGCCGCGGTGAGGCGCAGCAACTGGCACAGCCGCTCGTCGTTGTCCAGCTCCTCCGCGCCCAGCAGCATGGCCGGCTTGGCCCCCGGATAGGGGAAGCCCTCCTCGTAGTGCTCGCCCACAAAGGCCCGCCCCTCGGGCGTGATCTTCACAAAGACCTGGTCGTCACAGATCAGCGCCACGACCTTCTCGTCCAGGTACAGGGCATACTCGCCAAACATCTTGCGGGTCCGCACCCCCGGCAGGCCCGCAAGCTGATCCATCAGGAACTCCATAGTGCTCTCACTGGTGGCCATGGAACCCTCCTTACAAAGCGGCAGGTCCATTTCTACCCCGGGAGCCATCGCGCTGGGAAGAGCATTCTGGTCCGCATGCACAAACGACCCACGCTACCGCTGGCCCCGCACCTGGCACCCGACGAATCACCACCCTCTGATCCCTTCCCCCGACCCGGGGGAAGGTGGCCCGAAGGGCCGGATGAGGGGTGTCGTTGCTGAAAGGACTATCAGCACGCTTGCCCAAGGCCCCTTCAGCGTACGACGGCCCTCACCCCTCACTCCCCTCCCCCAGTCTGGGGGAGGGGAAGTACTCAGGCGCCTGCTATCCTCCCAGGTTCGGCCGTTTCGCTCTCTTGGGATGCAACGCGTTTCGGTGTAACATCGCCCCGTCACTGAGGAGGATCACCATGAAAATCCGTGGGTTGTTGCTGCTCTGTCTGTTCTTTGTGCTGGGCGCCGGCGGTTGCGGGGACGCGGATGGCCTGGACCTGGGCGGAGGCTCGGACCTGCTGTCCGGCTCGGTGAACTTCCCCGGCCCCTACCCCACCCCGGGGCCCGTGGCCTACCAGGACGCCGCTGGCACCAATCGCAGCGTCCTGGCCTACCCCGGGCAGGTGGTGCTGCTGTTCGCCGACGACCCCAGCGGCGCGGGCCCCAGCAACGCTGACCTGGAGGCCGCCATCATCGCCCAGGGGGGTACCATCCTGGAGACCATCCCCAGGTTGCGCTTCTTCCTGGTCCAGGTGACTCCCCTGGAGGAGGGCGCCTTCATCCAAGCCCTCCGCGGCACCCTCCCCACCCTACGCCTGGCCGTCCCCAACGTGGCCGCCACCCGGGGCCAGGCCGAGGCCGTGGTCATCGACAACTCCTGTTGGGTGGAGGACTGCGTCTCCGCCAGCGGCGCCCCCGTGAAGAAGTACGTCCCCTTGAACGTGGGCCCCGGCGTGGTGGTCCTGGATGACTTCAACGACTTCCAGGGCGAGAACCACGGCCAGGACGTGTACCAGACCGTCCTGGACAACGGCGGCACCGTCTCCGCCCGGGTCCAACTGCCCGTGCTGGCCAACGGCGCCGTCCCCGGCGACAAGCTGGTGGCCAGCGTGGTGGCCATCCAGGCGGGCGCCGCCCTCTTCGCCCCGGGCGAGAACGTGGTCGCCAACCTGTCCTTCAACGCCGGCGGCGAGAGCGACCCCGACTACGAGTCCAACTGGTACTGCATGGCGGAGATGATCGACGAGGCCCTGAATGCCACGAACGACCAGCTTGACCCCGTCCAGCGCCAGCGCTTCATCCTGGTCCAGGAGATCGGCAACTCGGGCCAGGACGTGTCCCAGGCCTTCGCCCTCATTCGCCAGAAGCAGGTGGCCGACGGCACCGCCGGCAACCACCTCTTCGTGGGCGGCTCGGACGGCACCTACGCCACCCGCGTGGACGACCCCAACCACCACAGCGCCGTGGCCTGGTACAAGGGCTGCATCGCCCCCGGCAAGTGCGGCTCGTCCTTTGCTGCCCCCGCCGTGGCTGCCTTCATTGAACGGGTGGGCGGCAACGTGGACGCGACCCTGGGCCAGGTGGCCCACGCCGTCACCGACACCATCGCCGACAGCCCCGACTCCGAGCCCTTCATCATTGAGGGCGTGGCCACCTCGGTCCTCACCATCCGCATCGCCCCCGACGACGCCAACATGGGCAAGGATGGAGGCCAGGGCAGCATCGACGTCACCGCCGCCGAGGGCGTGGCCTGGACCGCCTTCAGCAGCGCCCCCTGGCTGACCATCGTCTCCGGCGCCACCGGCGCGGGCAACGGCACCGTGGTCTATGCCGTGGCCCCTTGGGACGGCACCGACCAGCGATTCGCCACCATCACCATCTCCGGCGAGACCTTCTTCCTGACCCAGTATGGCAGCCAGGTCACCAGTTCCTGCTGCTGCCAGCAGACCTGCCCCTGCGGCGGCTACCCCTCGGCGACCTGCGAAGAGCACTGCCCCTGCTGAGTGGCTGCCTGCATCTGGGTCCCCTTCCCCAACTGCTACAACGAACCCGTGCACGACACCCGCTGCGTCACCACCGAAACCGCCGAGGCCATGACCCCCGACCAGTGCACCCCCCAGAACTGCTGGAACCGCGTCTCCTGGTGATCGCCGCCCCGCGCCCTCCCCCGCGCCCCCTCCGCCCCAAGCCCGTTGTTGTCACCCGCGCGTTCCAATGTTACCTTGCGGCCCTGTACCGGCCTGGAGGCGACGCGCGTGGGCAGCAAACTGACCAAGGTGGCCATCTGTTACGACTTCGACGGGACCCTCTCCGCCGGGAACATGCAGGAGTACGACTTCCTGCCCGGCCTGGGCATCACCCCCAACGACTTCTGGGCCGAGGCCGGCCGCGTCTCCCGGCAGCACACGGCGGACCCCATCCTGGCCTACATGAAGCTGATGCTGGACAAGGCCCGGGAGTCGGGCACCGTGGCCATCACCCGCCGCTCCTTCCAGGAGTTCGGCCGCACGGTCAAGCTGTTTGACGGCGTGGAGACCTGGTTCGCGCGCCTCAACGACTTCGCCCGCAGCCAGGAGCTGGAACTAGAGCACTACATCATCTCGTCGGGCCTCAAGGAAATGCTTGAAGGCACCGCCATCTACAACGAGTTCAAGCAGGTCTTCGCCTGTTCCTTCATCTACGATGACGCGGGGGTGGCCCAGTGGCCCGCCATGGTGGTCAACTACACCACCAAGACCCAGTTCCTGTTCCGCATCAACCGCGCCGCCTTCGACCTGTCCAGCAGCGCCGCCGTGAACGCCTTCATCCCCAAGGACCAGCGCCCCATCCCCTTCTCGCGGTTCATCTACATCGGCGACGGGGACTCGGACGTGCCCTGCATGAAGCTGGTCAAGGACAAGGGCGGCTATTCCATCGCGGTCCACGCCCCCGGGCGCAACGAGAAGCTGTTCGCCGCCCAGCAACTGCTGGAGGACGGCCGGGTGAACTTCGTGGCGGAGGCCAACTATGCGCCGGGCCTCAGGCTGGAGCACCTGGTGCAGACGGTGCTCAAGAAGATCAACGCCGAGTTGGAACTTGACAGATGTTCGGGGGCGCGGGGGAAGAACCCCGAGCTGCCCTTCTGACCCCAGGAGGTCCCATGAAGCTCAGTGTAGTGGTGCCCGTGTACAACGAAGAGGCGACCCTGGAGACCATCGTGGGCCGGGTCACGGCCAACGCCCCGGAGGACCACGAGATCATCCTGGTGGACGACGGCTCCAAGGACCGCAGCGCCCGCATCGCCGAGGGGCTGGCGGCCCGGGACGAGCGCATCCGGCTGTTCCGGCAGCCCCAGAACATGGGCAAGGGGGCGGCCCTGGCCCGGGGCTTCGCGGAGGCCAGCGGCGACATCATCCTGGTGCAGGACGCGGACCTGGAGTACAGCCCCGAGGACTACCCGGCCCTGCTGGCCCCCCTGCTGGAGGGCCGCGCGGACGTGGTCTACGGCAGCCGGTTCATCTCCCGCGAGACCCGCAGCAGCCGGGGCCTGCACTACCGGGTGAATCAGTTCCTGACGGTCCTGTCCAACGTGCTGTCGGGGCTGCGCCTGACGGACATGGAGACCTGCTACAAGGTCTTCCGGGCGCCGGTCATCAAGGCCATCAACCTGGAGAGCCACCGCTTCGGCTTCGAGCCCGAGGTCACCGCCAAGCTGGCCCGCATCCCGCGCCTGCGCGTGGTGGAGGTGCCGGTGTCCTACAACTACCGCAGCTACGCCGAGGGCAAGAAGATTGGTTGGAAGGATGGCGTGGAGGCGGTGGCCAAGATCCTGCGTTACAACCTGCTGGCCAACAAGGCCAAGGACTATCGCGTGGACGCCCAGGCGCTGAATCGCATCTCCAAAGCCTGATCCGCTCACTACGTTCGCGGCTTGGACAGCCAGCCCGCCTACCCATACAAAGCCGCGCACGCAGTAAGCGGGCCTTCTACCCCAGCACCAGCTTGGCCAGCTCCTGGGCCGAGGGCCGGCGGCTGCACAGCACCACCCCGGGGAACGCCGCGGCCGCTGCCTGGGCCGCCTTCTTGTCCTTGGCGCCGGGCTTGATGACGCACACAATCACCCCCGCCGGGCGCTCCGCCGCCAGCACCTTCAGGTAGGCCTGCAGGCCCCGCTGCCGGTGGGGCCACAGCAGCTCCACCTGGACCTCCCGCCGGGGCCCCCGACAGGCGAAGTCCGCAATGAACGGCACCTGGGCCGCCAGGGGCCGGAACTCGCAGGCCTCGCTGACCGTCCAGCCATCTCCCAACAGCACCCCCAGGCGCTCCATGATCTCCACCTGCTCCGTGGGCACCCACACGCCGTCCAGCCGATACCAGCTTTGCAGCCGCGGGTCCGCCCCCAGTTCCAGCGTCAGCCGCCCCCGCCGCCCGGGGAACTTGACCGTGGCCCGCAGCTCGAACTGGGGCAGCAGCAGCAGGGCCGGGAAGAAGGCCGCCAGGTGCCGCCCGTAGGCGCGCGACCCCAGCACCGCCAGGGGCCCGTCCAGTTGCAGGCGCAGGCCCTCCGCGCAGGGCACAACCTCGTAAAGCAGCTCGTAGAAACGCAGCCAGCGCACCAAACGTCGCAGGTCCGAGGGGCTGGGGGAGGCCAGGGTCAGCTCCAGGCCCTCGGCGTGGGCCAGCAAAGTCTGCACCAGCGCCACGTTGTAGCGGTTCACCAGGTCCTGGGGCTGGGCCAGGCCCACGGCGGTCAGCACTTCCCGGTCCTTGAGGTCGGAGAACAGCCCCGCCTCCAGGTCCGCGGCCGCCAGGCCCCGGCGCAGGGCCACCCGCTCCAGCACCTCCCGGCGCGGGCAGGACCCCTCGTCCACCCCCACGGGGAAGCAGCGCCCCGCCTCCTCGAAGACCTCCAGCCGCAGCGCCGACGGGTCCGGTCCCCCGGGCCCCTCAAACTCGCAAAGCCCCAGCAGCACTTCCCGCAGCCCCCGGGTCAACTGGGGATTGCCCAAGGCCTCCACCGCCAGGTCCAAAGCCTCCGTAACCTCGCCCCGGGTGGTCCCCACCAAGGAGATCGCCAACCCCAGCAAGGCCTCCGCCGGCGCCAGGCTCTCCGGCCGCCCCAGGGGCAGCAGCACCGGTGCGATGCGCTTTTCATTGTCCACCCGAAAGCGGGTCAAACGTGGTGACAGCAAGGCAACCTCCAGGCGCCGCAGGATAACGGCAAGGTGGGGAGGGGGCAAGGGGGAGACCGGGGACACGATGGACATCATGGACACCATGGACACGATGGACAATGGACATCATGGACGGCGCGCCCCCCCCCGACATGGACAG
>CAIXZC010000026.1 GCA_903923815.1 uncultured Myxococcales bacterium
ACGCTCTCGGGGACCTCGGCCCAGGCCTTGCGCAGGGCCGAGGTGTAACCTTCGCCAAGCACCTGACGCATCCGGTGGTTGCCCAGGAAGGGCGGGTTGCCCACCACAAAGTCGGCCTCCGGCCACTCGGCCCTTCGGGGATTGCGGTAGTTGAACACGAGGGCCCGGGCCTGCTCGTCCGGGACGTCCTCTCCGGTGACGGGGTGGCGCTTGAAGGTCAAGCCGTCCCAATGGCTCACGGGTTTGCCGTCTGCGTCGAAGACTGGCTCGGGGTCACCATCAAAGGCCAGCACGGCGTCACGACATTGGATGTTGCTGCCCCCACGAAGGACCGGCTGGGGGGGCAGCACCTGCCCCCGGGTGCGGAAGTGCCACTGAAGGTACCCGATCCACAGCACGACCCTGGCCACGGCTGCGGCGCGGGGGTTAAGTTCCAGACCCAGGAACTGCTCGGGCGTGACGATGTGCCCCTCGGCGGTGCTGGCCTGAAACATGTTCAGGCCCTGGCCAAGCTGGGCAAGGGCGTCCAGGATTTCGCCCTCCAGGCGTTTTACGTGCTCCATGGTCACATACAGGAAGTTCCCGCTGCCGCAGGCCGGATCCAGGAAGCGCAGCTTGCACAGGCGCCCGTGGAACTCTTCCAGTTGTTTGCAGGCGCCAGGGGTGTCGCCCAGAGACGCCATGGCGAAGGCCGCGGTGCGCACCTGGGTCCACTCGGCGCGGAGGGGCTCCGTCACGGTCGGCAACACCAGGCGCTCCACATAGGACCGGGGGGTGTAGTGGGCGCCAAGCTTGTGGCGTTCCCTGGGATTCAAGGCCCGCTCGATCAGCGTCCCGAAGATGGCTGGCTCGACCTCCGACCAGTCCGTGCGGGCGGCGTCCAGCAGCAGCTCCAACTGCGCCTCCGTCAGGGGCAGCGCTTCGGAACTGGCAAAAAGTCCGCCATTGAACACCGGGATGTCCGTCATGAGCCGAGTGGAGAAACCGCCCCGGTTCATCTCGTCCCAAAGCAGGGGCAGGACCACCACCGCCCGGTCAGCCCGGCCCCGCAGCCGATCCAATTCCGTCGTGAAGGCCCGCTCGGGCAGCAAGTGCACGTCCTCGGCAAACATGGAGAACAGGCAGCGCATCAGGAAGGCGCTGGTCTGGTCGGGGCCGTGGCCGGCCTCTTCCAAGGAGCGCGCCAGGACTGCCATCTTGCCGGCGACCTCCTTGGTGACCCGGGCCGAGTGCAAAGACGGGTCCAGGGACAGGGGATCCAACCACACGCGCCGAAGGGTCTCGCGCACCACTGGGTCCGCCAGATCCGTCAACTTGATCCGAAACCTTTGGGCATTCGGGAACTGAAGGTAGGCCTTCCCCTGGCCGGAGAAGTCGGCATACAACTCGAGGCTGTGACCTACGTCCACCACCACCAGAAAGGGCGGCCACCCCTCGGCCGTGGGAAGCGCCTTGGCGTAGCGTTCGGCCTGGGCTCGTGCCGCGACCATGGCCTGGTCCCAACGCACCGTTCCGCGCTGTCCGTGGCCCTGGCGGGATTGCTGCCGCCCCCCCAGGAGCGTTGGCGCAACTGGATCCGCGCCCTGCTTGGCCTCCAGGACGAAGCAGCCCCGCCTGTACAGGTCGATGCGGCCAATGCTGGCGCCGCCGTCCGGGTGGCGGAAGGTCACATCCTTCTCGAAGACGTAGGTGTTGGCCGCCTCGTCCGGGCGTTTTGGATCGGGCCGCGGGACCTCCAGAAGGTCACACAGTTCAGAGAGGTACAACTGATAGTTGGCCCGCTCCGAGGCCCC
>CAIXZC010000027.1 GCA_903923815.1 uncultured Myxococcales bacterium
GCTGGGCCGGGGCGTGGGGTGGCGCTTCGGAGGCAGCCTCCGCACGCCGCCTTCCGCTTCAAAGGGGGGCGTGCGCGGCTGGCGGCGGCTAGGCGTCAAGGGGGGAAGCCCCCCGGACGCCGGCTCTCCGGGGCGCTACCCCCGCCCCGGCCCCTGGGAAAAGTAGAGGGGGCCGACCCGCACCAACCACCGGATCCGCTTACTTCGCTTCGCTACGTGCGCGGCTAGGACCCGTGGACCAGTACGTGCGCGGCTAAGACGGGCTCGGGGCTTGCCAAATGACGACGCGATGCGCTATGGTAGCGCCTCATGAAAAACGAACGGCCGGGGGTTCCGGCCGAGCGCATTGATGAAACGGGAGGAAATCATGAAGAAGTTTGTTCTGTCTGCTGTGACCATTCTGACCATGGGCTTTGGCTGGGCCTGCGGTGGCGACGATGAGAAGGCTGCTGGCGTGGAAGTCCCCACTCACGTGGGCGAGACCGCCTCCGGCGCCGTGACCGCCGCTGCTGGTGGCGAAGTGGCCCTGGCCTCCGCCGCTGCCAAGATCAACATCCCCGCCGGCGCCCTGCCCGCTGACACCACCATCACGGTGGACGTCGTGGCCGCCACTGGCACCCCCACCCCCACCGGTGAGGACCTCCTGGCCTCTGACGTGTTCGAGTTCGGCCCCTCCGGCACCACCTTCACCACCCCCGTCACCATGAGCCTCAAGCTCGAAGCCACTGGCCTGCCCGAGGGCGATGCCAAGCTGGCCTGGCTGGACGAAGATGCCAACAAGTGGGTCCAGGTCCCCGGCTCCAAGCTGGTGGACGGCTTCGTGGTTGGTGATGTGAATCACTTCTCCAAGTTCGTCATCTACTTCGTGGGCGACGTGGCCATCATCGACACCACCGACAAGGCCTGCAAGGAACTGAACTTCGCCGCCTGCGGCGGTGACCTGGTCGGCACCTGGTCCATCACCAACCTGTGCATCGAGAACGCCGTTGTGGCCGAGAACCCCTGGGGCGAGATGCCCGGCTGCGCGTCCAGCGTGTACGAGATCAACATGGACATGCAGGGCTACATCACCTTCGTTCAGGACGGCACCTACACCCAGGAATTCAACGAGTCCGTCACCATTCACATCGAACTCTCCGCTGAGTGCCTGAACGGCATGGGCGGCCAGTACTCCGGCGCCGAAGTCATCTGCGACACCATCGGCACCCAGATGGCCGACGAGAACGGCAGCTGCGAGTACACCGGCGGCAAGTGCGTCTGCGACTTCGCCCCCCAGGACGAGGGCACCGACGAGCCCAAGACCGGCACCTGGAGCGTCACCGGCAACAACCTGATGATCGACGACGCCGCCGACGACAACCCCAACGGCATGCCCTTCTGCGTGGCCGGCTCCGTCTGCGTGGTTGAGACCAACATGGGCGGCGATGCCCAGTCCACCACCCCCGCGCACATCATCCTCGAGAAGAACTAATCACCACCGGGGGCCCCCGCGGCCCCCACCCCTCCACGCACTGCTTGACAAGCCCCCCTCGACTGTATGAACTTCCCGTCTCGGATCCGGTCTACCGGGCCCCAATGGCATGTTTCAACCCCAGCGAGGTCTTCATGGATAGCGCCACTCTGATCAAGACTGTGAAGGACGCCAAGGTTTCCACCCTGCAGTTCTGGTTGTGCGATTTTCTGGGCAATCCCCGGGTGACCTACGTGCCCGTGTCGGGCCTGGAGCGCGCCCTGGCCGAGGGCCTGCCCCTGGACGGTTCGTCGGTGGCGGGGCAGCGCAAGGTGGAGAAGTCCGACCTGCTGGCCATGCCCGACCCGTCCAGCCTGCGCATCGTGCCCGAGCTTGACGGCCTGCCCGCTTCGGCGCTGTTCTTCTGCGACGTGGTGGACCCTGCGGACCGCAGCGCCCCGGCGGCGGACTCCCGCTCGTTGCTGCGCCAGACCCTCAAGGCCTCCGAGGCCCTGGGCTTCGATCGCTTCCTGACCCTGCCCGAGCTGGAATACTACTACTTCAGCGGCACGGGCCCCTGCCCCGCGGACCGCGGCGGCTACTTCTGTCCCCCCGACACCGGCGCCTCCGCCAAGGCCCTGTGGGAGACCGCGGCGCTGCTGGAGACCCTGGGCATCACCGTGCGAGTGTTCCACCACGAAGGCGGCCCCGCCCAGCACGAAATCGAACTGTACCCCGAGGATGCCCTGCGGCAGGCCGACAACGTGCTGCTGGCACGCATCATGATCAAAGCCGTGGCCAAGAAGCACGGGTTGACCGCATCCTTCATGCCCAAGCCCATTCACGGCAAGGCCGGCTCCGGTATGCATGTGCATCAGGTCCTGATGAACAAGGGGCAGAACTGCTTTGCCGCCGCCGGTGGCCCCCAGGGGCTGTCCCCCACGGCCCTGGCCTACATCGCCGGACAGTTGGCCCACGCCCGGGAACTGACGGTCTTCTCCAACCAAAGCCTCAACTCCTACAAGCGGCTGGTGCCGGGCCACGAGGCGCCGGTGTACCTGACCTGGGGCGCCGCCAACCGCATGGCCCTCATCCGCATCCCCGCCTCGGGCACCGACGGCCCCCTGGCCAAGCGCCTGGAGTACCGCGCCGCCGACCCCCTGGCCAACCCCTACCTGCTGTTCGGGTTGCTGCTGGCCGCGGGCCTGGACGGCATCAAGGGCAAGCTGGCCGCGCCCGCCCCCAGCACGGAGAACATTGACGCCCTGACGGAGTGCGAGCTGGCCTCCCGCAACATCAACTTCCTCCCTGAAAGCCTGGACGCCGCCCTGGCCCTGGCTCTTAGTTCGCCCTTCATCAAGGAGACCCTGGGCGAGGCCCTGCTGGCCGGCTTCAACAAAGCCAAGACCGCCGAGCTGAAGGCCTGGCGCGACCATATCAGCGAATGGGAACTGAACCGTTACCTCTAAAAAGGAGTGCCCCCCATGAAGACCCTGCTGGCCGTGGCGGCCCTGTGTTTCGCCACCGGAACCGTGAATGCCAAGGAGGAGCCCGTGTACAAGCCCTGTTCTGACTGCACTCGCAGCGAAGTGCCCGCGCAGTACAAGTGGAAGCTGGAGCATCTGGTCAAGTCCCCCGCCGAGTGGGACGCCGAGTTCGCCGCCCTGGAGAAGGACATCCCCACCCTGGCCACCTGCAAGGGCACCCTGTCCGGTGGGGTCGCCAAGGTGAAGGCCTGCCTGGACAAGGCGGCGGACCTGGGGCGCCGGGCGGACCGCCTGGGCCAGTATGCCTTCCAGCTTTGGAGCGTGGACCGGGACGACCCCAAGGCCACCACGCTGTACGAGCGCTCCGAATACCTGCTGGGCAAGGCCAACAGCGCCCGTTCCTTCATTGACCCCGAGCTGCTGGCCCTGGACGCCAAGGCCCTGGAGGCCCTCATTGCGGCCCCCGAGCTGAAGGACTACAACCACGGGCTGGACGACCTGCTGCGCCGCAAGGCTCACGTGTTGGGCACCGAGGGCGAGGCCGTGGCTTCCCTCATGGAGAACCTGTCCGGCACCCCCTACACCATCATGAACAGCATCACCGGCGAGATGGTCTTCCCCATCATCAACGATGAGGCTGGCAAGCCCGTGCGCCTGGACCTGTCCAACTTCCCGGCGTTCCGCTCTTCCACCAACCGCGAGGTGCGCAAGGCCGCCGTCCAGAACCTGTTCCAGACCCTGGACTCCTGGAAGAAGAGTCTGGCCGCCTCCCTGGCCGCCAAGATGAAGGCCGACGTGTACCTGGCCCAGGCCCGGGGCTACGACAGCGCCCTGGACGCCGCCCTGGATGCCGACGCCGTGGACACCGAGTTCTTCAAGACCGTGCTGCAGGTCACCGACAAGGCCCTGCCCCGGACCGTGCACAAGTACGTCAAGCTGCGCCAGCAGATCCTGGGCCTGGACTCGGTGCACTATTACGACCTGTACACCCCCCTCTTCCCCGAGACCAAGAAGGAGTACACCTACGAAGAGTCCATCCCGCTGATCCTGGAGGCCCTGAAGCCCCTGGGCGAGCAGCTTGGCGCGGACCTCAAGAAGGGCCTGGACCTGGCCTCCGGTTGGGCCGACGTGTACCCCAACAAGGGCAAGAAAAGCGGCGCCTACTGCACCGGTGCCTACGGCCACCACCCCTATGTGCAGCTGAACTTCATGGGCCAGCTTGAGGACGTCTTCACCACGGCCCACGAGTTCGGCCACGCCATGCACTTCCAGTACTCCATGGCCAACCAGCCCTACCCCAAGGCCGAGGCGCCCATCTTCCTGGCGGAGATCCCCTCCACGTTCTTCGAGGCCATGCTGCTGGAGCACATGCTGGCGCAGGCCACTGACAAGGCCACCAAGATGGCCCTGCTGACCAAGCGCCTGGAGTCCATGCGGACCACCATCGTGCGGCAGTTGATGTTCGCCGAGTTCGAGATGCTGACCCACGAAGAGCTGGAAAAGGGCGGCGCCCTGACCGCCGAGCGCTTCAGCGAGATTTACGGCCAGCTCATCCGCAAGTACTACGGGCCGGACCTGGCCTCGGACCAGTACGACGCCATGGAGTGGGCCTACATTCCCCACTTCTATTACAACTTCTACGTCTACAAGTACGCCACCAGCCTGATGGCCGCCCAGGTCTTCGCCAAGCGCATCGTCGAGGGTGACGAGACGGCCCGCGCGGCGTTCATCGAGCTGCTGAAGGCGGGCGGGTCCGACTACCCCGTGGACATCCTCAAGAAGGCCGGCCTGGACATCACGGACGCCGAGGTCCTGGAGGAGTCCTTCGACCTGTTCGAGACCACCATGAAGCAGCTCAGCGCCCTGCTGGACTGAGCCGGAGAGCCCATGGCCACCCCAACCACCGAGCTGGTCTTCCTGGACGCGCAGGACTGCGACTCCAAGGATCTGGTGCGCCGTCTGGCCCTGCTGGTGGAGACCCTGGTGGCCCAGGGCAGCCCCGTGCTGCTGCGGGTCAGCAGCGAGAAGGCCGCCCAGTTCTGGGATCAGCAGCTTTGGACCTTCAAGGACTCGGCCTTCATTCCCCACTCCCTGTTCCAGGGGCAGTGGCCCGAGGACGAGCCCGTGTGCGTGGCTTTCCAGGCTGTGCCGCCTCGCGACGGGGACGTCATCCTGGCCCTCAGCGACACCCCCCTGGACGAGCTGCGCCAACACCAACGCATCTTCGAACTGGTGCGCCGCGACACCCCCGAGACCCTGGAGCAATCCCGCCGCCGCTGGGCCGAATGGAAGGCCCTGGGCGTCGTCCCCACCGTCCGCAAGGACTGGTAGCCACCCAGAACCTGGCCGCGCACCAAGTAACCGGACCCCCAACACTTCCTGCTTGCCTGCGTCGTCCCGCGGCGGTATTTTCCGGCATTGCGTTTTGCGCGTACACGCGCAGCAGCATCAGGAGCCCCCATGAGACCGTCTTACCTTGCCGTGCGGCTGTTGCCCTTTGCCCTGCTTCTGGCCCTGGGGGCCTGCACCGAAGATACCCAGAGTCCCAGCCTGGAGACCTGCAATTCCAAGATCGTCGGCGGCAAGCTGGAGATTGGCTGGCCCGCCGTGGGCGCCATGGTGTCGGTCTACCCCGAGGGCTACGCTGGCTCCTTCTGCACCGGCACCCTCATCGCCCCCAAGTGGGTGCTTACGGCCGCCCACTGCCTCTACGGCGGTGACACCAAGCCCGCCTACACCGGCTTCATGGTGGGCAGCAACGCCAACCCCACCTGGGATTACAGCGGTCCCGCCAACGGCGACGTGTTCCCCGCCAAAAGCTTCTTCATCCACCCCAACTACAAGGGCGACACCAACGAGAACGACATCGCCCTCGTCGAGCTGTACGCCCCCGTGGAGGGCGTGGAGCCCCTGTTCATCAACACCCTGGCCATCCAGAAGTCCATCGTGGGCGAGCAGGTCTTCTTCGTGGGCTTTGGCGCTTCCAACGGCCTCACCGGCGACGGCAGCGGCGTCAAGCGGTCGGGCACCATGAACGCGGGCTTCTTCCGCCCCCAGCAGATCGGCGTCTACTACGACGGCACGGGAATCTGCTTCGGGGACTCGGGCGGCCCTGGTCTGATGAAGGTCAACGACTCCTGGGCCATCGTGGGAGTGAACAGCAGCGTGGCCGCCGCCGAGGGCGAGGACCCCTGCACCAGCATGGCCTTCATCACTCGCGCGGACACCTACATGGGCTGGATCGCCGACAAGACGGGCATTGCCATCCCCGACTGCCGCGACTACCCCGCCGCCTGCCAGTGCGAGGCCTCCTGCCAGGCAAACGGCCGCTGCGACAACAAGCTGTGCCAGACCATGAACTGCCCCCAGTTCGCGGACTGCCAGTACACCTGCGGCAACAGCGCCGGCTGCCTGTCCGAGTGCATGTGCAGCACCAAGGACGCCAACATCGGCCTGCTGGATGAAATCAACTCCTGCTACTACGAAAGCTGCGCCCAGTACAACGGCACCAAGCTGCGCCAGTGCATGGTGAAGGACTGCACCGACGAGATGGGCAAGTGCTTCTCGGGCATGGGCAGCGGCAGCGCCGACTGCGTGGCCACGGACAGTTGTCTGGGGGCCTGCTCGGGCGCCGACTTCGCCTGCATCTCGGACTGCATGGTGGGCGCCGCCATGGAGGCCACGGGCTTCGTGAAGGTCATGTACGCCTGCTTCCAGCGCGAATGCTCCGACATCTCCGCCCTGTCCGCCTGGGAGAAGTGCTTGGCCGACAAGTGCCAGGGCGAGATGGACCTGTGCTACGCCCCCTCCATGTGCGACATCCGTGGCGGCGACTGCGCGGCGGGCACCTCCTGCCAGCCCATCGGCTCGGGCTCCAACACCTGCATGGACTCCGAGGATCTGCCCGAGGGCTCGACCTGCGTGGCCGACGCCACCCCCGTGTCCTGCGCTGACGGGCTGGTCTGCCGCAAGGTGGGCGGGACCTTCAAGTGCATGGCCGCCTGCAACACCGAGACCGACTGCAACGACGGGCGCATCTGCTACAAGGGCGAGACGGGCACCATGAACCCCGGCATCTGCTTCTGCGTGGACAGCGACAAGGACGGCCTTTGCAGTCTGGCTGACTGCAACGACAAGGATCCCAAGTCCCCCGCCGCCAGCCCCGAGGTCTGCGACGGCCTGGACAACAACTGTGATGGCAACACCGACGAGGGCGTCTGCGCCGAGGCCGACGTCACCGACGACGCCACCACCCCCGGCGACGACGCCACCACCCCCGGCGAGGACAATGGCACGGTCTCCGAGGGCACCCCCGGCAGCAGCGCCTGCAGCACCGGCACCAACCCCAGCCCCGTCACCGCCCTCCCCCTGCTGCTGCTGGCCGCCACCCACCGCTTGGCCCGCCGCCGCGCGCGCTAAAAGGGGTCAGGATCCATCACCTAACACAAGCCCCCCGGAGGCCCCCATGCGCACCCCCACCCTCGTTGCCGCCTTTCTGGCGCTCTTCACCTGCGCTCTGGCGGGCTGCCAGGACGACCCCGCCGCCCCTCCCCTGGCAACCAAGGTTCATCCCATCGTCAGTGGCCAACCGGAACCCGGCTGGCCCGCCGTGGGCGCGCTGGTCATGCAGGATGATGTCCACTTCGGGGGCTACTTCTGCAGCGGCACCCTCATCTCCCCCACCTGGGTCCTCACCGCCGCCCACTGCCTCAGCGACCACCACATGGTGCCCGAGGTCCTGGGGTTCCTGGTGGGCACCGACGCCACCCCCGAGGACAACTGGACCAAGCCCGGCGACGGCATCGTGTACCGCGCCAAAAGCTTCCACCTCTTCCCGGACTACGACTCCGTCCACCTGACCGGCGACGTCGCCCTGATGGAACTTAGCGAGCCCGTCCAGGGCGTGGAGCCCATCCCCATCAACAACCTCGCCCTCCAAACCAACTATCTGGGCCAACCCCTGTTCATCGTGGGCTTCGGCGTTTCCGACTCCGACGGCGACGGCCCCAGCGGCGTGAAGCGCTCCGGCACCACCGCCATCAACTCCTACACCCAAAGCACCCTGAACGCTGGCTACCCCGGCTCCACCACCTGCTTCGGCGACTCGGGGGGGCCCGCCCTGTTGAACCTGGACGGCGTCTGGTCCGTGGCCGGCATCACTTCCTACCTTCTGGGCTCCACCGACGACGACCTCTGCCGAGGCGTGGACACCTTCACCCGCGTGGACTACTTCCAGAACTGGATCTCCGAGGTCTCCGGCCTCGCCATCCCCGACTGCAACTCCCTGCCCGAGGCCTGCCAATGCGGCCAGGCCTGCCAAGCCGACGGCCGCTGCGACAACGTCCTTTGCCAGACCCTGGACTGCGCCCAGTACTTCGCCTGCCAGCGCGACTGCCACGGTGACGGCTGCGGCTCGGACTGCGCCGTCCAGACCCCCGTCGACACCATGAAGGCCCTCTCGGACATCAACACCTGCTGGACCCAATGCTACGACGTCCCCATGGCCTTCCAGACCCGCTGCCTGACCGCCAACTGCTTCGCAGAGCTGGGACAGTGCTGGGATGGTCAGGGTCACGGCGGCGCAACCTGCAGCCAGTTGGAGGCCTGCCTGGACGATTGCGACAGCATGTCCCTTGATTGCCCCGGCCTGTGCCTGGACGTGGCCAGCGCCGACGCCCTCTGGTTGGCTCAGCAGCTTGAGGCCTGCCTGTTGCAGAACTGCAGCCCCGGCAGCGGCGGCGGCAACTGCGCCAGCCTGAACTGCCAGTTCGCCCTGGACTCCTGCCACAACGCCAGCGCCTGTGGCTTCCTGGGCGGCGACTGCCCCGCCGGAAGCGCCTGCGCCCAGTTGCCCACCGGCACCTGGGTCTGCCTGCCCTCCGCCGAGGTCCCCGAGAAGGGCGCCTGCGACCCCGCCGCCGCGCCCGTCTCCTGCGCCGACGGCCTGATCTGCCGCAAGGTGGGCGGCGCCTTCAAGTGCGTCCCCCCCTGCGACACCGCCGACGATTGCAGCGGCGGCCGCATCTGTTACAAGGGCGAGGCCAACGACCAGTTCCCTGGCCTCTGCTTCTGCCTGGACCACGACGAAGACGGCATGTGCAGCCTGCAGGACTGCGACGACGACGACCACTCCCTGGGCGCCTGTCCGACCACCGACATCATCGACGCAACCTACGACTACACCGGCGACATTCCCGACGACGTTCCCAACGACACCACCAAGGACGTCACCACTGGTGGCGGTGGGGGCTCCGGGGGCACCAGTTGCACCCACGCCGCCCAGCCCCACCCCAGCGCCCTCCTGCCCCTCCTGCTACTGACCGCAGCCCTCCTGCAAGCCCGCCGCCGCCGCCTGCCCAAGGTTTGAACCGCTAGCACAAACGACCCAAGCTACCGCTGAAGCCGGCGCCATGGGGTCAGGACCTTACACATTACACTGCCGCCCCCAAACCCCCGCCCGGCACCCGTGCCCACCGCCGGTCCGCTTGCACAAACGACCCACGCTACCGCTGGAGCAGGCGCGCCTGATGGACGATGGACATCATGGACGACGGGCAGATGGACAAGATGGACATCATGGACGGGTGCGGGCGCGCCAACACAATGGACCGGCAGCAGCGCGCCGCTACGCGTCGCTGGCTGCCATGGACTGGGACCAGAAGAACGACTGGCCCCCACCGTTTCGGTCTCTGGCAGAAGCCGGATAGCCTGCGCACCGTTGGGCAAGCGACGCCAAGGTTTGGCGGGCTGGGCCGCGGGGTAGCGCCTTGGAGGCAGGCTCCGCACGCCGCTTTCAGTTTCAAAGGGGGCGTGTGCGGCGTGCGGCGGCTAGGCGGCCGGGGGGAATCCCCCACGGACGCCGGCTCTCCAGGGCGCTGCCCCCGGGCCAGCCCCCGGAAAAGCGTAGGACACACCGGGGCCCGGCTGGTGTCGCCAAGCGGGGGTTGAACAGCGAGTGTAATGTGTAAGGTCCTGACCCCTATGCGGCGTCGGGGACGGCAGTGGGGGCGGGCTTCTCTTGATCGATGTGAATCTTCTTGCCGTCGGTGGTGATGGTGATGGTGCCCTCCTGGTCCGTGCGGAACAGCTTGGAGCCGTGCTTTGCCAGGGCATCCAGGACCTTCTGCCGGGGGTGGGCGTAGCGGTTGTTCAGGCCGCAGGAGATGATGGCCACGGTGGGGCTCACGGCGTTCAGGAACCGGTTGCCGCAGGCCGTCTGGGACCCGTGATGGCCCACCTTCAGCACGTCCGCGTCCAGGTCCTTCAGGTGGTCGTCCAGAAGCTGCGCCTCGGTGTCATGCTCGGCGTCACCGGTCAGCATGAAGCTGACGTCGCCGTAGGTCAGCTTGACCACCAGGGAGGTGTTGTTCACGTCCTCGTCCTCCAGGTCTGCGCCCTTCTCCGGGTGCAGCACCTGGAACTCCACGCCCTCCCCCAGCTTGAAGGTGTCGCCCGCTGCCACGACCTTCATGGGGATGCTGCGCTCCTTCATGGCCTCCAGGACCCGCAGGTTGATGCCCGTGGTGTGGAAGTACCCGTTGCTGATGACCCGGCCCACCTTGATGGTCTGCAGGACCTTCTGCATCTTGCCCAGGTGGTCCGCGTGGCTGTGGGAGACCAGCACCTGCTCCAACTCGGTGACGCCCCGCTCCTTCAGGAAGTCCATCAGGCGGTTCTTGCGCCCCATGGCCCCCGCGTCAATCAGCATCCGCTTGCCCTCAGGGGACTCCACCAGCAGGCAGTCGCCCTGGCCCACGTCCACAATCTGGACCTTCAGGACCTTCCCCTCCAGCGGCGCCTCGACGAACACAGGTTGGGCCAGCACGGGCGCGGACAGCACGGCAAGACAGACAGCAACAAGCAGAACCCTCAGACGCATGTTTCCTCCAGGTTGGGGCGGCACCACCGGGACACAATCGCTGGCAGCGTGGTAAAGACTGCGGGCCCGGGTGTCAAGAAGTATTGCCCCTGCCGGGCCGCCTTGCCCTTGCCCCCCTCCTCCGATCCTGATATACAACTGCGCCATGATGCTGGGTAAAGTCACGGCCACAATCTGGGGTGCGCAGGAGGCTCGAAGCCTGGACGGGCACAAGCTGGTGCAGGTGCAGCCCCTTCGCCTGGAGCCCGGTCAGGGCCTTCGCAGCCTGGACTGCGCCGACCCCGCCGCCGTGGGCGACGCCATCGTGGTGGCAGTGGACGAGCTGGGCGCCGGCATCGGCGAGTACGTCCTGGTGGGCCATGGCAGCCGCATCCGGGACCTCACAGTGGGCCGCGCCGTCCCCGCCAAGGATGTGGTCCTGGCCATCGTGGACCGGGCCGAGTACGACGCCTCCCTGGTGCCCCCCCGGCGGGAGGGCAAGCCATGATCCTGGGCAAGGTCGTCGGCACCGTGTGGGCCACCCGCAAGAGCCCCCGCCTGGACCGCCTCAAGCTGGTTCTGGTGAAGCCCGCCTGCTGGTATCAGCCAAGTCATGACGTGGATGTCCTGGTGGCCGTGGATCAGGTGGGCGCGCGCGCCGGCCAGGATGTGCTGGTCTGCGTGGGTCAGCCCGGCCGCTGGATGGCCGGGGACCAACGCTGCCCCATCGAGGCCTCCGTCTGCGCCATCGTGGACAACATCGAACTGGCCCCCCCGGCCCCCCACAAAGGAGCCACCCGCATATGATCCTGGGCAAGGTCATAGGTCAGGTCTGGGCCACCCGCATGGCCCCCACCCTGGGGGACCACAAGCTGCTGCTGATCAAGGTCCTGAAGGCCGGCGGCGAGCCCGACCTGCTGGTGGCCGAGGGCAGCGTTATCGTCGCGAAGGACATCATCGGCGCCGGCCCCGGCGAGACCGTCACCGTCTCCCTGGGTAGTGGCGGCCGCAACGTGCTGGCCCCCGGCGACAACCGCGCCGTCCTGTGCGACGCCGCCATCAGCCGCATCGTGGACGGCCAGGACAGCACCGACAGCGCGAAAGGAAGCCTCTGATGTTCATGGGCAAGGTCATAGGGACCGTCTGGTCCACCGTGAAGTGGCCCCAGCTTGAGGGCCTCAAGTTCCTGCTGGTGCGCCCCTACCACCTGGAGGAACTCCAGGGCGCGGCCCCGGGGAAGGTCTGCCACGACGCCGTGGTGGCCGCCGACATCCTGGGCGCCGGCATCGGCGAGGACGTCATCCTGGCCTACGGACACTCCGCCCGCATGGCCCTGGAGCCCTGGCTGGAGAAGGGCGCCCTGCCGGCCCGTCCCGTGGACGCCGCGGTGGTGGCCATCGTGGACAAGTTCCATCTTGATGAAGAAGACACGCGGCCCGAAGCCGCCCGGAGCAAGCAATGAAGCGCATCATCGCCGAACACCAGGTGGACGCCCTGGTGAAGGACAACGTTCTCACCGTTGGCAGGGACCTGATCCTGACCCCCGGGGCCCGCGAATACGCGGCCCACAAGGGCTACAAGATCTCCTACGCCGAAAGCACCCACACCTCCTCCAGCCCCCTGGGCGCGGACGACCTGGGCAAGCTCATCAACGACGTCATCTCCCGGGAACTGGGCGGCCGCCCCGACCTGCTGACCCCCGGCGCCTCCTCCCGGCCCTCCGCGCCGCCCCCCGAGGCCCCCCTCCCCGACCAGTCCGTCTTTGGCGCCATTCCCCACGCCCAGCCCCATGGCACCCGCGCCGTGGTGGCCGCCGCCGGCCTCAACCGCCCGGGCATCGTGGCGACCCTGTCCGCCGCCATCGCCGAGATGGGCTGCGACCTGGCCTCCATGAACCAGGTCATCGTGGACGGCTACTTCAGCCTGCTGTTCATCGTGGAGATCTCCGAGGACCGCGGCGACATGAGCTTCCGCGTCTTCAAGGAGAACCTGAAGGACGTGGCTTCGCGGCTTGGCACCATGGAGATTTTCGTGATGCACGAGGAAACCTTCCAAGCAATGCACAGGGTCTGAAATGTTTTGGAATCCCGAAGAGATACGAGAAACCATTCGGATGATCGGCTCCGAGCATCTGGACATCCGCACCGTCACCATGGGCGTCTCCCTGGTGGGCGGTCCGGGGCCCCGTGACCTCGAAGAGCTGTGTTCCTTTGTCTACAACCGCATCTACGAGCGCGCGTCCCGGCTGGTGAAGGTGGCCCAGGAGGTGGAGGACATGCTGGGCATGCCCATCGTCAACAAGCGGGTCTCCGTCACCCCCATGTCCCTGGTCTGCGAGGGCCTGGAGACCGCCGAGGAATACACCGCCGTGGCCGTCACCCTGGACCGCGTGGCCCAGGACATCGGCATCGACTACATCGCCGGTTACAGCGCCCTGGTACACCTGGGCATGACCACCGGGGACGAGCGCCTGATCCGCAGCCTGCCCTCCGTCATGGCCGCCACCAGCCGCGTCTGCTCCTCCATCAACCTGTCCTCCAGCCGCACGGGCATCAACATGGACGCCGTGCGCCTCATGGGCGAGGTCATCCTGCAGGTCTCCGAGGCCGTCCCCAACGGCGCCGGCTGCTCGCGCCTGGTGGTGTTCAACAACGCCCCCGAGGACAACCCCTTCATCGCCGGCGCCTTCCACGGCGTGGGCGGCGGCGACTGCGTGCTGAACGTGGGCGTCTCGGGCCCCGGCGTGGTCCTGGGGGCCCTCAAGCGCCTGAAGGACTCGGGCCAGATGAACGACTTCTCGGACATCACCGAGACCATCAAGAAGATGGCCTTCAAGATCACCCGCGCCGGCGAGTTGGTGGGCCACCGCGTGGTCGAGCGCCTGGGCCCCCCCGTGGTCTTCGGCGCCGTGGATCTGTCCTTGGCCCCCACCCCCGCCCTGGGGGACAGCATCGCTGACATCCTGGAGATCATGGGCCTGGAGTCCACCGGCACCCACGGCACCACTGCCGCGCTGGCCATGTTGGTGGACGCCGTCAAGAAGGGTGGCACCATGGCCTGCTCCCGCGTGGGTGGGCTCTCCGGTGCCTTCATCCCCGTCAGCGAGGACGCGGGCATGGTCCGCGCCGTTCGCAACGGCACCCTGTCCCTGGACAAGCTGGAGGCCATGACCGCCGTCTGCTCCGTGGGCCTGGACATGGTGGCCGTCCCCGGGGACACCTCTGCCGCCGCCATCTCGGGCATCATCGCTGACGAACTGGCCATCGGCATGGTCAACAACAAGACCACCGCCGTGCGCATCGTCCCCTTGCTGGGCCTGGGCGCCGGCGAGTCCATCGATCTTGGTGGTCTGCTTGGCGAGCTCATCGCCATGAAGGTGAACAAGGGCTCTCAGGAAGAGTTCATCGCCCATACCGGAAAGATCCCGCCGCCCATCACGTCCGTCAGGAACTGACCTTCGGGGACCACAGCGCCCGCGTCCTTCGCCCCACCCAGTGGCCAAGCTCCCGCGCGGAGGCCGGCCCCGGCCCCACCAACAGCCCGTGCACGGCCGCCGGTCGCGCCAGCCCGCCGCAGGGAATCCCCCGAAAATAGCCCACCCGCCAGGGATCCACCGCCTGCTGCAGCAGCGCCCGGTGCCACCACGGAAGCGGCGCCAAGGGCAGCTTCACATCAGGCATCTGCCCCAGCCAGGTACGCCCCAGCAGGTCCAGTACGAAGTGGGTTGCGGGCAGCCCTGGCAGCGCCCACTCGGGGCCCTCGGCCACCACCTCCCCACGTTTATCCAGCGCCTGCAGGACCAACTTGTAGTCCAGCACGCTCTTGAGGGGCAGGATGAACACGTGCTTGCGGGCATGGATCAGGGCCACCAGCGCCTGGTGCGCCAGCCCCGGCACCCGGAAGCGATACCCCGGCGCCTCAACCTCCAGGCTTTGGCCCTGCAGGTCCTGCCACCGCAGCCGACAGCGCTCGTCCTTGTCCAGCCCGCGGTGCAGCTCCACCAGGGCCGTCACGCCGCCGTACTCCCGCACGTAGTGAACGTCATACCGGGAGGCCTCCAGCTCCTGCCGCCAACCTGCCCGCTCCAGGGCCGCCCCCGCCTCTGCCATCAACTCCGGTGGCAGCAGCAGGTCCAGGTCCTTCAGCTCCCGCGAGGCGGGCTCCGCGTACAACATATGGCGCAGCCCCCCACCCTTCAGCACCAGCACGCCGCGGCTGCCCTCCGGGTCTATCAGCCCCAGCACCTCATCCAGCACCTGGTCCCACATCAGGGACCGCCGCAGCAGCACCTTTCGCCTGGCCTCCAGGGCCGCCAGCGCCCCCGGCTCCAGGGCCAGCGTCCCCGCCCCGTGCCGCGTACGAAGGGCCTCCACCAGGAAGAACTCCAGCCCCTGGGCCCGGGCCCGCAGCAGCGCGTCCTCCACCCAGTCCGGCTTCAGCGGTGAGGGCAGTTGCACCGGCCGCCCGACGTTGCCTCCCAGGGCCGACGCCAACAGCGCCATCCAGGGACTAGGCATCGGGGGCCTCGGGGGAAGACTTGGCGGGCTCCGCCGGGATCTGCACTCGGATCACCGCCTCGCAGGCGCGGCTTCGGGTACCCAGCTTGTGGGGCAACAAATCGCGGATGCACTCCAGGCGGTCGGCGCTGAGGGTGGGGATGACCTCCACCACCTCCACGCTGCCATCCACCTGCCAGCGGGCCCGGATCTCCAGGTCCTTGTGCTCCAGCTTGCACTCCCCAAGGCGGCCCCGCAGCTCGGGCATGAGCGCCTCGATGGAGCGGGCGGGGCAAAGCCTGGCCTGGGGGCGGGCCTGGGCATCGGCCCCCGGGGTGGTGGCGGTGGAGAGGGCCGCAAAGCCGTCCTCCGGGGCCGCAAACAGGTAGACGGTGTCCAGCCAGGGTTGGTAGGACGCGCACTGGTCCCCCATGCCCTTCAACTCGCAGCGGCGCCGCAGGGCGCTGGCCACGGTAACCAGGTCCTGCAGAGGCAGCCCCGGGGCGGCCCCAAGGTGCAGCACGGCCCGCTCGGGGTGGACCTTCAGCATGGTGCTGCCAAGGCCCTCCAGGTCGTCCGAGGCGAACTCGAACACCGCCTGCACCCGGCCGCTGGTCATGTCCCGCAGCACCAACGTCGCCACCTCTCCGTCCAGGTACACGACGGGCGCCCGCCGAAAGAACGCCAGGGTCTCCAAAGGTGGCGCGCCATTGCCGCTGTCCGGCACGGTCAGCTTGGCCGCGGCAGCCAACTCTCCGGCCGACCGCTCCTTGCGCGTCTCCAGGTCCCGCACACCGTCCAGGTGTTTCCGGATCTGCCCCGCTGCAGCCAGGGGCAGGCCCTCACCTCCGGCACGAAGGGCCGGTGGCACGCACACCGGCACCTCCCCCAGTTCCCCCTCCCAGTCATCCGGGTAGCGGGCCGGCACGTAGGACAGATAGGCGTACTCGTAGTCCGCCCGGGGGCGCACGAAGTCGCTCCACCAGGGGTCCCCGAAGAAGTGCAGCGCGGAGGCGGCCTCGGGGGTCAGGCGCGGCGAGGAGACCTTCAGGTAGGTGACCAGGCCCAGGGGGTCGCGGGCCGCCAGCCGGAAGCGGTACAGCCCGGCCAGGCCAAGACTTTGGACGGTCTCGGCAAGGATGTGGAACGGCAGAGAGGCGTCCATCAGGATGGTGGCGCTGTCGCAGGACTGGACCAGGATCTCGGGGATGCCCACACCACGCAGCACGGTGTCGCGAGCCCGCAACAGCTCCCGGGTCTGGGCAATGAGAGCCCAGATGCCCTCGCTACCCTCGTC
Organism: uncultured Myxococcales bacterium; assembly: GCA_903923815.1. Classification (GTDB taxonomy): domain Bacteria; phylum Myxococcota_A; class UBA9042; order CAIXZC01; family CAIXZC01; genus CAIXZC01. The sequence goes on from CAIXZC010000027.1 coordinate 16,589, forward strand.
CCGGGTGACCTGGAAATCGTCGGGGGCGCCGGGGGCCGCCACATTCAGGATGTCCGCGACCTTCAACTGGTTCACCAGCAGGTCCCGCTTCTCCACCACCACCATGAGCTCGGCGGGGACGGGCTGATCCTGCTCCAGTCCCATGCCCTCTGGGACGTGGATCTCGTAGGGTGGACGGCCTATGACTGCCTCCAGGCCCGGACCCTCGGAGGCCTCGGGAAGGCGCACGCCCCAGACCCGATCAAGGTAGTAGGAAAGCGACCGCACCGCCGCGCCCTCACGCTTGGCCTCACTGCGGGAGGCCCGGTCCTCATCCTTGTCGCCAAGCCGCTGCCGGATCTTCTCCAGGTCCAGGTCGGCGAAGGAGCCCTGGCGCTGCGCGGAGGCCAACAGCCCGGTGGTGGGGGTAGCCACCTGGGCATCCTGAGCGTCCCCATCCTGGGCGGCGACGGGTTCATTCTGGAGGGACGCCTGGGGATCGCTGGCGACCTGGGCAGCGGGGCCGGGCGTGGACCGAAGCTGGGTCGGGGCATCCTTGGCGCCGCCGCAGCCACCGCAGGCCAGGGCAAGGGCCCCAAGGCAGACCATTGAGATGGAATTGACCGGTTTCATGAAGGCAACGTCTCCTTCGATGGTGCAGCAGTCCGGGCCGGGATCCTGGTGCTCAGAGGGGAAGCCCGTCCTTGGCAGACCGGGGCTTGCCGGCCGGGGCCTTGGTGGCCTTGGGCTCGGGAACCGGGGCCTTGGTGGCCTTGGGCTCGGGGGCCTTCTTGGGGGGCTCCACGGGCTCCGGCTTGGGCTTGCTGCCGCCCTTGGGCCGGCCGCGGGGGGCCTTCTCCACCTGGGGTTCCTCGGGCTCCTCCGGGACGGGAGGAGGAGGAGGCAGCACGGGCACGGGCTCGGGCACGATGACCTTTGCCGGCGTGACCTTGGGCGCCGGGGTGGGCTCGTCAGCCAACTTCTTGGCGCCGGAGCGCTTGAGTTGAGACACGTCCGCCAGGTCCTCCACCACGCGACGGAAGCACTTGTCGCAGTAGTGGTTCCAGCGCCGCACTTCCTGCAGCTTGGTCAACACGCCGTGGACCAGCCCCACCAGCAGGTTCTCCCGGAACCCCATCTGATGAACCTGTTTGGCAAAGCCCTCCTCCGGCAGCCGGTTGCTGTCGGTCTCGCCCTGTTCGTCAAAGAGCCCGAACATGGTGCCCACGTCTTTTTTGCCGCAGCGGTCGCAATCAAATACCACTCGCCTCATGGTGGCCTCCCCGATGCCGTCGTCATTGTAGTACTCCGCGGGTGTCTTGCCCACGGCCTTGAAGAAACCCCAGAACTCTTCGCAGAAATGCGGCTCCTGACAGTTGTGCATGCAGGCCACCACATAACGGTAGAACTTCCTCCGACAGAGGATCTTGTGCCTGGGCTTGTCAGGCTTGTTTGGTTCCTGCTCGCTCAAGGGTAAGGGGTTCCTTTCCGGCATAACCTAAGGCACCCGGGACCGGCTTGTCAAACCCCCAGGGCCAAGCCCGGATCACTTCCTTGCAGGGTCTCGCATTTCCCTGTAAATTCGGTGCGTCTTGGGGGGACACAGATCACATGCAAGATGACCGTGACAACGGGCTTGAGCTGAAACCCGCAGAGGACCTTCCGGAAGACGGTGCTGCCCGCCCCGTGGGTGGTTACCCCGTCCTGGTGGAGAAGACCCAGGAGCCTCGCCGCACCGCCACCCCCATCCCCGGCAAGCTGCGCGTGCCACCAGCCCGGCGACCGACGGCCAGGCCCAGGATTCTGCGCATCGCCGTGCCCCTGGTCCTGCTGCTGTTCTTCCTGGGCCTCAGCATGATCCGCGAGCCCTTTGTCTCGCGCCTCCCCGACAACATGAAGAACCTCAAGCACCACACGGTGGACCGGGTCATCCCCCTCCCCCCCCGCAAGGACCCCGGCAGCCCCCGCCTGCAGAAGGCCCTGGACCTCCAGGTTGGCCCCCGGGCCGAACCCCTGCCTCCGGGGATGTTCCGCCTGATCGCCCTGGACCCCAACGCCCAGCCCCGGGAGTTGGACTCCCTGCGTAGCTGTTTCAAGCCGCAGGAAGGCCAGGCCTTGCAGCTTCGCGCCCGCAGTCCGCTTTCCTTCAGCCATATCCAGGTCGAATTCTGCAAGCCCATACCGGGGCAGCTTCCGGGGGTCCCCGACCTGAAGGCCGAGACGGGTGACGGCTACCAACACAAGTACAGCCGTCTGGTGCCTGATAGCCGCTCCGCCGTGATTGATCTGGACGGCGAGATGTCCGACCGCATCACCCTCAGCACCACCGCCGTGGCGCAGTTCCCCGGCTTCGTGAATATCATCCCCTATGTCTTCGTGCGCTGACCCCTGCTATTGGAGGACGTAATGTTGAAGGGTCACTGGATTGGGTTGTCTGCATTGCTTTGGATTCTTGGCTCCGCCTGCTCGTCCGATGGTGGCGGCGGCGGCGGTCCTGCCCCAGAGGACACGGGCCCGGGGCCTGACTGGTACATGGGTGACACGGGAGACTCGGGCAAGGACACCCTGCCGGATACCCTGGAGGACCTGGGCAAGGACCTCCCAGGGGACCAGGACACGGCCCCAGATCTGGACACCAGTGACCCGGGCCAGGACCTGGACACCCAGCAGCCCGATCTGAACGGCCAGCCCTACTGCGGCGACCAGAAGTGCACCAACAACGAGGATGACCTCACCTGTGCCCGGGACTGCCTGGAGGCCCCGCTGACCGCCATGTTCATCTTCGCCTCCAAGGGCGACGAGTGGGCCTCCCTGGGCCGCATGCAGGACCTGCTGGAGGCCCAGTGCAAGATCGTGGTGCTGTACATCGCGCCGCCCGATGACACCCCCCTGGCCGACGCCTACACCGGCAACAAGAACCTGCTGCCCGTGGTGCAACTGGGCGTCAACGCCGCCAACACCGTGCTGTTCGAGCAGTACCCCAACATCTGGCCCCTGCTGGTGGGCCCCCACGCCGTCCTGGACCAGATCGAGGCCGTGGCCCGCACCCACAAGCCCGCCCAGGTCTACCTGCCCCAGCTTGCCGGCGGCCTCATCCGCAATGAACTGGCCCACGCCGTTGGGTACTGGGGCGTCAAGCGCGCCGCCATCTACCCCGAGCCCACCTTCTTCGAGGTCCCGGTCCCCAGCAGCTACTACGTCCTGGAGGCCCCCGGCGCCGACCTCGTGAACAACAACCCGGACCTCTTCGTGGATCAGGTGCTGAAGTACTGGAAGCTGATCCCCAAGACCAGCAACGAGCAAAAACCCCTGCTGTCCACCGACGACCTGACCGCCATCCGTGCCGCCGCCAACGCCACCGCCAATACCTGGTTCAAGGACGCGCGCCTGGCCCTGACCCCCGCCCGTTACCAGACGTTGCTCAGTTCGGCCCAGGCCTTCCGCGCCATCCCCCAGAACCAGGATCTGGAGAAGGCCCCCTGGGTCTCCTCCACCGCCAACCCCGAGGGCCAGTTCATCTACGAGGTGCAGGGCTACACCCACTCCGAGTTCGTCCACTTCGTGAAGCACACCCGGTCCTTCGCGGGCTGCGACGCCGTCACCGACCCCTCCCACCTGCCCGCCTTCGACACCCCCATCCAGGTCAAGCAGGGCAACGCCTTCAACTTCACCATGCTCATCCGCAATGTGGGGGCCGCCCAGGACACCATCGACTTCACCGTGGGCATCGACGCCGAAAAACGCCCCACCACCGACTGTGACCCCATCCCCGAGCCGGTGGTCATCCCCGGCAAGGGCTCCGTCAGCGTGGATTTCCACTGCCGGGCCGATGAAACCCGCACCGTTCACACCCTCTATATCCGCGCCAATTCGGCCATCGCCGAGGCCCAGGCCGAGCCCACCGACTACCTTGAGGTCCCCTTCCAGTTCAAGGTTCCGTGATCCCCTCTTGACTCCCCCAGAAGGCCTTAAGAGGCCTGCACAATTCTTGTGCAATGTAGCAGATCCTTCGCAGCCACCCACACTTACCGATTCAAGCCCCCGGATTTCTCCACAAGGCATGTTGATTGGGCTCGTGCCCCCTGCGAATCCACCACAACAGCTAGTTCATCGGGGGGGCGCGGGGGGGCCCTGGAGGGGCCTCGATTGCGGGAGGATGTGCTTGTGATTTCGAGGGGATGGAGGGGGCTACTTCACCAGGTCTGCCATGGTGCGCAGGTACAGCCGATAGGTGTTGAAAGAGTAGGAAACGACGCCCGTGACGGAGGTGAGGGTGGTACCGACGTCGGCAACCAGATCGTCCGTGAAGGCGCTGTCCAGCAGCAGACCCTCTTCGGTGATGAGATTCCCGTAGGCGTCGGAGTCGGCAACCTTGGCACCGGTGAGCTTCACCAGGACGCCCTCCCAACGCTCGGCCTTGGTGGGCCAGTCGTTGGCGGTGGAGTCGAAGTCGCTGGCGGGCACGGTGGTCACCACCAGGGCCTCAGGCTTGGTGCCCGTCTTGTAATAGGAGCTGACCTGGATCTCGCTGAGGCAGTAGTACTCCAGCCAGGTGCCCGTCACGGAGACCTCGTCGCCGATGGTCAAGGCGGGGTCGGGGGTGCCTGCCATCAGCAGGGCGATGCCCGAAAAGGCGCCGCCCTCGGGGGTCTGGGCGTAGTACAGAATTTTTGCGCCGCCGGACTTTGACTGGCCGGGGCTGGTGATGATGAGGCCGGTGAGGGTGACGGGGTTCAGGTTGATGAATTCGGGGTTGGGATCAGTGCAGGTGTTGCTTTCGGTGGAGGACTGGATCTGGTTCACCGTGGTGATGATGTTCTCCAGGGCGCAGGGGGTGCCGCTGTCCAGGACGAGGTCGGCGGCGGAGGCGGGCAGCAGGGTGTAGAAGCCAAAGGAGTACGTCAGGAAGCCGGTGATGGAGCTGTAGACGCAGCCGGCCTTGGGCAGGCCGAAGGCGAACAACTCCGAGTCGATGTTCAGGCTGCTGTCCACCTTGAAGGAGCCGTAGCCCTTGTTGACGGAGGCCACGGTGACGTTGTTCAGGGTGACCCGTACGCCCTCGAAGGGTTCCGCGCCTTCGGCGGTGGCCAGGTCTGCGGGGGCCACGAGGGCGGCAGCGGGGACAGCGCCGGAGCCGGTGATCTGCACGGTGGTGGCGGAGAACTGAGTGTTGCAGTAGGCCTCCACTGCCTCGCCGCCGACGGTCACCTTGTCCCCGACCTCCAAAGAAGGATAGGTCTTTTCGGGGTCCAGGGTGACCAGGATGCCCTTGTGCTGGGCCCCCGCTCCTTCCATGGCGAAGAAGCCCCGCAGGCCGTTCTTCTTGGAGACGGTGTAGACGGGGCTGCCCACCACCAGGTTCTTCACCACCAGGTTGTAGCCAAGATTCACGAAGCCGTCCTCCAGGCAGGCCACGCCGTCCTGGTCGGTCTGGATGGCCTCGACGGTGGTCTCAAAGCCGGTCGGATCGGTGGTGTCGACGGGGGTGCTGTCCTGGCCGGGGGTCGTGTCCTGGCCCGAGGTGGTGTCGGGTGGGACCTTCTGGTCGGTGGGGTCGCCCTGGTCGTCGAAGACCGTGTCCTGACCGGGGACGTAGACGTCCGTCTGGCTGCTGTTGTCCACACGACTGGAGCAGGACGCCGCCAGGATGATTGCCAGGGCCGCAAGCAACGCTCTTCTCATGGAACACCTCCATCAGTAGTAGTAGCCGTCCAGGGCAAAGTCCTCCAGGTCAACATCC
>CAIXZC010000028.1 GCA_903923815.1 uncultured Myxococcales bacterium
GGCCGATCACGTCGGCGAGCCCCTCACCGTGGGGACCTGTGCCGTGGTGTTGTTGGGCTTTGCGGCGTACCTGCGCCTTCGGCATCCCCAGGTGGCCAGGGCCAGGTAGGGGGCAACTACGACCAAGAAGGGACAGCCTGAGGGCCGTAGGCACTGTCCGGCCGGCCGACCCCCAACACCCCCAACACCCCAACACAATCCCACCCCAACACCCCAACACCCCAACACCCAGACACCCCCCCACCCAGACACTTCCAAGGCCTCAGTCCAGGTATTCGGGGTCACCTTCCGGCTCAGTCGGCCTTCTTCAGGGGGCAGGTGCTGAAGCCAAACAGCGTGTAAAGCGGGCAGGAGCCCAGCAGGCCCGTGGCCAGCGGGATGACGCCCAGCAGCCCCAGCAGGGTCTGGGGACCCACCACCGTAAGGCTCAGAATGCCAAGCCCCAGGACCACCCGAAGGACGCGCTCCACCTTGTGCTCATTGGTCGGGAACAGCTTCTTGAACATGGAACCCCCCTTGGCGCCCACCGGGGACGCCGTTTGCGAGTCTGGTCATCAGCACCGGAAGGTTGGAGCCAAGGACAGGTCGGAAGGTTTCAGCAGGCCGTCTCAGTACAGCGTGGGCTTGAGCTGGTCGTGGGGAGCGGCGATGGTCTCGGTGCGGATGAGGAGGCCCGAGTCGATGGCCTTGACGGCGCCCTCCATGGCGGCCTGGACCTCGTGCAGGTCCCCCGTCATGGTGAAGTAGGCCTTGCCCCCCAGGCCGTTGGCGAGGCGCAGCTCTATGAGGCGCACGCCGGCGGCCTTGCAGGCGGCGTCGGCGGCCACGATGGCGCTGGGTGAGGCGTAGGTCTCCACGATGCCCAGGGCCCGGATCTCGGGGACCTCGGCGCTGCCCTGCATGGCGGGCAGGATGTAGGGGTGGAGGTTTTCGATGAGCACGAAGTCATTCATGGTGTAGCCGCCGTAGTGGCGCCCCGCCTCCATGGCCTCGTTGATGTCGTCCACCTCGCCGGCGATGACGATGAGGAACTTGCCGGGGCAGATGGGGTGGCTGCTGACGATGCGCACCGGGGCCTTCTTCACCATCACGTCCGTGACGACGAAGCCGCGGGCCAGGCTGTTCAGTTCGATTACGCCAATGGCTGGTTCTTTCATGGGCTAACCCTCTATCTCAATGTGATCCTGGAAGACACCGCTGACCAGGCCCGAGATGCTGGCGTGGAGGTTGGCCCCCAGCTTGCCCTCGGGGGCCCGCGCCACAAGCTGCCCCGCGTTCACCCGATCCCCCGTGGCTACGACGGGCACCGCCGGCGCCCCCACGTGCTGCTGGAGGGCCAGGCTCACCTTGCGGATGGGGAAGGGCAGTTCCTGCTCGTGCATGTGCTTGTAGTAGTCCATCAGCCCCGTGCGAGCCAGCGCCCGCATCTTGGGGATCTTGGTGTACTCGTAGCTGTCCCGCACGGCCTCGGGCTGGCGGTGGTGGGGGTTCTGGACTCCCTTGGCGCGCAGCTCATCGCGGATCATGGCGAACACGTTGCGGGGGGACAGTTGCAGCGGGCAGGCCACGGTCTCGCACACGCCACACAGGCAGCACAGCCAGGCCTGGGTGATCTGGGAGGGGGGCAGCTCCATCCGGTTCTGGATGGCCCGCATGACCTTGTGGGGCTCCAGGTCGTGGCCCAGCAGGTAGCGGGGGCACAGGTCCGTGCAGGCCCGGCACTGGCAGCAGGCGCTGACGGTGATCAGGGTCTCCCGGCTCTTGGGCATGGTGCGCCGCAGGATGTAGCCGTGGTCCTTGGGCAGCACGATGAGGCCGCCCGTGGTCTTCTTGATGAAGTGCCCCAGGCCAAAGCGCACGGCGCCCATCATGGGGCCGCCATCCACCACGGCCATCTGGTCCGCTGGCAGGTCGCTGCCGCCCGCCGCGGCCACCGCGTCGGTGTAGGACGTGCCCACGGGGAAGCGGTACACGCCGGGGCGCCGCACCTCGCCGTTCATGGTCACGGTGCGCATGGTCAGGGACACCCCGCGGGAGGCCTGATAGACGTTGTAGAGGGTCTCCACGTTGTCCACCGCCACGCCCACGTTCAAGGGGATGCCGCCCTCGGGCACGATGCGGCCGGTGCACTCGTACACCAGCGACTGCTCGTCGCCCGACGGATAGACGCTTTGCAGCTTCTTGATCTCGATGTCGGGGTACTTGGCGGCCTCGGGCTCCAGGGCCTCCAGCACGTCATGGTACTCGGCCTTCAGGCCCACGATGCCCCGGGCCGCCCCGGTGGCGTTCATCATGAGCTTGAGGCCCGCCAGGATCTCCCGGGCGTAGACGCGCATCATGTACTGGTCGGTGTACAGCAAAGGCTCGCACTCGGCGCCGTTGGCCAGGAAGATCTGCACCCGGCTGCCGGCCTTCACGTGGGTGGGAAAGCCCGCCCCACCGGCCCCCACGACCCCCGCCTCCTGAATGAGCTTCACCAGTTCTGACATGGGCTTCCTCGCAGGCTGGGAATCAGTACGTGGACTTGGACACCTTGCCCTGGACGATGGCCACGGAGGCGGACGCGCCGATGCGGGTGGCGCCGGCGGCGATCATCTCCTGGGCCTTCTCGGTGGAGTTCACGCCGCCCGAGGCCTTCACTTCCATCTCGTCGCCCACCACGGCCTTCATGAGCCGCACGTCATCCGCCGTGGCCCCGCCGCCGCCAAAGCCCGTGGAGGTCTTGACGAAGTGGGCGCCGGCGGTCTTGGACAGGGCGCAGGCGATGATCTTCTCTTCCAGGGTCAGCTTGGAGGTCTCAAGGATGACCTTGACGGGCTTGGGCCGCGCGGCCTCGCAGGTCTTGCGCAGGTCGTCCAGGACCGTGTCGTAGTCCTTGCTCTTCATGGCGCCGATGTTCAGCACGGTGTCGATCTCCTCGGCCCCGGCCTTCACGGCCTCGCGGGTCTCGAAGGCCTTGGAGGAGGCGGACATGGCGCCCAGGGGGAAGCCCACCACCGCCACCACCTTCACCGAGCTGCCCCGCAGCAGGCTCTTGCAGTAGGCCACGTTGGAGGAGTTGACGCAGACCGAGTAGAAGTTGAACTGCTTGGCCTCTTCGCACAGCTTGTTCAGCTCTTCGCGGGTGGCCTCGGGCTTGAGCAGCGTGTGATCAATGTAGCGCGCCAGGTCGTTGCCCATGGGGCTGACGTTGGGGGCCGAGGCGATGCGCACGGCGCCCAGGCTGAGGATGTTCTGGACGTCCCCGGGGCGCCGCGACGCGCAGTCCCCGCAGCCCTTGCAGTCGGCCTTGCCGGCGGTGCAGTTGGAGGCGTTCTTGTCCAATTCCCCAAGACGGGCCTTGACCTGCTCCGTCACCAGCCGAACGATCTGTTCCAGTTGCTTCTGATCCATCAACTCACCTCTGTTATTGCTGCGCCGGCAGCAGGATCTCCAGGGCGGCCTCCAGGGCCTCCCGGTTGAACCCCGTCTCCAGACGCAGGATCTTCATGGTCTCCAGGTCCACCAGCATGTTCAGCGGGGCCGCGTCGGGGCTGAAGTAGTCCCCCAGCACGAAGTCCTGGTCCAGCACCACCCGATAGCTCGGGTCGGTCTGTTCCCGCCACTCGGTCCAGAAGGCCTGGTCCGCCGCGCCGCCATTCCAGTCCTGGAAGAGCGTGTACATGATGTAAAGCCCACGGGGAGCCCAGGTGGCCTCCAGGGCACTCATCACAATGGCCTCCTGCAGGCAGGCGCCGCACCAGCCCGCCGAGGAGGTGATCATCAGCACCTTGGCTTCCCCCCCGCGCAGGTCGCCCAGGGACACGTTGGCGGCAAGGGCAGGGTCGAAGAAGGAGAGGTTGGCCAGGGGCTGCCCCTCCTCGTTGCCGTAGGGGCCGGCGGGGTAGCCGCTGGCGTCGAGCTGGCCCGTCATGTCGGCCTGGGGTGCGGTGTCGCCCTCGTCCCCGGTGCCGCCTGAGGTACAGGCGAAGGCCAGGAAGAGCACGCCCACTAAGATGACCCGGATGCCTGACATTGGACTCCTGGCGGGAAAAATACGTCCCGCGCCCGCAGCTTTGCCCGCTAACTTTATCCAAGGCGGCCCTTCTGGCAAGCGATTTTCGCCAAACCGGCCCCCCCGGTCAGCGGGGTTCACGGTGGTAATAGAGGGCCTCGCGGTCCGACAGTTCCCCAGCCTCGAGGCGCGGCTTGAGCTGCCCCAGGTCGGCGTTGCGGGCACGCTGGTTGGGGGGAGGACCTGTGTCGAGGTCCCGCGGGTCGCCGGCGGCTTGGGTGTTGGGGGTGTTGGGTTTTGGGGTGATGGTGTTGGTGTTTGGGGTGTTGGGGTGTGGGGTGATGGTGAGGGTGTTGGTGGTGGTGATGGTTTTTGGGATGTTGGGGTTGGCGGGGGGCGCGGGGGGCAGCAGGGCCTTGGCGCTGCCGTCCACGGCCCTTAGCACCGCGTTGGAGCTGATGGTGGCGCCCGTCATGCCCTGCACCTCGGGGCCGTCGCCGGGGCGGCCCGGCAGGTGGATGCCCCGGGCCTGCTGGCCCTCCAGGGACTTCATCCAGGGGCCGATCCTTGTGATGTAGGACGGGGTCTCGCTGTGGGACTCCAGGGCCAGGGTGCGGATGAGGCCGTCGGGGCCCAGCTCCAGCTGCACGCTGAGGCGGCCCCCAAAGCCCTCCACCTGGGGTACGGCGGAGGCGGAGCTGAGCCGTAGGGCCTCGCAGCCGCCATCGGCGCGCTGGAGGCAGCGGTGCAGCACGGGGCTGGTGCGGGTCACCCACTGGGGCTGGGCAGGGGCGGCGGGGACGGAGGATTGGCCCGGGGTGGCGCCGGGGACGGCGGCCGCGGGGACCAAGGCCTGGGGCAGCGCCCGCAAGGCCTCCTTGCTGGGGGCCGGTCGGGTGTTCAGCCAGCCCTGGTAGGCGGCGGCGGCCACGGCCAGCAGCAGCAGCACCCGCAGCACCCCGGGCAGGGGGCTGGGAGGATTGGCCCGGGCCAGGAAGCGGCCCCCCGGCAGGTGGGGCGGCAGGCCCGCCAGGGCCGTGGCCAGCAGGGGCGCAAGGCACAGGGCCACGGCGCCGTTCAGGCCCAGCACGGGCAGGAACAGCAGGCCTCCAAGGAAGGCCCCCAGCAGCCCCCCAAGATGATCCAGCGCGCTGCCCAGGGCCAGCTCCCGCCCCTGCCAGCGCTGCCCCAGGGCGCCGGGACTGGCCAGCAGCGGCACGGGCAGGCCCAGCAGCAGGCCGCAGGCCAGCAGGGCCCCGCCATGGGCCAGCCGGGCCAGGGGACCGTCGCCGCCGTGAAGCACCAGCGCCACCAGGGGTACCGCCAGCAGGGCCAGCAGGGAGGCCACCTGGACACTTAGCCAGCCCTCCCCCCGTCCCCCACGCTTGGCCAGCCGCAGCAGCAGCGAAGCCAGGGCCAGCCCCAGCATGAACAGCGCGTTCAGAAGCCCGAAGTCCACCGGCAGGCTGCCCCAGCGGAACTGGTACGACAGCAGCAGCACCAAGTTCAGCAAGAGGGCGCTGGAGCCGGCAAAAAGCAGCAGTAGAAGACCCTGCAACCGGGTCGCCCCCGCGCCACCCGCAGGGAGGGCGAAGACCCACAGCAGCACAAAGGGCAGCAGCCCGAACAGCAGCGCCAGCAGGGGCGTAAGATCCCACAGGGCCGCCAGGGCCCGGGAGCCCGTGGCCTCCGCGGCCAGCAGGCTGTGCAGGCGCCCCAGGGTGCCCGCGGCGGGGTTGGCCCCGGTGGTGTCGGCCAGGGCCGTCGTGCGGCGCTGGACGGGGCCCTCCTCAAACAGCAGGAAGAGGGCGTCGGGGGAGATGTCCGGGCGCCGGGGCCGGGTCAGGAAGCGCTCCTTGAGGGTCTCCGGATCGGTGCCCAGGGGCACCCGCGCGGCAAAGAAGGGCAGACGCTCCCCCGCCCCCACCACCACGAAGGGAAAGACCGCCGACAGGCTGGCCTTCACGGCCCGGGCATAGGCCAGGGCCTGGCCCCCAAGCTGGGTCTCCGTGGAGCTGATGGACAGGTGCAGCAGGCCCTCGGGCCGCAGCAGCCCCGCAAGGCGATTCAGAAAGGGCGGCAGGAAGAAGCGGGCGGCCGCGGCGCCGTCCGGGTCCCCCACGTTCAGCACCAGCAGATCCAGCGAGGCCGGGGGGATGGCGTCCAGGCTCTGGAGGGGCTCGCCCACCAGCACCTGGACCCGGGGGTCCTGCAGGCAGGCCAGCAGGTCAGGCCCCAGGCGGGGTCCCACAAAGGACGCGAAGACCGGGTCGGCGCCCAGCAGCCAGACCTTGGAGAGGCCACTCTCCAGGAGGCGGCACACCAGTTCCTCGCCGCCAAAGCCCAGGATGAGGGCGGTGTCGGCCTGGGGGCTCTGGGCCAGGAGGGCCGCGGCCGTCAGGTGGGTGTCCAGCTCCTCGGGGTAGCGGTGAAAGAGGCGGCCGTCGCGGTACACCAGCAGGCCCTGGGGCTGCTGGGGCTGGACCGTCCAGTTGGAGTAGAACGAGTCCCTGGACTCCAGGGGGGCGGTGGCCAGGGGGGCGGGCACGAAGGAGAGGCGCCGCTGCTGCAGCAGGTCCTGGCCCGGAGCGGCCAGCAGGTAGAGGTGGGCGGCCAGCAGGGGCAGGGCCAAAAGGCTTGCCACCCCCCGCGCCCCCCGCGGGGAAACCAGGGGCAGAGCCAGGGCCAGGGCAAAGACCACGCCTGCGGGCAGCAGGACCAGGCTGCTGAGGCCAAGGTGCTGGGCCCAGGTCACGGTGGCGCCGCCGAGGACCGCGCCGCTGACCTCCAGGGCGTAGGTGGTGGCCCCCGGGTGGGCGGCGAAGAGCGGGTGGTCCTGGTAGTGGCGGGCGGCCAGGGGCAGCAGCAGGCCTCCAAGGAGGGGCAGGGGCGCCAGGGCCACCAGGGAGTGCAGCAGCAGGAGGGGCAGGCCCAGGGGCTGCATGGGGGTGAGGCCCGCGAAGTGCCGCAGGTTCCAAAGCAGCAGCGCCACGGGGATGGCCAGGGCGAAGTACAGCAGCAGGAGGGGCGCAAAGAGGCTGGGGCGGGGGCGCCAAAGGGCGTGGAGGCCCGAGCCCGCCGCCACCCAGAACAGCCAGCAGCCCAGGAACACCGCCACGCCCGGGTCCCCCACGCCGCCCGCCAGCAGGTGCTCGCGGAAGAGGGGGGCCTGGGAGAACATGGCGAAGAAGCCCAGGGCCAGGACAGGCAGCGCGGCGGCGAGGCGGTTCATGGGCTACTCTTCGTGGAAGACCAGGGCCTGGAAGACCTGGAGGTCGGCGCCGCTTTGCCAGGCGGTCAGGGGCAGGCCCGCCTTGCGGGACAGGGCCGAAAGGGTCATGTCCAGGGTCCAGCCCTGCTCGGGGGCCACCTGTGGCAGAAAGACGGCGCCGCGGCCGGACTTGTTCAGCAGCACGCCGTCCCGGGCCAGGACGATGTCCCGGGGGGAGGCCACGGGGGCGGGGACGCCCAGGACCGAGACC
>CAIXZC010000029.1 GCA_903923815.1 uncultured Myxococcales bacterium
GTGCCAGCGGTAGCGTGGGTCGTTTGTGCAAGCGTGCCAGCGGTAGCGTGGGTCGTTTGTGCAAGCGGATCGGCGGTTGTGCAAGCGGACTGCCGCCGGGCCAGCGCCCTTCGTTCAGTGCTTGGGGGCGGGCAGGGCCTCGAAGGTCAGGACCTCCAGGCCCTTCTCGGCGTACTGGGCCTTCAGGTCCTCCAGGCGGCGGGCCAGGGGCGCGGGGTAGACCAGCAGGACCTTCTTCCAGCCCTGCTGGGCGCAGATCTCGAACAGGTCCGTGCGGGCCTCGCCGTAGCGCCGCCCCGCGGAGTAGATGACCTTCCCCAAGGGAAAGCCATAGGCGGCGGCGGCCAGGCCCAACAGTTCGGGTATGGTCAGGGAAAACTCTGACTGGGCCTTGGACCACAGCAGCACGGGTGTCTGGTCCAGGCCGTTTGCCGCGAAGGCCCCCAGGGTGAAGGCCAACGAGCGCACCTGGGGCCCGGGCTCCAGCATGTCCTTGCGCTTGGGGTCCCTGTCCGGTCCGTGGACCACCACCGCATCGAAGGCCGCCTGCCGCAGCTCCGGGCCCAGCTCAGGGAATTTTCGTTGGGGCAGTTCCTCGGGGACCGGCAGGGGGAATATCTGCTTGGCTGCCTTGGCCTTCTGAAAGTTCTTCAGGGCCCGCTCCAGGTGGTCCTTGTGGCTGACCAGCAGGGCCGTGCGAAAGCTGCGGGGGCGCAGGATGGCGGCCGCCTCTGCCGCGTTCTCCGTGGTGGTCTGGGAGCGGGTCTCCAGCAGGACGGCCTTGCGTGGCACTCCAAGAGTCATGGCCATGACGGCCATCTCCTCGGCCTCCGAAAGATGCCCCGTCGTGTAGCCCCCGCAGAACAGCAGCTTGCCCGCCCGGCCCTGGTGGAAGGCCTCCACGGCCGTGCGCACCCGCTCCACCATGCCGGCGCCTGGCCGGGCCTCGAGCTTGTGGCCCTGGCCCAGCACCACGATGACGCCAACCTTCTTGGGGGCGCTCTGCTGCTGCCGGGCCTTCTTGGCCTGCTTGCCGGGGCGAGCCTCAGCCCCCCCCGGCCCCCCCAGACAACACGCCAGGGCCAGCAAAGTCACCAGCAGGAACCTTGGCCACGGCCACCGCAGGGCAAAAAAAAGGCCCCCCCGGCAGGACCGGGAGAGCCTCTCTGTCTGCGGTGTCCGCACCAGAGGGGTGCGGACGCGCTTCATGGGATCAACCCCCGCACTTGGCGCCGCCGCCGGTGCCCTGGGCTTCGCCGGACAGGGTGGCCGAGCAGCCCTTGAGGTCGGGGTTGTGCTGGCAGATGTTCTGCTGGATGGACTTGGGGTCCACGCCGCTGAACTTGTACTTGTTGTTGGCAAGCCAGGTGGGGCTGGCGGAGATGCCCAGGGCGTTGCCGATCTTGATGTCTTCGCGCAGCAGGTTCTTGCCTTCGTCGCCGTTCACGCAGGCTTCCATCTTGGCCACATCCAGGCCACCCTCGGTGGCGCACTTCTGCCAATCGGCAGCGCGGATGTCCTTGTTGCGGCAGAGGATGTAACCCATGTACTTGTTGCCATCGGCGAAGTTTTTGATGGCGCACAGTTCACGGATGTTCTCGTCCACTTCGGGCTGGCCGTGCAGGGCGGAGAAGCCTTCGCCTTCAGCAGTGGCGATGTAGTGAATCTCGAACTTGATCTCGTCGCCAAAGGCCTTGAGCACTTCTTCCATGGCGTTGAGGGCCTTGACGCCAAAGGGGCACATGGACATCACGAACACATCAACCTTGCCCTTGATCTCTTCGCGGCAATCCATGCTGGCCTGGCAGGTGGGGTCGGCGCAGTCCACAAGGCCGTCGCCGGTGTCGTCGGTCTGGTTGTTGCAGATCTCGGCGGTGGGGTCGAAGTTGGCGCCAATCTGCAGGACCTGGAAGCCATCCTTGTTGGTGGGCTTCAGGTAGCGGCTGATGCGGTCAAAGCCCTCGGCGTCCTTGACGTCGGCGGGGAAGATGAAGGCGGGCAGGAACTTGACGCCGTACTCGGCGTACTTGGCCTTGCCGTCGTCCGTGCCGTAGTCGGCTTCCACAGCCTCGAGGCCGGGGAAGATGGACTTCAGGCTGCCGATGATGGCGCTGGTGTTGCAGTTGCGCTCGGTGCAGCGCTTGTCGCCGATGACGATCAGGTTGATCTTCTTGGGCTCGGGGATCTTGGCGCAGGCCTCAGGCTTGGCGCCCTTGAATTCCTTGCAGATCTCGCGCATGAAGTCGGTGCCGGTGCGGCCACCGCGGTAGTCCTGGCCGTTGATCTTGATGGTGGGGGAGCCCTGGGCGCCCACGGACTTGGAGGCCTCGAAGGAGGCCTTCAGCAGGGCCTTGCCCTCGTCGCCTTCGACGCAGGTCTTGATCTTGCCGATGAGCTCGTCGTTGTAGGCAACTTCCTTGGCGCAGGCGTCCCAGTTGGCGGGCAGCGCGCGGTAGTCCTTGCTGACGCAGGCGACGAGCTTCATGTACTCGTAGTTCTCGGGGGCGTACTTGATGGCGCACAGGTGAATAATGTCACCCTTGACTTCATTCTCGCCGTGCATGGAGGTCAGGGTCTCGCCCTGGATGTCGCCGATGTAGTTCATGGTGAAGTTCACCAGGCCGCCCATGTCCTTGAGGGCGGGCTCGATGCCATTGATCACCTGAACGCCAAACGGGCACTGGGACATGATGTAGAAGTCCAGCTTGACCTTCTGGTCGGCGGGCACTTCGGCGGCAGCGGCGGCGGCGGGGGCCTCGGCGGGGGCGGCGGCCTCAGCGGGGGCGGCCTCGGCGGGCTTGGCAGCCTCGGCGGGGGCGGCCTCGGGGGCAGCAGCAGGCGCGGCGGCGGGGGCCTCAGCGGCGGGCGCAGCAGCGGGAGCAGCAGCGGGGGCCTCGGTGGCGGCAGGAGCAGCAGCCGGAGCCTCAGCCTTCTTCTCACAGCCGTTCAGCAGGGCAAGGCCCAGAACGGCAACCAGAATCGACAGCATCCTCTTCTTCATCTCAACACCCCTTTTTTAGTCAATAACAAGCGATCCCGCAGGATCAGTGAACCCAAAAAATCAGTCGCCAAAGCTATTCCAAAGGCCCCGCAAGGTCAAGCGTTCTTTGTGAACCGCTGCACAGGGGCGCCGGAGCCCCGCAAAGGGTGGGATTTTTGACCCGTCCAAGGGCTGTGGTATCCCTCCGAATTGCATGAAACAGCGCTTGCACAAATTTATTCCAGCCCTCTTGGTCTTGGCTCTGCTGCAGGCCTGCTTCGAGGACTGTGACCTGCCCGGCTGCGAGGTCGATGGGGATTGCCCCAAACCCTATTCACGCTGCCTTGATGGGGCCTGCTTCCTGCCCGACCCGGAGTGGCAGCGCCCCTTCTGCCACCTGAACCCCGACCCCGGCGAGCCCTGCTGCGACCTGGAGCGGGGCGCGGACTGCCTGTTGCCCTTTCCCTCGGCGGGCGCCCTGGAGTCCCCCCCGGCCCCCCTTGGAACAAACCGCCTGGCGATCGGCCGTGCCACCAGCCAGACCCTGGCCTTGACCCTGACGAATCTGACGGGGACGGAGGTCTCAAGCCGGACCTGCCCCCTGGGCTCGTCGTCGCGCCCCTTCGCGCCTCTGGAGGATGCCAAGGGCGGCCTATGGGTCGTGGCCGGCCAGTCCCTGTGCCGCTTCCCCCAGGGCGAGGAGGGGGCCCTGACCAGGGTGCTTGAGGCTCCCCTGATGCTGGCACCAACGGCGGGCTGGGAGGCGCAGACCATCCTGGTGTCGGAACAATCCATTACATCTTTGAACACGGACGCCCAGGTGTTGTGGGAGGCGAAGGCCTGCGAGGCGGTCCCCCTGGGGGGGCTGTTCAGCGTGGCCGCGGGGACCTTCGTGCTGGCGTGCCCGGGGTACCTGGAGGCCTTCCTGCCCACGGGACAGACTGCCTTCCGGTTCCAGGATCCGCGCCTGGGGACGGCCCCCCTGTCTATGGCCGCCTTTGGATCCAGTCTGGCCCTGGCGCTGGCTGACGAGGTGCTGGTGATGGATGCAACCCTGGGCTCCGAGGGCGGGGGCTGGTTCCGCCTGGACCTGGGTGGACGGGGCCCGCTGTCCAACGTGGTCTTCACGGGCCCGGGGCGGGTGGCGGTATTGGACGCGCAGGGCCGCCTGTGGGGCGGGGCTGCGGAGAACGGCGGCGTACCCCAGCCCCTGGGTAGCCTGCCCTGCAGCGGCGCGGCGACCATTGAGGCCCTGGAGGGGGAGGGGCTGCTGGCAGTCTGTCCCACCGTTGGCGGCGCGGACCTCCTGATCTTGCCCCCCGACAATCCCCCATCGGTGCTGACCCCAGGCGTAGCGACGACCTACTCCCTGGGTTCCCTGGGTTTCCAACCCGACCAGTTGCTGCGGATGGGCCGCGGGCTTGCCCTGCTTGGCGACCAGTCCCAGCGCGCGCTGGTGTCGGTGAACTTTGCCTGGAGGACGGAATGAGGGTGGTGCTGGTGCGGTTGGCGTTGCTGTGGTTGGCGTTGGGAATCGGGGGCTGCGGGGGAACAACGGAGGGGGGCGGCGAGGCCGGGGACGGCCAGGGCTGTCAGATCCGTGGGAGGGTCTCCTTTGGTGGGCCCGTGGCTGGGGCCACCGTGGTGTTGGCCCTGCGTGAGGGAGAGGAGTTCGTGGAGCGCCTGTCCACCGAGAGCGGCCAGGACGGGTCCTTCGAATTGATGCTGCCATCGGGGGAGTGCTGGGGAGCGGCCCGAATTGAGGCCCTGGGAGCCCAGGCCTCCTGGCTGGAGGCGGCGGATGGAACTCCCTGCGGCTTCGACAGCCAGTTGCGCCTGCGGGTGGACCTGCCGGACCTGGCCCAACTGCGGGATAGGGCGGTCTTCCTGCATCCCTGGACCGAGCTGGCGGCGGCGTTGACGGACGCCCGTGCTGGGAGGACCGAGACCCAGGACTGGGTGGCCACGCTGTCCCTGGCCCAGGGGTTGCTGGCCATGCACCTGGACCGCAAGGACCCGGCGGACCTGCCCTTCACGGATTGCTTCGACCCCTCGGCGGGCTCCTGGCCCTGGCCCAACCCAGCCACCCGCCTGGGACTGCTGACCGCAGCCCTGTCGGCGGAGGCGCGGCTGATGGGAGCCTGGGATGCCCCGGACACCTGCGGGGCGGACCTGCTGGCGCTGCTGGTGGCGGACGCCTCCGATGGGATCTTCGACGGACGTGGACTGGACTGCGCCGGAGCGGGCGCGGACTGCCAGCAGACCCGAGCCCTGGAGGCGGTGGCGGGGCTGCCCAAGGTGGACAGTCAGCTGCTTAGGGGCACCTTGGCCCGGGCCCTGCATCTGTTCGCCGCAGGGGAGCGCAATGCCAGTGGCGTGGGGCCCCAGGTGCTGGGCGCCGACGACGGGCTGTACGAAGTCATCAGCACGGGCACGGGCCCCCTGTTTCCCGCGGATGAGCCTGGGGATGCCTTCGATCCGCTGTTCCCGGTGCTGCAGCTTGTGGACCCCAGCCCCGACGAGGGGGACTGTCTGAACGGCCCCTTCTCGCTGGTGGTGGAGGCCAGCGATGACCACGGACTGGACCTGTTTGACTGGCAATCCACCTGTCCGGCTGAAGGGACGCTGGAGGGTGGACGACTGACCCTGGCGGTGACGCCGGGGCTGGAGGGCTGCGAGGGACCGGTGAGCTTCACCTTCACCGCCCGGGATCCCGCAGGGAACACCAGCACCCTGACCAGGAACGTCATTCCTGACACCCTGCTGCCCACCCTGGCGGCGCCCGCTTGGAGCCCCAAGTGCCCGCTGGCCTGGCCCGAACCATTGCTGCTGAAGGAGGGCGCGGACGCCTGCCCGCTGGTGGTGCTGGAGGGGGCGCTGGGGAGCTGCACGCGGCAGGACGAGCTGACCTGGCTGTGCCCTGCGCCGGAAGACCAGGCCCTGGGCAACGAGTTGACGCTGCAGGACCGGGCGGGCAACGGCGGCGCGTTGGAGCTGAACATCTGCCCCGACAAGACCAGCCCCCTGGTGACCCTGCTGGAGCCCACGGCCAAGTGGTTCGGGCCCCTGGTGGCGGCGGCGGAGCTGGAGATCAGCGACGAGTGGGGGGTCACCTCCGTGGAGCTGAGGCTGAACGGCGAGGTGGTGGTGCCGGAGGAGCTGCAGGGCCTGGGCAGCGAGACGGTGCGGGCGCGGCTGGCCATCCCCAACGATCAGGGCCCCCTGCTGCTGCGGGTGCGGGCCGAGGACAGCAACGCCAACTACGTGCTGCGGGACTTCGACCTGGTGCCTGACCTGGAAGCGCCGGTGCTGCAGGTGCCCGAGGGGGCCGAGCCCTACCCCCCGGTGGAGGCGGTGCTGCCCTTCCTGGCCACCGACGCCACCAGCGAGGTGCTGCAGGTGCAGGTGGAAGCCCCCGAGGGCTGGACCGCAGAGCGGCAGGTCGAGGCGGGGGCCTGGGTTGCCAGGGGCGAGCCGCCGGCGGGGCAGAGCTTCGAGGTCAAGCTGCGGGCCCTTGACGGGGCAGGAAACGAGACCCGGGCAAGCGCCTGGATGGCCAGAGACGAGACGGCGCCGGAGCTGAGGCTGCTGCCGACGGTGAGCCTGCAGGAGACCACCATGACAGTGGCCAAGGTGGGGGACCTGTTCGTGTACACGCCCACCGGGGACCCCGTGGAGCTGTCCGAGAAGACCTGCGCCGTGGAGTGCCCCTCCCTGACCAAGCGCACGCCCCTGCTGGCGGCGGTTGGGGTGGAGGACGCGGAGGCGAAGAACCTGCCCCTGTTCCGGGTGTGGGCCGGGGATGGGGTGGACGGTGGGGAGGCCCTGGGCCTGGGCCGGGTGGTCCTGCTGCGGGCTTCGCTGCTGAACGGCGAGAAGGTCCTGACCAGCACCCAGGCGAGCCCCAACGAAGCCGAGGGGGTGGTGGAACTGGCGGTGTACTGGCCCCTGCTGTTCGATGAGGGTGCGTCCGAGCCCGTGGTTACGCCGGAGAACCAGCCCGAGACCCTGGTGGTGGAGGCCACGGACTCCTGCGGCAACAGCAGCAGCCGCACCTACATCCTGAACCTCAACATCGTGGGTCCACCCCTGGAGACGACCCTGGAGCCCAAGGGCCCAGGCAACTTCACCACCGTCGAGGAGCTGTTCGACAGTGACACCCCTTGGGAGCTGCATGGCGAGCTGGCCGGCGCAGTCCTGCGGGTCAAGAACCCCACCCCCTTCAGCGCCCACATTGCCTTTCACTCCTTCTATGGGCGCTCGAGCTGCCTGGTGAAGGCCGCCCGCAGCTATCTGTCGCTGCACAAGGACCCCCGGGGCAGCGGCTGCGCCGTAGGGTCCTGCCGAGTGGTCTCAGGGACGGACTGGACCAACACCGGCCTGGGCAAGTGCCAGACCCCGGCCCAGTACGCCGAGGAGACCCTGCACGACGCCTGGAGTGACGTGGAGGCCCAGCTCTACGACCCGATTGAGGGCCCCCTTGGAGTCTTTGGCGACCAGCCCAGACCCCTGGGCCCCTTCCAGGAGCTGCTGGTGGTGGTCAAGCTGGACAGCAGTTGCCTGCCCCAGGTGGCAGGCCTGGAGACCCTGTACATCCCAGGCACCCCGGCCCAGACCGTCCAGGCCCCGGTGCTTCAGGATGGCCGCAGTGTGGCCCTGTGCCTGCCAGGGAGCGGGGGCACCAAGGCCTACGCCTACGACACCAGCAAGAAGCTGACAAACCTCACCATCCGCTCCCAAGAGCCCATGGATCAGCTAGGCCTGGCCTGCTTCCCCGCGGGCCTGGGAAACCTGGAGGTCCGCTTCTTCAAGACCCCCTGGGAGGGCCAGTACGAAGCCGCCCCAGGCCCAGCCCTGCCGCCCCTTTAGTGGGAGTCCCCGTCCGTCCCAATGGACAATGGACATCATGGACGGCGCGCCCGCTCCAGCGATCGCGTGGGTCGTTTGTGCAAGCGCGCAGGCGCAAGCCACACCGGGCGTTTGGCTTAGGCGCTCGATTCGGTATAAAGTGCCGGCGCATTGGAGGCTGTCGTGAAGATCCTGGTGTCGGCCCAGCGAAGCATTGACGCGGATATCCCCCTGGTGGACGGACCGGGCGGGCCCGCTCCGCGCTTCCCCGAGTACTGCCTGAACCCCTACTGCGAGGCCGCCCTGGAGGAGGCCTCGCGGCTGGCTGCGGGGACGCAGGCCCAGGTGGTGGCCTTCTCCCTGGGAGGTCCGGAGTGCGACCAGCAGCTTCGCCGAGCCCTGGCTCTGGGCGCCACCACGGCCCTGCGCCTGGCGCCGACGCCCCAGGCCGATCCCTGGCAGGTGGCCAGCCTCATCGCCGGGCTGGCCCGGCAGCAGGGCGCCGACTTGTTGCTGCTGGGGGCCTCCAGCCCCTGCGGCGACTCGGGGCTGGTGCCCTGGCTGGTGGGCCGAATCCTGGGCTGGCCAGTGGCTGGGCCCGCGGTTCACCCGCTGGGAGAAGAGGGCCTGAAGAGCCGCCTTCCTGGCCTCACCGTGCAGGGCCGCACCCTTCGGGGCCGGGCCCAGTGGGACCAGGGGCTGGTGGACTTCTCCCTGGGCCTGCCAGCGGTGGTCTGCTGTGACCTGCGCCTCAACCGCCCTTCCCTGCCCCTGTTGGCTGCCCAGCTTGGGGCCCGTCGGGCCACCGTCCAGGTTTTGGACCCCGTGGAGGTCCAGGGCCGCTGCAACAGTCTGGGGGCGGCGTTGGTCCTGCCGGCCACGGCGGAGGCCCGCCCGGCGCCCCCCATAGACATCGCCCAACTGGCGCGGCTGCTGGCCCCCCTGGCCCGTGGCCCCCGGCCTGCATCCCTGGCCGATCCCCTGCCTCCGTCCCCGGAATCGGACCTGCCACCCGATGCCCCCCCGAACCAGGATCTGCTGTGGCTGGGGACCTCTTCGGTGGGGCCCGCTGAACTGGCGGCTGTGGCCCTGGTGCAACGGCTGGCTGCCCTTCGCGGGGGCAGCTACGACCTGCTGACCTCGGATTCCGTCATGGCCCACAGGCTGGCCCGCTTTGGCGCCCGCCGGGTGTTGCACACGGGCGGCACCCTGCCCGATCCCAGCCGTTTCCCCGGGGCCCTGGACCAGGCGGTGGGCCTGCTGTCCGCCCTCCCCTGTGGCCGGCTCTTTGTGCCCCACGGCCGCTTTGGCCTGGCCCTGGTGGCCAGCCTGGCGACAGCGAAGGGGTGGGCGGCCCTCAGCCGCGTCACGGACGGAGCACCAGGGGGCGACCTGTGGCGCCTGTCCCACAGCGGCCGCGTGAGGGCCCGCGTTGCGCCCCTCGGGCCTGGCCTGGCGGCGACCCTCAGCCCCAATCGCGAAGAGCCCCAGGTCCTGCCGTCAGCCGGCCCCATCTTCGCCCTTGCGGCCCCAGGCCCTGCCCTTCCGGCGCAGGTCACCTGGGCGCCCGCTCAAGAACCGGCGGCCCCCGGTGGCCCCTCCCTGGACAGCGCCCCCCTGGCCATCGGCGTGGGGCGCGGCGTGCTGACCTCCGGCACCCTGCCCCTGGTGCGGACCCTGGCGGCCCTGCTGGGGGCACCCCTGGCGGGCACCCGGCTGGCGGTGGACGAGGGCGCCCTGCCGGGGGACTGTCAGGTGGGGCAAAGCGGGCGCACCTTCTACGGCGACTGTTACCTTGCGCTGGGCATCTCGGGCTCCGTCCAGCACCTGGCGGGCCTTCGGACCTGCCCCACGGTGCTGGCCCTCAACCTGGACCCCCGGGCCCCCCTGCGCAACCACTGCACCCACTTCCTGGCGGCCCCCCTGGAGACGGCCCTGCCCGCGCTTGTTGAAGAACTGCGGCGCCTGCTGCAAGATAGGCCCTGACGCGGTCCCCGACGGCCCGCACCACCGGAGAGAGGCATGTTGGACGACACCCTGGCAGCCCGAATTCCCAGCCTCAGCGCAGACCAGTTGGTCCGAGAGATCGAGTACCACGATCAGCGTTACTGGGTGCTGCAGCGGCCGGAGATCTCGGACGAGGTCTACGACCTGCTGGTGCGCCGCCTGGAGGAGCTGGACCCCCAGTCCCCCGTGCTGCATCGGGTGGCACCAACCGGGCTGGCCCACGGCGACAAGGTCCAGCATCCCGTGCCCATGCTGTCCCTGGACAAGTGCTACGGTGCCGAGGATTTCCACGCCTGGCTGCGCATGGTGGAGGGGGCGTTGGGGATGCTCAAGGGCGCCCTGGCCCAGGCCCCGGTGGTGGTGACCCCCAAGATTGACGGCGTGGCCGCGACCCTGCGCTACGACCCGTCGGGCCGCTTGACCCTGGCCGCCACCCGGGGCAGCGGCACGGTGGGCGAGGACATCACCACCAACGTGCTGCAGATCCCTGGCATCCCCCTGCGCCTGCCCTTTGGCCCCGCCGAGGTGCGCGGCGAGGTCCACATGAAGCGCTCCGTGTTCTCGGCCCGCTATGGCGCCCAGTTCGCCAACCCCCGGAACCTGTCCGCGGGGCTCTTGAAGCAAAAGGAGGGCAGCCGGGAGGCGGTGGCGGACCTGGCGTTTTTTGCCTACGAGCTGTTCGGCGCCCAGGCCATCTCGGAGTCTGCAAAACTGGCGGCCCTGGCCGAGGCGGGCTTCACCCCCCCACCCTTCGAAGTGCTCCCCGCGGACCAGGTGCCGGCCCGCTACGAGGCGGCCCTCAAGGACCGGGACTCCTGGGACTTTGATGCCGACGGCATAGTCATTCGCCTGGATCGCAGCGACCTGGTGGAGGCCGCCGGGGTCACCGCCCATCATCCCCGGGGCGCCGTGGCCTTCAAGTTCCAGGGAGAGACGGGCTTTTCCCGCCTGCAGGCCGTGGAGTGGAGCGTCTCCCGCACGGGCCGCATCAGCCCCGTGGCCATAGTGGAGCCGGTGTTTCTCAGCGGCGCCAACGTGGCCCGCTGCTCCCTGCACAACATCCGCATCCTGCGGGATCACGGGCTGGCCCTGGGGGACCGGGTGCAGGTCACTCGCCGGGGTGGCGTCATCCCCAACCTGGAGGCCACGTTGGGCGGCGGCCACAGCCCCGTGCAGGTGCCCAGCCACTGCCCCTCCTGCCAGCGGGAGGCGCTGCTGCTGGCGCCCGTGCTGTTGATTGGCGGCGAACGTCTGCCGTTGGGCGCCACCGCCCAGGACGCGGCCCTGCTGCACCAGGAGTTCGCGGCCCGCCTGGCGGCCAAAAGCGCCGCCCGGACCACGGATCTGGTGGGGACGCTGCTGGCCTCCCTGCGCAAGACCCCCAAGCCCGGGGACGACGAGGCCCAGGAGGATCTGCTGACGTGGCGGGTTCGCAGCGGCCAGGACAAGGAGGCCCGGGTGCGCCACATCCTGGAGGCCCTGCCCCGGCTGGGCACGCCCGGCGCCCCTGTCCCCCTGCTGCTGGCCTTTTGTCCCCAAAGCCCCGCATCCCATCAGACCCTGGCGCTGGCGCTGGACCTGCTGGTGGATCTGCCCGCCCAGCTCTTCCTGCTGCCCGTGCTGCGCCCCCACCTGGAGGCCACGGCCCAAGGCGACGACCTGTTGGCCGATCTGCTGGAGGCCTCCGCCTTGGGTGGCGCCCCCGACTGGCTGTTGGAGGCTGCCCATCGGGACCTGCCCCCGGGCCTTCGGGCCCACCCCGGAGCCCTTCACCTGCTGGACCCCGCGGACCTGCCCGACCTGGCCCTGGCGGCCTGCGACGGCAACCTGGCCTGTTCTCGACCGACGGAGTGCCCCGACACCCTTGTGGGGGGCCTGGTCCACTTCGCCCGGGTGCTGGGCATGAAGGGCTTTGGGCCCGAGGTAGTCAGGCTGCTGCAGCAGCACAGACTGCTGAAGACCCCCGCCGATTTCTTCGTGCTGCCCCGCGAGGCGATTGCCTCCATCCCCGGCCTGGGAGCGCTGTCCGCAGACAACCTGCTGGCCCAGGTGGAGGCCGCCCGGCGCCCCACCCTGGCGCAGTTCCTGGCGGCCCTGGGCATAGAGGATCTGGCGGACTCGGTGAGCACCCAACTGGCCCAGGAATTTGGCACCCTGGAGGCCGTGCGGGCCCTGGACATTCCGACCATCTGCAAGCTGGAGGGCCAGAGCTTCGCCACCGCCTTCAAGGTGGTCAGCGGCCTGCGCCGGGCGGCCCCCCAGGTGGACGCTCTGCTGCCCCACCTGGCCCTGCGCAGCGCGGCCCCCGCGACCCCCACCGACGGCCCACTGTTGGGCCTCTCCTTCGTCTTCACCGGGGCCCTGGCCGCCCTGACCCGCAAGGAGGCCCAGGACCGGGTCCGGGCCCTGGGCGCCGCCACCCCCGCGGACGTCAGCAAGGACACCACGCACCTGGTCCTTGGCACCGAGGAAGGTGGCCGCGAGTCCAGCAAGCTGAAGAAGGCCCGCAAGCTGAATGCCTCGGGGGCCAACGTGGCCCTGATTGGCGAGGAAGAGTTCCTGAGGCTGCTTAGAAGCGCATGATGCCGGACAGGGCCGCGTAGGTTGAAACGAACGAGTAGTCGACCTTGTCCACGCCCAACAGGATGAACGACAACCCGGTCTCCACCCCCAGCCCAAAGTGCTTGGAGGGCATCATCTCGCCGGAGAGGAAGCCGGTGGCGTTGAACATGCTGTCGATGTCCGAGGTGTCGCTGCCGGAGTAATCATATTCGGGGTAGGCGTATTCGCTCTTGGCCGTGCCCATCAAGGCCATGCCCACGCGCCCACCTACCCGGACACAACCCTTGTCATCTCCCACGAGCTTGGCGGCATAGCCGATGCTTACGAGCCAGCCGCTCAATGTGCCCTCACTGGAACCCCCGTCCTCATCGTAGGAATAGGTGTTTCGGTGGAAGGTGGTGCCAATTAGCAGGTCTCCGACGCCCACCGGAACCAGCAACTCCACCAGGGGCGCCCCAAGGGGCAGCACAGTGATGGGTGACACAAGGTCCACCATGTGGGGCGCAAACGAGTACACATTCGTGCCCTGCTGGAACAC
>CAIXZC010000030.1 GCA_903923815.1 uncultured Myxococcales bacterium
CTCATCCGGCGCTTCGCGCCACCTTCCCCCGGGTCGGGGGAAGGAGAAGAGGTAGCTTTCCGGCTTGTCCCCGTCCGTGGCAGCCAGCGCCGCAAAGCGGCGCGGCGCTGCCCGCCCCCTGTGTCCTTTCCGTCCTTTCCCCTTGCACACCGGCCCGGGGTTGCCTCACAGTCCGGGGCTGTGATCTTCTGCCGGAGGGCTTGCCATGAACTCTTGGTGTTTGCTGCTTGCGGGATTGGGCGTGATGGGACTTGGCGGCCTGGCCTGGGCCGGGACGCAGGCTGCTCCGGGGGAGGCCAACCCTCTGCTGGAGGAATGGACCGGGCCCTTTGGGCTGCCGCCCTTTGATCGCATCGAGGAGCGCCACTTCCCGCCCGCCCTGGAGGCTGGCATCGCCGCCCAGCGCGCCGAGATCGCGGCCATCGCGGACTCCCCCGAAGCCCCCTCCTTTGCCAACACCATCGAGGCCCTGGACCGCGCCGGCGACCTGCTGCTGCGGGTGCGCATGGTCTTTGGGAACCTCCTGGGGACGGACGTCACGGAAGGTCTGCAGGCCATCGCGCGGGACTTCTCGCCCAAGCTGTCGGCCCTCAGCGACGACGTCATCCAGAACCCCAAGCTGTTCGGGCGGATCAAGGCCCTGTACGACCAGCGCGCGCAGTTGAAGCTGGCGCCGGAGCAGCTTCGCCTGCTGGAGGAGACCCACAAGGGCTTCGTCCGGGGCGGGGCGGGGCTGGCGCCGGAGAAGCAGGCGCGGCTGCGGCAGATCAACGCCAAGCTGTCCATGCTGGGGCTGCAGTTCGGGGACAACCTGCTGAAGGAGACCAATGACTTTCGGCTGGTGCTGGACCAGACGCAGCTTGCGGGCCTCACCGAGCAGCAGCTTGCGGGGGCGGCGCAGGAGGCCAAGGCCGCGGGCCTGGAGGGGCGCTGGTTGTTCACGCTGCAGTGGCCCAGCATCTTCCCGTTCCTTGGCAGCAGCCAGGTGCGAGACCTGCGCGAGCAGCTTCAGCGGGCCTATGCCACCCGGGGGACCCACGGGAACGACGCGGACAATCAGGCGAACCTGGCGCAGCAGGCGGCGCTGCGGGTGGAGAAGGCGCAACTGCTGGGGTACCAAAGCTGGGCCCAGTTCGTGCTGGAGGACAGCATGGCGCGCACCCCGGCGGCCGTGACGGACCTGCTGGACCGCCTGTGGAAGCCGGCGCTGGCCCGGGCCGTGCGCGAGTCCGAGCAGCTTCAGGAGGCGCTGGACGTGGACGTGCAGGGTGAGGTGCTGCAGCCCTGGGACTGGTTCTACTACGCCGAGCAGATCCGCCGCACCGAGTACGGCCTGGATGACGCCGAGCTGCGCCCCTACTTCGAGCTGAACAACGTGGTCCAGGGTGCCTTTGAGGTGGCCAAGCGGCTGTACGGGGTGACCTTCAAGGAGGTCCAGGGCGTACCCCTCTACCACCCCGAGGCGCGGGCCTACGAGGTGTTGGACCGGGACGGCAGCCACCTGGGCCTGTTCCTTACTGACTACCACCCCCGGGCCAGCAAGCGCGGGGGCGCCTGGTGCGGCGGCTTCCGGGACCAGTACGTGCGGGACGGCAAGGACGTGCGGCCCATCGTCACCAACGTGGGCAACTTCACCAAGCCCACGGCGGGCAAGCCGGCGCTGCTGTCGTTGGAGGAGACGGAGACCCTGTTCCACGAGTTCGGCCACGCGCTGCACAGCCTGTTCTCGCGGGTGCACTACGCCAGCCTGGGCAGCGTGCCTCGGGACTTCGTCGAGCTGCCATCGCAGATAATGGAGAACTGGGCCCTGGACCCCCAGGTGCTGGCCCTCTATGCGCGTCACTATCAGACGGGCAAGCCCATCCCGGCGGCCCTGGTGGACAAGGTGCGCAAGGCCCGGCTGTTCAATCAGGGGTTCCTGACGGTGGAGTACCTGGCGGCGGCCCTGCTGGACATGGCCTGGCACAGCCTGGAGGACACCAAACCCCGGGAGGCGGACGTCTTCGAGGCCGAGGCCATGAACGGCCTGGGGCTGATTCCGGCCATCCTGCCGCGCTACCGCAGCGGCTACTTCAACCACATCTTCGGCGGCGGCGGGGCCTACTCGGCGGGTTATTACAGCTACATCTGGAGCGAGGTCCTGGACGCCGACGCCTTCGCGGCCTTTGAAGAGCGGGGGCTGTTCGATCAGGCCACCGCCACGGCCTTCCGCAGGGAGATCCTGGAGCCCGTCGGCACCCGCGAGGCGGCTGACATGTACCGCGCCTTCCGGGGCCGGGACCCGCAGGTGGCGCCGCTGCTGAAGCGCCGGGGCCTGGACTGACCCGACCTGGGGCCGTCTGCCTATGGACAAGCCCCCCAAAGACGCTAACATTCCCGCCCGTTCGCGTTGTCACTTCCTGGAGCAAGACCATGAACTTCAGATTCCCGTTGCTGTTGGCCGTGCTGTGGCTGGTTGGTGCGTGTGGGGGCTCGGGGGGAGGCGGGGCCGGGAGTTCGGACCTGGGGACGGAGGTGGCCGCGGACCTGGGCGCACCTGATGGTGGCGGGGACCTGGGGACCAGCCCCGACGGCCTGGACGCGAAGACCAACGAGGTGGACCCGGGCCTGGACACCCTGCCCGGCGACAGCGACCCCCAGGGGGACCTGGGCGGTGACGGCTGCGTGGCCCAGTGCGACGGGCGAGTCTGCGGCGACGACGGCTGCGGCGGAAGCTGCGGCACCTGCGACAACGGCAAGGTGTGCCTGGGCGGCGGGCAGTGCGGCGTGGGGCAGGACTGGACCGTGCTGGTCTATCTGGTGGCGGACAACGACCTGGAGGCCTACTCCTTCCCCAACCTGGAGGAGATGATGGTGGCCTCCGCCCAGACCAACGTGAAGATCGTGGTGCAGGCGGACTGGGTGGCGGGCATGGATTACCGCGACTCGGATTCGTGGATGGACCGGGACTACAAGAACACCTGGCGCCTGCTGATGAAGCCCGCGGGCTACGACAAGCTGGCGGACCTGGGCGAGAAGAACATGGCCAACCCGGCGACCCTCAGCGACTTCGTGACCTTCGGCCTGGAGAACTACCCGGCCCAGCACTACGCGCTGATTCTGTGGGACCACGGCGGGGGGCTGCTGGGCTTTGGGTGGGACGAGACCTCGGACCAGGACGCGCTGCTGCCCGCCGAGCTGGCGGACGCGGTGGCGGCCGGGCTTGAGGGGGCGGGGCTGCCGGATGGGGCCAAGCTGGACCTAGTGGGCTTTGATGCCTGCCTCATGGGCAGCGTGGAGACGGCCAATCTGCTGGCGCCGGTGGCGGACTATCTGGTGGCCTCGGAGGAGCTGGAGGGTGGCCCCGGGTGGGACTATCGCGTGTTTGGGGCGCTGGAGGACGGGGACGGAGCGCCGGCCCTGGGCAGCATGATCATTGAAGGCTTCATGACCAAGTCCATCAACGAATTCGAGGACACCATGGCCACCCTGTCGCTGGTGGACCTGGCGGCCATGGAGGCGCTGACGGGCGCGCTGGAGGGGTTGGTGGGGGCGCTGGGGGAGGACCTGGGGACCCACGGGGCGGCCCTGGCGGTGGCCCAGTCCAAGGCCCAGTATTTCGGGCTGGCGGAGTACGAGGATGAGTGGGACTCGGGGCAGGTGGACCTGGGCGACCTGGTGGACCTGCTGAAGAGCGAGGCCCCGGGGCTGGCCACCCAGACGGCGGCCCTGCTGGAGGCCCTGGCGGCGGCGGTGGTGGACGAGGGTCACGCCAGCGGGGTGCCGGGGGCCACGGGCCTGGCCATCCACTTCCCCGTGCAGGCGGCCATCTTTGAGCGGGACCTGCTGATTGAGGCGCGGCCGCCCCAGTTCTGGGTGGACTTCCTGGACAACTGGTACGCCTGGCTGGGGGACAACTACAAGGTGCAGCTCTCTGAAGTGCTGTACGACCCCAGCGGCTCGGACGACGAGTTCGAGTGGATCGAGCTGTACAACTCTGGCTCTCTGCCCGTGGACCTGTCGGGCTGGTCCCTGGGGTGGGGCGGCAGCAACCTGGACCAGGGGCACTTCCAGTTGGACGGCGTGCTGCAGCCGGGGGCCTGCGTGGTGGTGGGTGGGCCCCAGTCCACTGCGGCCAACGGCAGCCCCAGCTTCTTCCAGGCGGAGGACTTCGGGTCGGACTTGCAGAACTCGGGCAGCCCCGGCGACGCCGTGGGCCTGTTCAACGTGCCGTCCAAGGACATCCAGCCCAACACCGTGCCCTTTGACGCGGTCATCTACGGTGCGGACAACGGCAGCCAGTTGCTGGACGAGACCGGCAAGGTGGGCGCCGTGGACGTGGCCGACGCCCCCCAGGGCAGCAGCGTGGAGCGCAGCCTGGAGGGCTGGAAGATCCAGGCCGCCCCCAGCCCCGGCACCTGCCTGCTGAAGCCCTGAGCCGCAAACAAACCCTTAGAAAAGCACCCCCAGGGACATCCACGAGGCAATCCAGGTTCCCTCTGAGGCGTCCAGAACGGCCCCCACGGTCCCCAGCAGCGAACTGGGTCTGCCCTGCCGATTGAACGCCAGCGACAGCCCGACATCGACCAGATCCAGGGAGGTGGCGGACGGCACCTGGGAGTTCAGGTCGCCGCCCAGCAGCACCAGATCGGTGAAGGCTCCCCAGGACAGCGACGCGCCCCAGACGAGGGGATGGGACAGACTGAACAGGGTGCCGACCTGACCACCGAACTGGGGCGCGAACTGCCGCCCTTCAAAGGCTGCGGCGGACCCGAGGGCCTTGGCCTGGATGGACCAGCCCATGGCCAGCCCGGAGGGTGGGGGCGGGGCCAGCAGGTCCACCTTGAGGCCCAGGGCCAGGTGCCCCAGACCCCCTAGCCGGGGGGCCTCGTCGCCGTCCTTGAGGTCGGCGGGGGCCAGGGCCCAGTCCAGCAGGAAGGCGGGGCCCCGTCCCCACTGGCAGCCCATGGCGGGACCGTAGGAGGTGATGTCCGAGCCCATCCCATAGGCAAACGAGAAGTGGCAGCGGTCCTGGCCCACCGGGGGCAGGGCCGGGACCACCGGCAGGTAGGGATTGCGCAGGGCGGCAAGCGCGGGGCAGGGGGCGGCAAGCTGGGCGGCCAGGGCCACCAGCAACAACCAGGCAAAACCGCGCGCACTCATGGCAGCCTCCTCAATAGACCAGGCCCAGGGAGAAGAACATCCGATGCCGGTCCACTATGTCTGGTGCCGGAAACAGGAAGGTCTCGGGGGAGTTGTAGGTGTACTCGAACTCCAGGCGGCAGAACATGATGTCCCGGGGCTCGCGGGCGACTTCGGCGGCCAGTTCAGCCGCCAGTTGCTGGTCCTCGGGTTTTCCGGTCATGCCGGCGCCAAGGGTTGCCAGGGCCACCATGACCCACTTGGCGGGGACCTGGGCTGTCACCCGGGCCTTGAAGCCGTGCTGCCCCTCGTCCCCGGGGCGTCCAATGAGGCTGGCACCGTCGGGGCTGACATAGGAGTAGATGGCCTGGAGGCCGAGGCTGGTGGCGAAGTGCCCGCGGCGGGTCAGGTTGAAGTCCTCCCGGGACAGCAGGATCAGGTCCAGGCCGCCCTGGGCCCAGGCGAAGCCGGCGTCGGACATTCGCAGCGACGCCGAGAGGAAACGAAACCTGGGCCAGCCAAGGCGAGTCACGTCGAGGGCCAGGGCCGTGTGCTGGTCGGAGTAATGGTACTGGACCAGGCCCAGGGCCAGGGAGTCGACCCAGCGGAACTGGTCGTAGTCAAACCGGAGGTCCCAGCGCTCGACGCCCCGACTGGTGTCCAGGCCGACCACGTAGCTGGACTTCAGGAACAGGATGGGGCTGTTGAGTTCCAGGAACCCCGAGGCCCTGCGCCCCAGGTCCCGGGTGGACGCGGCCTGGGCCCGGGGACCGGGCTGGCCCGAGCGCCAGTAGCTTCCCAGCGACAGCTCGACCAGTTCCCCGAAGGTCACGCGCCCGCCGTGCAGGGCCTCCCAGGTCCCCGACGAGGACGAGTCCAGGCGGTTGCTGCTCCATAGATTGAACAGCCCCAACTGGAGGTCTCCGTCCCCGGGCCGCACGTTCACCAGCATGCCCGCCGACTGGTTGGTGTAGCCCTCCTTGACGACCTGGCCATCCTGCTCCGCGGACAAAAACCGGTCTCCCGCGTAGAAGACCTCGAAGACCCTGCGGTCCCGCTGCCATTTCTGGTCGCTCTCCAGGTAGTAGACGGCCTCAAAGGCCTTCACCTTCTGCTGATACAGGCTGACGATGTCGAAGTAGGCCCGCGCCGGGGACGGAGGCAGCGCCACAAGCAGCAGGACAAGCAGGCGCAGAGCGCTTGTGGTGGTCTTTGACACGCCCAACCGAATCCCCAATTCCAGGTGCGACAGGCGGCGATTCTGCCACGGCCAGGGTCTGCTTGTCACGCGGCCTCCGTCCCTCTGATCCGCTCATCCGTCTGATCCGCTCACTTCGTTCGCGGCTTGGACGGCCGGGCGTCACGCGGCCTCCGTCCCTGCCTCCGTCCCCGTTTTCGCCTGCTTGCATTCCCCCCTGGTCCCAATACAATCGGCGGCGTGGCCCGCCCCGGCTGCCTCAACGTCGCACTGGAGGTCTTCTAATGGTTAGGACCCACCATCTGCTCTGGGCCCTGCTGCTGCTGTGCTCTTGCGGCTCGGGGTCCCCCGCCCGGGACCCTCAGTTGCTGCTTGATGGAGGCGAGATCCTGCAGGACCTGCGGGCCGACGCCAGCGACGCCGTGACCCCCCTGGATGCCGCGGAGGTGGCTCGGGACCTGGGGCCCGTGGACCTGGCGGACCCGGACGGGCCGGGGGACACGGGGCAGCCCACGGACCTGCTGACCGATGCCGACGTGCCGGCGCCCGGGGACACCCTGGACACGGCAGAGCAGCCTGACACCACGCCGCCCCCCTGGCCCCCCCAGGGAATGCAGCTTGTGGCCGGCGACGCTCCCTTCTACATGGATCCCTTTGAGTACCCCGGCGTGGTGGACCAGTATCCCCTGGCCGCTACCCTTGAGGAAGCTGCCGCCCTGTGCCTGGAGGCGGGTCATCGCCTGTGCACCGAGGCCCAGTTCGGGGCCGCCTGCCTGTTCGCCGGCGCCGGCCCCTATCCCTACGGCAGTGCCTACAACGGGAAGTCCTGCAACACCGAGTTTCCGTTGAAGCCCGCCCCCATCGGCAGCCACCCGGACTGTGCGCCGGCGGGGCTGGACGTCTTCGATCTGGTGGGCGACCTGGCGGAGTGGACCGCCGAGGGCAGCGTCTACGGAGGGGCCTTTGGTGGGGGCATCAACGCCCGCTGCCAGACCTACCTGCCCGAGGCCTACCAGCCCGTGGCCCTGGGCTTTCGCTGCTGCCTGGCACCCACCGACGACCTGGACGAGGACGGCGTCACCGCAGACCTGGACTGCGACGACGGCAACGCCCAGGTCTATCCCGGGGCCGCCGAGGTCTGCGACGGCCTGGACAACAACTGCAACGGCGCCGCCGACGACACCGAGGACGTGGACGGCGACGGGTACAACTCCTGCGAGGACTGCAACGACGACATCTTCGGCATCAACCCCGGCGCCCAGGACATGGCCGGGGACGAGGTGGACCTGAACTGCGACGGCGTGGACGGCGAGGACCGGGACGACGACGGCTTCCTGGCCAAGCACCTGGGTGGCGACGACTGCGACGACCTGGACGCGGCCGTGTTCCCCGGGGCCGCCGAGATCTGCGACGGCGTGGACTCGGATTGCGACGGCCAGGATGACCAGACGCTGCCGGCCCTCTGCGACGACCACAACGACTGCACCACGGACCTGTGCCGTGGGGCCACGGGCTGCGCCAACACGGCCCGCAAGGGCGCCTGCGACGATGGCAACCAGTGCAACGGCGACGACGAGTGCGTCGCGGGCCTCTGCGTGGGAAGTTCGGCCGTCACCGATTGTGACGACCACAACCCCTGCACGGCGGACCAATGCGACCCTGCGACGGGCGAGTGCCTCCACGACGCTGTGACCGGCGCCTGCCAGGACGGCGACCCCTGCACCCTGGAGGACTTCTGCCTGGACGGCACCTGCTGGGCGGGCCTGGGGCGCCTGGGCTGCGACGACCTGGACCCCTGCACCGCTGACGTTTGCACGCCGGGAAAGGGCTGCGAGCACGGCAATCAGGCGGGCCCCTGCGACGACAAGAACCCCTGCACCGTGGGCGACGCCTGCCTGGGCGGCAAGTGCCAACCCGGCGGCGCGGCGCTTTCCTGCGAGGACCTGAACTCCTGCACCGACGATAGCTGCGTCCCCGGGACGGGCTGCCTGAACGCTCCCAAGGACGGGGGCTGTGACGACGGCGACGCCTGCACCGAAGGGGACATCTGTGTGGAGGGCCAATGCACCGGCGGCGCCTCCGTGTGCGACTGCCAGAAGACCGACGACTGCTGGGGCCACGAGGATGGCGACTGGTGCAACGGCGTCCTGGTCTGCAACACCAAGACCCACCGCTGCGAGGTGGACCCCACCAGCATCGTGAAGTGCAACCCCGCCCAGAACGGCCCCTGCCGGGAGAACCGCTGCGACCCCAAGGTGGGCCTGTGCAGCCTGGTGCACCTGAACGAGGCGGGCTTCTGCGACGACAGCAACGGCTGCACCTCCGAGGACCACTGCATCGCCGGGGTCTGCACCGGCAAGACCTGCGAGAGCCGTGGCCTGGAGTGCTACCAGGGCCAGTGCGTGGTCTGCGCTCCCAAGTGCGACGGCAAGACCTGCGGCGCCGACGGCTGCGGGGGCCAGTGCGGCGCCTGCAAGGACGGGTGGACCTGCACCACCGGGGGCCTGTGCCAACCCAACGACCTGGTGGCCATCCCAGGTGGGGCCTTCTGGATGGGCTGCAACCTGAGCCCGGACTCCGCCTGCATGCCCGACGCCAAGCCCTACCATCAGGTCTGGGTGGACCCCTTCCTGTTGGACCGCACCGAGGTCACCCAAGCCGCCTACAAGCGCTGCGTGGACGCCGGCGCCTGCGCTCGCCCCACCTGCAACTGGGACCCCGCCGGCAAGGGCGACCGCCCCGTGGCCTGCGTCAACTGGGACTATGCCAAGGCGTACTGCTCCTGGGCGGGGCGCCGCCTCCCCACAGAGGCCGAATGGGAGAAGGCCGCCCGGGCCGCCGACGGCCGAGAGTTCCCCTGGGGCACCCAGCAGCCCAACTGCTCCTACACGGTCATGTCCCTGGGGGGCAACGGCTGTGGCACCGGCGCCACCGCCGCGGTGTGCTCCCGGCCTGCGGGCAACGGCCCCTACGGCGCCTGCGACCTTGCGGGCAACGTCTGGGAGTGGGTGGCCGACTGGTACTCCAACACGTACTACCAGTCCGGCGCCAACACCAACCCCACGGGCCCCGCCACGGGCACCTACCGGGTGCTGCGCGGCTCCAGCTTCGTCTTCTCCGGGGCCACCTACTTCCGCACCTTCTTCCGCA
>CAIXZC010000031.1 GCA_903923815.1 uncultured Myxococcales bacterium
AGGCCGCCCAGGATGCCCACCAGATCGGCCACGGTGGTCAGCAGGGGTTGGGTCAGGGTGATGGCCAGCATCTTGGGGGTCAGGACGTAGCGCAGGGGGTTGACGCCCATGGTCTTCAGGGCGTCCATCTCCTCGGAGATGACCATGGTGGAGATCTCGGCGGCGATGCTGGAGCCCACCCGACCGGCCATGAGGATGGCGGTCATCAGGGGGCCCAGTTCGACGATCATGGCCAGGCCCACCATGTTGGCGATGTAGATGTCGGCGCCGAATTGCTTCAGTTGGGCGGCGGCCTGAAGGGCGGTGGTCAGGCCCACCAGGAAGGCGATGAGGGCCACGATGCCAAGGCTCTGGTAGCCAATCAGGACGGACTGTTCCAGGAAGGTCCGAAGGGGCACCTTGCGGGCCCAGACACCTTTAAAGCTAAATGCGATGGTATCGGCTGTAAGTGACAGAAATGAAATAAGCATTTCGACGTACGAAATGGCCTCGGCGCCGATGCTGAGGAAGAACCCGGGGGCGTCTTTGTGCTTGGTGTCCACGGGCCCCGCGGCCTCGAAGACGCCCAGGAAGTTGCGGTGGGCGTCGCTGCCCAGCTCCACCTTCAGGGGGACGCCAAGTTGGGCGGCCTCCCGGCGGGCGACGCTTAGCATGGCGGCGCCGGTGCCGTCCAGGTTGGCCGTGGGGGCGAGGGTGAAGACCACGGGCTCCTTGCCGGCGTTCTTCAGCGCCGCCGACAGTGCCGTCCAGGCCTCCGACGTGGTCCCCCGCGTAAGATCCTTGTCCCAGGAAACGCGCATTCCACCCTACCTTCGGGGCGCATCTGCCCCAGCCGATGATAAGCCAGCCAGGGGTGTGGGCAAAAAAAGGGGGCCGGGGGGGAAGACCCCACGAAAAAACAGATCCATTTCCAGGAACTAGATGACTATACTACGGCCCGCGACAGCCGAATTGCCCCCGAACGCGAGGATGCTGACCATGAACGACCAGAAGTTTGATGAAGGCGAAGTCAACCCCACCGCGGCCGAAGTGCTGGCCGAACTGGACCAGTTGCTAGGCACCCCGGCGGACCCCGAACCGGCGGTTGCTGCGGAGTCCGAACCGGTAGTGGCCGCTGTGTCCGATCCGAACCCCGACCGCGAGGGAGGGGACCCTGAGGCAGTAGCCGCCGAACCCGTCGCCGCCGAACCCGTCGCCGAGGAACCCGTCGCCGAGGAACCCGTAGTCGAGGCCCCCGTCGCCGAGGAGCCCGTCGTCGAGGCCCCCGTCGCGGACGAAATCCCAGCCGCGCACGAAGTAAGCGGATCTTCGGAACCCGTGGCCGCCGAGCCCATCGCCGCCGCCCCCGCCGCCGACGACCCCGACTCCCAGCCCGACGACTCCCCCGCGCCCCCTCCCAGCACCGACCTGGACGTCTGGGGCTTCGTGGACTCCAAGGGCCACATCCGCCAGCGGGACGGCTTCCTGTTCAAGGGTCGCATCCTGGGGAAGGCTCAGCCCGGCGAGGATGCCGCGGCGGCGCTGACGCCTCACGTGGCCAAGTTCCGGGAGATCGAGGACCTGGTCACCAAGGCCGAGGACAACATCCGGGGCAGCAAGAACAAGGCCCGCTACCACGAGCGCATCAAGGGCATGCTGGAGTGGCTGCCCACGGCGCCCGCCATCGGGGACTTTGACTCGCTCATCGCCCGGGCCGCGCGCCTGAAGGAAGACATTGAAGTGGAGATGGGCAACAACCGCTCCATGAAGGAATCCATCGTGCGGCGCGCCGAGGAGTTGGCCCTGCACCCCGAGATCAGAAACAGCCGCGACGCCATGCGGGCCCTGATGGACCAGTGGCGGGGCGTGGAGTCCGCAGGCAAGGCCGTGGACGACGTCACCTGGAAGCAGTTCAGCGAGTTCCGCGAGGACTTCTTCAAGAAGGACCGCGAGAGCACCCGCACGCGGGGCAAGGAAGTGGCCGAGAACCGGGCCCGGAAGGAAGAGCTGTGCCTGAAGGCCGAGGCCCTGTCCACCTCCACCGAGTGGCGGACGGCGGCGGGTGGCCTGACGGCCCTGATGGAAGAGTGGAAGAAGACCCCCAGCGCCGGGCGCGGCGCGGACCAGGCCCTGTGGACCAGGTTCCGGGCGGCGCAAAGCCAGTTCTACAAGCGCCGGGACGAACACTTCGCCAAGTCCGGCGCGTCCCTGGAGGAGAACCAGAAGCGCAAGGAGGCCCTGTGCCTGGAGGCCGAGGCGCTGGTGCTGGTGTTCGACCCCAAGGCGGCCCGCGAGAAGGTCCGCAGCCTGCACGACGAGTGGAAGACCCTGGGCCCGGCGCCGGGGAAGGCCAACAACGAGCTGTGGGACCGCTTCCGCAAGGCCTGCGACAAGGCCTTTGAGACCGTGGCCATCGAGCAGAACGCCGTGCGCGGCCAGTGGGTCATCGCCCTCAAGGACGCCCTGACCCGCAAGACCGAGGCGGCGGAGCGCATCAAGGACAGCCTGGCCCACGACCAGGAAGTGCTGGCCCGCTTCGAGGACACCCTGACCAAGACCGCCGACGGCGAGGGCGCCGCGGAGATCCGCGCAGGCCTGGAGAAGCGCATCGCCGAGACCAAACAGAAGATGACCTCCAAGGCCGGCCGCCTGGCCGACCTGGAAACCGACCTCGCCGAGATCAAGAAGAAGATCCGGTAAACGATCCCACCCAACGTTTTCCGTCCAAGCCGCGAACGTAGTGAGCGGATCCGGCCGACAGATCCGCTTACTACG
>CAIXZC010000032.1 GCA_903923815.1 uncultured Myxococcales bacterium
GCCAGCCGCGTTTTTGGACCTCGACCTTCGGGTGAGAGGCCGCAAAAACGCGGCCGGCACAGGAGGCCCAGATGTCCAGCCAAGTCAGCAACCTCGGTTCCCAGTCCCTCCACGGTGGCAGCAGCGCTGCCCCGACCATCACCATCACTCCCTCCATCACCACCACCTGCCCACCTGCCAGGCTCTTTCCCCACGAGCGCCTGGAAGCCTGGCGGCAGGCCCGGTCATTCTACCTGGGCTGCGGGGCGCTGCACGGGCTGCCTAAGACGGCCGGTCACCTGGGCGACCAGCTCGAACGGGCCGCCTTGAGCGTCGTCCTCAACATAGTGGAAGGGGCGGGCAGGACCTCCTGGAAGGAGAAGCGCCACTTCTTCTCCATCGCGCTGGGCTCCCTGGCGGAATCCGTGGCGGTCCTCGACCTGGCCAGCGCCAGGGGGCTACTGGATCCGTCCCAAACCGAAAGGCTGGTGGCTGTGGCTAGAAGGGTGGGCGCCCTGCTCACCGGCCTGATGAAGGCTTGCCCAGGATAGGGAGGGCCCTCAATGGGAGGGCTGTGTCCACTCGCCCCTTGAGGACGGAACCCCTTGCGGTGAGGGCATGCCCTGTTTCCGACAAAGCTGTTGGCAGGGCAAGTGCAGTGACTGGCCAATCTCAGATGACCCCACCTGCGATGACGTTGATGACGACTGTGACGGCGAGACGGACGAAGACGGAATCTGCAACTGAACCCAGCGCAGCCCGCTTGCAAAAGTTAGCAGGAAGCGTTCGCTAATGTAACCGCGCCGCATGCATTGGCACGCCGAAGGTTGAGGTTCTATCCCTTTGGCTCAGGCAACTTCCCGGACAATTTTCCAAGCCTCTTTTCATCCGCCTTGACCCGCCGTTCAAGCTTCTTGATGTCTTCTTCCGGTGGCAGGTCTTCCGGGCGGATGCCGCGCTGGGCAAGCATGTCGCGGACACTTTGATTGTTCTGGACATGTTCCCGAGTGATGGCGGGTTCGCCCTGCAAGCCTTCCTGAAGGGCGTTGTGGTTGGTCATCTCCGTCGCCAGGTTCTTCGCGGCGATGGTAAGGGTCGGCAGAAAATCGGCCAGCGGGCGACTCTGGGTGATGCCGTATTTGGCCTTCATCGCCAGAGTAGTGTTCCCCCCAAACAGGGCAGCATCGCCCTTCGAGCGGATCCGCCCGAACCCCTCGTCATCCACACCCCGTTCGTAGAGGTTCTGGGACAAGGTCTTCTCCGACCCACGGAGTTGTTCACGCGCATCCAACCTCGCCAGCAGCCGCATGCGATCTTCAATCAGCTCATGCCTGCGGGTCTGAATGGCAAAGTAGCTCTGGGCAAAAGCGATGGGCTCCTTGCGGGGATCCCCGTTCTGGGCAATCAGATAGCAGGCGTAGCGGGTGAGCAGGAAGTCATCAATGGCCCTCTGCGCGCCGCTTCCAAGTTGGACCATTTTCGTGACGCCACGAAAATGGTTGTCGGGGGCAAAGCCAGTCGTCTCACAAGACTCAATGGCCCGCTTAATGGCGGTCATGAAGTTTTCCCAGCGGGCATACCCCAGCGGCTCTTGGATATCTCGGGCGAACCAGAATTCGACCCCTTCTCCGGGGACGGTCTGAGCCGTGGAATCGAACTGGCCTTGGAGCCTCGCAACAACTTCACTTTTCATTCGAGACTTCCCTGTTTCGGGTTCTTTGTCCCCGGTTTGCCAATATGACGGCCTGCTGACACGGGGACCGTAAAAGCACGGAATTGGGCTGTCAAGCAGAACCCAGGGCCCTCTGCCACCCTAGACACCCCGGAACCGGTACCGACCCCTCTCTCACACCCCAACACCTCACACTCCGACACCCCGACACCAAGCACCTACCTGTTCCCCCTTGAACGGCCCCAGGGCAGTACCTTGCGAGATGTGACTAATAGCAAGCCCACGGGGGAAGGGAATTTGGTAGGGGATATTGGGGGGGGCCTACAGCAGCCGCAGGGAGGCGCGGACGACCTGGGCGAAGGTCTTGGCGGCGATGTTGGCGGTCTCGGCCACCTCGTCGTGGGTGAGGGGCGTGGGGGAGATGCCGGCGGCCAGGTTGGTGATGCAGGAGATGCCCAGGATCTTGGCGCCCATGTGCTTGAGGGCGATGGTCTCCTGGGCGGTGGACATGCCCACCGCGTCGGCGCCCAGGTTGGCCATCATCTGGACCTCGCTGGGGGTCTCGTAGGCGGGCCCGGGCAGGGCCCCGTAGACGCCCACGGCCAGCTTGATGTTCTGCTCGTCGGCCCACTTGCGCAGCCGCTTGCCCAGCTCCTTGTCGTAGGGCTCGGTCATGTCGGGGAAGCGGGGGCCCCACTCGTCCACGTTGGGGCCGGTGAGGCAGTTGGCGAACTGCAGGTTCAGGTGATCCTTGAGGATCATGAGGGTGCCGGGGTTCATCTCGCGGTGGAGGGAGCCGGCGGCATTGGTGATGACGAAGCGCTTGGCCCCCCAGAGGCAAAGGGCGCGCACGGGCAGCACCACGTCCTGGGCGCTGTGGCCCTCATACAGATGCACGCGGCCCTGCATGACCGCCACGTCCACGCCCTCCAGCTTGCCGGTGACCAGCCTGCCGGCGTGACCGGGCACGGTGGAGACGGGGAAGTTGGGCAGCTCCGAATAGGGGATGACCAGCTTGTCCTCGACCTGCTCGGCCAGGGCCCCCAGGCCGCTGCCCAGGACCAGACCGACCTTGGGCGTGAAGCCCGGGCGGCGGCGGCGCAGCTCTTCCGTGACGGCCTCAACCTTCTTCTTGTATTCCTGCATGGCGGCAACGTTCATCTTGGCGGTTCTCCCTTTGTTGGCGACGTGTGGGCGCGTTGTTCGTTCTTCAGGAAATGGTGTCCAGGATGAGGTCCCAGGGCTTCACCGGGGTGTCCCCCAGGGGCATGGCCTCGTCCAGCAGTTTGATGCAACCGGGCAGGCGGGCCTCGTCGTTGTAGTGGATGTCCAGGATGGGCTGGCCCTTGGTCAGCCGGTCCCCCGTCTTGGCGCGGACCACGAAGCCCACGGCGGGGTCGATGCTGTCCTCTGAGCGGTCCCTTCCGGCGCCCAGCACCAGGGCGGCCAGGCCCACCTTGCGGGTGTCCGTGGCCTGGAGGTAGCCGTCCCGGGAGGCGACGTAGACTTGGTGCTTCTTGGCTGCGGGCAGCAGGCCCGGGTTGTCCACGATGGCGGGGTTGCCCCCGTGGGCCTGGACCATGTCTGCGAACTTCCTGAGGGCCGCGCCCGAGGCGATGGCCTGGTCCACCTTGGGCAGGGCCGCGGCGCGGTCGGGGCACAGGCCCCCCAGCACCAGCATGGCCGCCGCGAACTCCCTGGTGATGGCCACCGAGTCAGCGGGGCCGCCGCCCTTCAGGATGTCGATGGTCTCGACGATCTCCAGGGCGTTGCCCACGTGGGTGCCCAGGGGCTGATCCATATTGGTCACGAAGGCCTGCACCCGCATGCCCAGGGCGCCACCCAGGCTGACCAGCACCCGCGCCAGGTCCCCCGCAGCCTTGGGGGTCTGCATGAAGGCGCCGCTGCCGCACTTCACGTCCATGACCAGGCCGCTGATGCCCGAGGCCGCCTTCTTGGACAGGATGGAGGAGGCGATGAGGGGGATGTTGTCCACCGTGGCCGTCACGTCCCGCAGGGCGTACAGCTTCTTGTCCGCGGGCACCAGGGTGCCGGTCTGCCCCGTGATGGAGCAGCCCACCGTCTCGACCACGTGGCGGAACTCCGCCGTGGAGAGGTTGACGCGGTAGCCCGGGATGGCCTCCAGCTTGTCCAGCGTGCCGCCGGTGTGGCCCAGGCCGCGCCCCGAGATCATGGGCACCTTCACCCCCAGGGCCGCCACGATGGGGGCCAGGGGCAAGGAGATCTTGTCGCCGATGCCGCCCGTGCTGTGCTTGTCCAGGTAGGGGCCCTTGCTGTGGTCGAAGTGCAGCCGCTCGCCGGAGTCGATCATGGCGTTGGTCCACTGGGCCAGCTCTTTGGTCTCCATGCCCTTCAGGAAGATGGCCATGAGCAGCG
This sequence comes from uncultured Myxococcales bacterium, assembly GCA_903923815.1. Taxonomy (GTDB): domain Bacteria; phylum Myxococcota_A; class UBA9042; order CAIXZC01; family CAIXZC01; genus CAIXZC01. The sequence continues at coordinate 4,049 of CAIXZC010000032.1, forward strand.
CCGCCGCCTGATAGTCGGGGATGGCCCCGCCCACGTAGCCCTGGATGAAGTAGGAGATCTCCTCCGGGCTCAGGGTGCCGCCTTCACGCTTCTTCAGGATGACGTCGTAAGCTCGCATGGTGCCTCCGAGGCTTGGAAAAACGGGGGCCATGATACACGAAAGCGGGACCTCGTGAAAGGCCCCGCTTCGTGAAGACACTGTCCTGGAAAGGACTAGTGCGAAAGGGGGGACTCGAACCCCCACAGGCGTATTGCCCACTAGAACCTGAATCTAGCGCGTCTACCAATTCCGCCACTCTCGCACAGCTTGCCAAAGATGGCGCTCTCTATAGCCGATGCCAGCAAGGCCTGTCAAGGCAATTCTCCGCCAGGGACGCTGGTTTTGGGTTGAGGGGTCGGGGGGGCGTCCACGTCCCAGGCACCCCACCGGCTTGTCGAAACAGTGGTGCCCCGCCCGGGACACTGTTATAATCCGCGCGTCATTGTTCAGTCGTGCGGAGGTCTCCATGAGATCAAGGTTCCTGCTCCCCGGGCTGCTGCTGGCGCTCACCATGGCGCTGGGGCTTGGCAACGGGCACGCCCAGGCGGCCGAGGGCAAGAAGAAGGCCGCCAAGAAGGCCAAGGCCCAGGAGGCCCCCAAGGAAGAACCCCTGGTGTGGCCCAGCCCCCTGGATCCGGGGCAGTTCGATCCCTTCCTCACCGAGCTCACCTTCGGCAAATCCCGAGAAGACTTCCAGCCCGTGCTGGAGGCCCGGGTCGCCGAGCAGGCCGCCCCCCTCATGCGGGCCACCCTGGACCCGGTGGAGCGGGACGCCCTGAAGGAGCGCCTGGACAAGACCGCCCGGGGCGTGCTGGAGAGCTGGACCGAGTTCACGGGCCAGGACAGCGGCTACCGTATCTCCGTGATCGCCGACGACTTCAAGAGCAACGCCTCCGAGGGCGTCCTGCGCAACCTGTCGGGGACGTCTTCGTCCTACTTCCTGTTCAGCGGCGGCAAGCTGTGGAAGCTGGTGGTGTGCTCGGAGGATGAGGGCACCTTTGCGGATCTTCTGGCCCGCCTCACCAAGCTGTATGGCAAGCCCCGGGAGGTGCAGGAGAAGAGGGGCGTGACCCAGGCAATGTGGCAGGACGGCGCCTTTCGGTTGACCGCGGCGTCCCCCTCGGGGCTGCTGCGCTGCAACCAGCTGCGCTGGGTCTACCGTCCCATGGAGCCCGAGGTGGAGAAGCTGCGCAATGTCTCCTCCGACAGCGAGCGGGGCTTTGGCAGCGAGGCCACCGTCGAGAAGGTCACCTCCGGTGATGAAGAAGATGTGGATGATGTGGTGGACCGGATGCTGCGCCAGAAGCAGCAGCCCGCCCCCGCCCCCGCCCCCGCCACGGAAGCCCCCCAGGAACCCTAGTCCCCATCCGAACCCCGACCGCAAGGGAGGGGGTTGCCCCCAAGCCGCACCTGCCGCGTCTCCCCGCCAACGCCCGCCGCAGGGAGCGCGGAGCGAGCCCCTACTCCGCGGAGTCGGAGAGGGGCTGCGCGGAGAGCGA
>CAIXZC010000033.1 GCA_903923815.1 uncultured Myxococcales bacterium
CGACGACCCCGCGGGCCTGCTGGCCGAGGGCGTGACGGAGCTGCGCCGCAAGCTGGGCTTCGCCATCCCGGCCATTGCCTCCATCACGGGCACGGACCTGGACCCCCAGGACTTCCACGGGCAGAAGAAGAAGCTGGAGGACGCCGGCATCCTGGTGGCCTCGGACAACCGCAAGGCCGCCCTGCTGGCCGCCGCCGTGCTGGGAAGGAGGGGCTGATGAACACCAACAAGATTCTGGCGCTGTTCAAGAGCGAGCTGGCCGTCATCAACCTGGGCCTGGAGTCCTTCGGCGACAACCTGCGCAAGGAAGGCGTGAAGGTCGTGCAGCCCGAGTGGAAGCCCGCCGCCGGTGGGGACCCCGCCGTGCAGGAGGCCCTGGACCGCTGCCTGGGGCCCGAGGGTGACGCCCTGGCCGCCATCGCCGCCGCCAACCAGGAGGCCGTGGGGCGCATCCTCAAGGCCAAGCCCATGATCATCGGCGTGGGCAAGGCCCTGGACACCATCCCCGGCTACAAGAAGAACCTCATCTTGCACTCCGGGCCGCCCGTCACCTGGGACCGCATGTCGGGGCCCACCCGCGGGGCCGTCATCGGCGCCCTCATCTATGAAGGCTTTGCCAGCAACGAGGCCGAGGCCGTGCAGGTCGCCGCCTCCGGTACCATCGAGTACGCCCCCTGCCACCACTACGCTGCCGTGGGCCCCATGGCCGGCATCGTCAGCGCCAGCATGCCCGTGTGGATGCTGCGCAACGACGCCTTCGGGAACCTGGCCTACTCGACCCTCAACGAGGGCCTGGGCCGGGTGCTGCGCTACGGCGCCTTCGGGGACGACGTCATCCAGCGCCTGCGGTGGATGGAGACCTCCCTGGCCCCCATCCTGTCCGAGGTCCTGGCGGTCACCGGCCCCATCGACCTGCGCTCCATCATCACCCAGGCCTTGCAGATGGGCGACGAGGTCCACAACCGCAACCGCGCCGCCACCTCCCTGCTGATCCGCACCCTGGCGCCCCACCTGGTGACCCTGAAGCGGACCCCCGAGGAGATCGCCGCCGTGCTGCGCTTCCTGGACGGCAACGACCACTTCTTCTTGAACCTGTCCATGGCGGCCTCCAAGTGCAGCCTGGCCCCCGCGGAGGGCCTCAAGCACAGCAGCCTCATCACCATCCAGGCCCGCAACGGCACGGATTTTGGCATCCAGGTGTCGGCCCTGCCCGGGCGTTGGTTCACGGCCCCCGCCCCCATGGTGGACGGCCTGTACCTGCCCGGCTACACCGCCGAGGACGCGGCCCCCGACATCGGGGACTCGGTCATCACCGAGACCAACGGCCTGGGGGGCTTTGCCATGGCCGCCGCCCCCGCCATTGTGCAGTTCGTGGGTGGCACTGCCCCCATGGCCCTGGACGTGACCCGGCGCATGTACGAGATCACCACCGCCGAGCACCCCCAGTACAAGATCCCCGCCCTGGACTTCCGGGGCACCCCCACGGGCATTGACCTGCTGAAGGTCCTGGACCGCAACATCCTGCCCGTGGTCAACACCGGCATCGCTCACAAGCAGCCCGGCGTGGGCATGGTGGGCGCCGGCCTTGTCAAACCGCCCCTCGAGTGTTATCAAAAGGCCCTGACAGCTTTTGCAAACGAGGCCCTGTGACGTCGCCTGCGGGCGCCCATGATTTTCAACCAAGGAGGATTCAATGAAGTGCGTTGACCTTTCCATCCCTCTCGGCATCGGCACCCCTGCATGGCCCACCTACGAGCCCCTGCAGATGAAGTACTTCAAGCGCCTGGCCCCCAACGGCGCCAACGGCCAGATCCTGACCCACTCCAACCACGTGGGCACCCACCTGGACGGCGAGATCCACTTCTGGACCCCCGGCAAGGACATCGCCGGCCTCCAGTTGAACGAGTTCCTCTACGGTGAAGGCGTCATCGTGGACCTGTCCGACTGCGTGGAGGACTACAGCGTCTGCACCAGCAAAATGATCGAAGAGCGCGCCGAGGTGAAGGAAGGCGACATCCTCATCATCAACACCGGCTACCACCGCTACGGCTGGGACCAGCCCACCGCCGACGAGATGGCCTACATGGTCAAGCACCCCGGTCCGGACCGCGAGTTCGCCGAGTGGGCCAAGCGCAAGAAGATCCGCTGGATTGGCGTGGACTGCGGCAGCGCCGACCACCCCATGAACACCATGATCCGCACCTGGATGCCCCGTCAGGCCAAGGAAGCCGACCGCTACTTCCGCGAGCACTACGGCAAGTCCCTCGAGGAATACTTCAGCGACGACAAGTACCAGCTGATGCACCTGGAGATGTTCAATCACCACATCATCCACGCCGAGTGCATGGGCGGCGATATGGACCTGCTGTCCAACCAGCGCTGCACCATCGGCTGCTTCCCCTGGCGCCTCGTGGACGGCGAGTCCTGCATCTGCCGCATCGTGGCCTTCGTGGACGACGACCGCCACACAAAGCTGATGGCCGAGAAGGCCAAGTACCAGCTGACCAAGTGGGGCGACCTGGCCGCCGCCAAGGTCCCCAAGTAAGCCCCACCGCCCCCGTCCGAACCCCGACCGCAAGGGAGGGGGTTGCAG
>CAIXZC010000034.1 GCA_903923815.1 uncultured Myxococcales bacterium
AGCAGGAGCTTGTCGGGGTCGGGGAAGGCGGTGGCGGGGCCCACCAGGATGAGGTTCACATGGGCCTTGTGGGCGCCCAGGCCGCAGAGGACCTTGTGGTTCAGGGTGTAGAAGGGCATGCCCCACTTCAGGGATGGGCGGGCCTCCGGGGCGGCCTCCTCGACCAGACCGCGAAGCTGTTCCAGGATGGCCCGCAGGTGGGGCGGTTGCTTGGCGTAGAAGTCGTCCACCCCGGCGCCAAAGTCCGCTCGAGGGGCGGGTTTCTTGGGCTTGGCTGGGGTTCCTTGTTCAGTGGTCATTGTGGTCCTCCAGGGTGCGGTCCCGGCACTTTGCTACGACTGAGGCCCCCAGCACCGGGCCAGCACCTGGGCCGCAAGGCGGACGTCGGTCTCCTCGATGCCCTGGTGGGTGACGAAGCGCCACTCGCCGTTCTCGGGGGCGTAGGTCAGGACGCCCTGGGCGGTCAGGGCCGCCAGGGTCTGGGCGGGGTCCTGGGGGCTGGCGGTGCGCACGAAGACCATGTTGATGGCGGGCTCGCGGCTGAGGGTGACGCCGGGGATTCGGGTCAGCAGGTCGGCCAGCAGGCGGGCGTGGCGGTGGTCGTCCGCGAGGCGGGCCACCTGGGTGTCCAGGGCCACCAGGCCGGCGGCGGCCAGAAACCCGGCTTGGCGCAGGCCTCCGCCCATGAGCTTGCGGCGGCGACGGGCCTTGGCTATGAAGGCGCGGGTGCCCACCAGCAGGGACCCCACGGGGGCGCAAAGGCCCTTGGACAGGCAGAAGGTCACGCTGTCGGCGCAGGCGGCCAGGGCGGCGGGGCTGACGTCCAGGGCCAGGGCGGCGTTGAAGAGGCGGGCCCCGTCCAGGTGCACGGGCACCCCCGCAGCCCCCGCAAAAGCATAGATGGCCTGGAGGTCGGCCAGGCCGTAGAGCTCGCCAAAGGCGGTGGCCTGCTCGACGCAGATGAGGCCGGTCCGGGGGATGTGGATGTCGTCGCCCACCCGCAGGCGGGGCTGCAGATCGGCCACGGTGAGGCGGCTGCCGTTGCTGGGCGGGATGCAGCGCAGTTGGGCCCCGGCGAGGTAGGCGGCGGCGCCACACTCGTGGACCACGATGTGGGCCCCCTCGGACAGCAGGACCTCGTCGCCGGCGTTGATGTGGGTGGCAAGGGCGCATTGGTTGCCAAAGGTGCCGGAGGGCACGAAGAGGGCTGCCTCCTTGCCCAGCAGGGCGGCGGCGCGGGCCTCCAGGCGGTTGATGGTGGGGTCCTCGCCCAGCACATCGTCGCCCACCTCGCAGGTCAGCATGGCCTCGCGCATGGCGCGGGTGGGTTGAGTCACGGTGTCGGAGCGCAGGTCAATGGTCTTGGTCATGGGGCACCTTGGGTCAAAGTCAGGCTGAGGCAATATTCTCCAAGGCGGGCGGGAATGCAACGGTGGGAAATTAGGACCGTCCCCGGAATATCCAACGGTGGGAAATTAGGACCGTCCCCGGAATATCGTCTACAATGCGCGGGCGTGAGAGGGGGAGGACCATGGCTGAGAACGAACAAGACCTGATCAAAGACTTCCTGGAGAACGGCTCGGAGGCCAGCTTCCAGAAGCTGGTGGAGATCTACCACGCCGAGATCCTGCGCTTCGGCAGCCGCATGTGCGGGCACCGCGAGGACGCGGAGGACGTGGCCCAGGAGACCATGCTGGCGGCCTTCCGGCACATGGGGTCCTTCCGGGGGGACGGCAGCTTCCGAAGCTGGCTGTACAAGATCGCGTCCAGCGCCTGCCTCAAGCAGCGGCGCCTGAAGAAAGACCAGCCGCGGTACACGGTGTCCCTGGACCAGAACGAGCCGGGCACGGACCGCAAGGTGCAGATCCCCGCAGGGGACGACCAGGACACGGTGCTGACGGAGACCCAAGGTCTGGAGGCCGCCAAGCACCTGGTGGAGGCCCTGCTGGAGCTGCCCCCCAAGTACCGGCTGGTGCTGACGCTGCGGGACTTTGAGGGGCTGTCCACCGAAGAGACCGCCCAGGAACTGGGGCTCACGGTGAACAACGTGAAGGTGCGCCTGCACCGCGCCCGCACCATGATGAAGGTGCAGATGCTGGACATCAAGTCCCGGATGGCCGATCAGACCGTCCCCATCAAGTAGTCGGGTTACTTCTCGTCTCCCCAGATATCGTCGTAGTTGATGCCGTCGAAGGTGCGGCTGGGATCGTAGCGCTCCACGGCGGCGCGGAAGTCCCGGAAGGCCTTGTGGGCGAAGGCCTCGGTGTCGTGGCGGTTGCCCCCCATGGCCACCACCATGGCATCGGCGCTGGCCTTGGCCAGGGAGTAGTCCACGTGGGTGCACAGCTCGGGGGTCATGTTGAACTCGTCCAACAGGACCTGGATGGTCTCGGGCAGGACCTCGAAGTCCCGGGCCACGGAGTTCAGGTTGAAGTGCTTGGAGCGGAAGTTGGCATCCAGCCCCAGGTGGTACCTGCAGAACAGTTGAAAAGCGTCCGGTCGAGCCATGGAAAACGCCCCCGAAAAAAGGTGCTTGCACCAAAACGGCGCCGGACAGAATATAGATGCCCGCGTCGCCAAGTAAAGGAGTAACGGTGCGTAACCAGGCGATTCTTACGGTTTTGTGGCTGCTGCTGCTGACCAGCCCCGCCAGGGCCGAGGCCCCGGGCGAAGGCATGGAGGCCGTGTGGTCCATCATCACCGCCCTGCCCGGCGACACCGTCCAATCCCTGGCCGCCCGCTTCCACATGGAGGAGGACGCCCTGCTGGAGGCCAACCCCCAGGTCCGCGTGGTGCCCCGCCCCGGCGAGCGCCTGCGCGTCTTCTCCGCCATCCGCGAGGAAGAGCGCTTCCGCATGACCGTGCGCACCGTGCCCGGCCTGCGCCTGGCCGACCTGGCCCAACGCTACAACCTGTCCGAGGACGCCCTCATGCGCCTCAACGGCTACCGCACCGCGCCCCGCTTCCGGGGTGGCGAGCGCGTCACCGTCTACGTCCCCCGCAGCCTCTGGCCCGGCAACTACCTGGACGGGGGCATCCAGCTTCAGGAGGGCACGGGCCTGCTGGTCCGCCGCCCCAACAACGCCTGGGGTCGCCCCGTGGTGGTGCGCAGCCTGGAGCAGGTGGGCATGCTGATGGCCCTCACCCACCCCGGCACCAAGCTGGTGGTGGGCGACCTGTCCCGTCAGCGGGGCGGCCGCTTCTCCCCCCACTCCTCCCACAAGGAGGGGCTGGATGTGGACATCGGCCTGTACCGGCCGGGCGTGGACTACGACGAGCAGTACAAGAACCTGCGCGCCGAGGAGCTGGACCTGGAGCGCACCTGGTTCCTGGTGAAGGCCCTCATCGACACCGGCCGGGTGCACAAGATCCTGCTGGACTGGAACCTCCAGGCGGTGTTGTACGACGAGGCCGTCCGCACGGGCGCCACGGACGCCGACCTGGCCCGCTGGTTCCAGTACCCCAACAAACGCTGGGACGAGACCGGCGTCATCCGCCACTGGCGGGGCCACCGTCACCACATTCACGTGCGCTTCAAGGAGCGGGAGGGGGAGGCCCTCCTATGATTGGTGCCGTCGTTCTGGCCGCAGGCCGCGGCTCCAGAATGGGCTGCACCAAGGCCTTCCTGCCCCTGCCCGGTCAATCCCTGCTGGCCTATCAGCTTGCCCAACTACCCACCGAGGCCGTCAAGGTCGTGGTGGTCCCCGCTGGGGCTTCCTATCTGACGACGGCGGGGGTGGCGGAGGGGGTCGCGGGGGAGGTGGGGAACCCCCGGGTGGAGCTGGGCCCCTACCTGTCCGTCAAGCTTGGCCTGGAGGCCCTGCCGCCGACCGCCGATCCAATCTTCGTGGTGCCCGTGGACTGCCCCCTGGCCCCTGGTCTGTGCGCCGCCATGCTGGCCGCCCTGGAGGCCCACCCCGCCTGGGACTGGCTGGTGCCCGTGGAGGCGACCCGGGCCACGACGCCCCGAACAGGCCACCCGGTGTTGCTGCGGGGCGCCCTGCGGCAGGCCCTGCTGGCCCACCCCGACACCCACCGCCTGGACCTGGCCCTGGCACCGTTTTGCGGGGCCCAGCTTCCCTGGGCCAGCCCCCTGCCCTTCCTGAACCTGAACCTTCCCCAGGACCATCAAGCCCTGGTGGAACTGCTGGACCCCCAAGCCCAGAACCCCAAGGAGACCCCATGAAGCTGACCTACTTTGGCCACTCCTGCTTTGGCCTTGAGGCCCCCGGAGTCAACCTGATCATGGACCCCTACCTGTCCGGGGCCTTCCAGAATCGCTTCCGCTACCGGCCCATCCCGGGCACCTGGGACATCGCCCTGGTCAGCCACGAGCACGACGACCACAACCACATCGCGGCGTCCTTCGGCAAGCCCGCGGTGGTGCGAGGACCGGCGGAACACCTGGGGGTGAAGGTCCAGTGCTTCCCGGGCAGGCACGGAGACGCCGGGGGGCGCGTGCAGGAACAGGTGAGGATCTTCCGCTTTGGCATGGGTGGGCTGACCTTCGTCCACCCGGGCGACCTGGGCAAGCCCCTGGGGGCCAGCCTGGCGGGGAACCTGCGGCCCGTGGACGTGCTGTTCCTGCCCGTGGGAGGCACCTTCACGGCGGGGCCCCAGGAGGCCCTGGAGTTGATCGAGGAGTTGCAGCCCCGCTACGCCGTTCCCATGCACTACCTGCTGCCCGCCGCGGACCTGACCATCCTGCCCCTGTCGGAGTTTCTGAAGGTCAACCCCTGGCCCGTCAAGAAGTTGAACGACTCCAGTCTGGACCTGGCCCCCGAGACCCTGCCCGCCCGCACCACCGTGCTGCTGCTGAAGCCCGAGTGTGCGTAGAAAGACCCACAATTCCCTTACTGCCCACAATTGACCACGTCTTGGATTTTGCCCTCGGAAGTGCATTGGTGTTTGGGCATGCGACGCCAAGGCTTGCATGGCCGGGGGCGCGGGGTGGCGCTTCGGAGGCAGCCTCTTCAAGCGGCCTACCTCTAAAAAGGGGGGCGTATGCCGCTTGAAGTGGCTAGGCGGAGAGGGGGGAACAATCCCCCCGGCCGCCGGCTCTCCGAGGCGTCACCCCCGCCCCGGCCCCTGGGAAAAGCGTGGGCTAGGTCGAGCGGTCTCCAGTAGCCCGCGACCGGAGGCGGCTGCGCCTCCCGGCTGAGTTGTCCCTCAGGGCTCCTGGATGGTGACAGTGATCTCAGAATTCAGCGTGTTGTGCACCGTGCAGGCGGTGGACAGGCGGTTCACGGTGGCGCGCATGCGGTCGTCCAGGGCGAAGGGCACCAGCACCTTCACGTCAATCTTGGAGATCCGCCGATGTCCCGGCGCCCCATCCGCCACGAAGTCCAGCTCCAGCTTCAGCCCCTGCGGGTCGCGCTCATGGCGCTTGAAGTAGGCCGCCAGCACCGCCCCGGTGCAGGACCCCAGGGCCCCCACCAGCAACTCCATGGGCTCCATCGCCAGATCCTGCCCCCCCTCTTCGGGGATGCGGTCTGCCAGCACCCGATGGTTCCTGTGGGTAATCTCCAGGCTTCCGTCCGCCAGACATAGCACCTTCATGCGCTCACCTCCTGCCAAGACCTCATTCAGCGCCGTCCACAAACAGCAGGGCCGACACCGAGAACTCCGGGTCCATCTCCAGCCCCTCTGTGAGGGCCACCCCGATGTCCTCCGGAGACAAAAGGTGGAACAT
>CAIXZC010000035.1 GCA_903923815.1 uncultured Myxococcales bacterium
CTCCTTTGATGGCCAGCGGGAAGACCTCACGGTCTGCGCCGAGTCGGAAAGGTTCTGCGATTCAGAGACCATCTCGTGCCTGCCCTGGGTCTGCACCCCTGGCGTCAGCAGTTGTTCCGAGACCGCCGACGCCGTCAAGTGCAACGCCGTTGGAAGTGGTTTTGACCTGGTCAATGACTGCGGGTCCCTGGGCTGCCTTGAGGGGGCCTGCATCAAGGGCTGCGGGGACAACCTCTGCGCCGACGGGGAGGACTGCAACACTTGTGTTGAGGACTGCGGCTGCGGCCAGGGCGTCTGTCAGCCGTCCGGCTCCTGCTGCGCCCTGTCCTGCGAACCAGCAGACGACTGCGCCTTGCTGTGCCAGGAACAGAAAGCCGGCCCGGGATCGTTGCAGCCCTTCGACCCCCAGCCGGAGAACTCTCTTGGGGTTGGCTTGGACGCTGGGGGCAGTCTTGTCATGGACTCCTCCAAGTTGGATCTTCACGCTCTTTGGGTCGTCAACTCTGCTGAAGACACGGTCACCAGACTTGACACCCGGACCGGCAGGCAGGTGGCCCGCCTGAGCGTCTGCGACAATCCCGCCCGGGTCGCGGTTGACCTGGTGGGCGACCTTTGGGTCGGATGCCTTGGCGACCCAAGCGTGGTCAAGGTCGCGGGCAGCGAGAGCCGCTGCATCGACCGAAATGACAGCGGCACCATCGAGACCAGCCGCGACCTCAACGGTGACGGGGTCTTTCAACTTGAAGAGGTCCTGGACCGCGAGCAAGACGAGTGCATTCTGTTCGCCACCAATCCAGGCGGGAAGATCATTCGCGCCATCGGTGTTGATGGGGAGAACAATTGTTGGGCAGGCAGTTGGAGTTCTGCAGAGTTGTACCGCTTGCATCCCGACGACGGCCAGGTTCTGCGAACCGTCAAGCTGCCCAAGCCAGCCTTCGGCCTCGTGATTGATTGCGAGGGAGTCATCTGGTGCTCGACTCTGGGCACCACTCTGTTGCGCGTTGCGGGCGCGTATGTCTTCAGCGTCGCCAGCCCAAGCAACTACGGCATCAGCCTTGACAACAGGGGGCGCGTCTGGATTGGGGGCTCCCTCTCTCGCTTTGACCCGGTTTCCTATCAGTGGACTAGTACGGGCCTCAATGCCCTGGGTGTGGCGGGTTCGACCGATGGCTTCGTGTATGGCGCAACGGGCAGCACCCTGTACAGAGTCAACATGGACACCATGGCAGCCGAGGTTGTCGATACGCAGGGCCTTGGAGCAAACGGGGTTGCATTGGACTCAGACGGCTATGTGTGGACGGTCAACAATGGTTCGTCAAATGTCTCAAAGGTGAATCCCGGGACCAAGGAGGTGCTTGGGCTCTACCCGGTAAGCCCCGGCGGCGAGACCTTCTCGGACCTGACCGGCTATACCCTGAACAACTTCACGGCACCAAGCGGTTTCCTGGAGTTCACTCTGGGCGGCGCCACCGAGACTCCCGTCAAATGGAAGCAGCTTCGATTTGGTGCGGCCTTTCCGGAGGGCACCTGGGTGGAGGTTCTGGTTCGGGCTGCGGATACCATCCAGGCTTTGCCAGAGGCCAAATGGCAGGGGCCCGTGGGTCCCTACTCGGATGTCGTCTGGCCGCTTTCTCTCAAGGACATCCCGAACCTTGAAGGGCGCTTCCTCCAGGTCCGCCTGGGGCTGCACAGCCAGCATCGCCCGACCACGCCCACGGTGTGGTCAGTGGAACCAGATTGCGAACGATAGTAGGTACATCGAGTAACCCCGGTAGGGTAGCCTGCCGGGGCTACTCGATTTGCTCACGCCCGGACCCGCAAAGCCCATGCAGGTCAAGGTCCACCGGGCAGCGTGAGCGCCTGTTTCGCGGCCCTTGCCATCAAGAGCTGGGCACTGATAGAGTGCCGCCGTACGCCGGCTGGGGCCCGACCAATTCAGGGGTGACCAGAATGGATCTTCTGCAGGAACTCAGGACCCTCACTCAACGGCTGGACGAGGCCCACTTGGAGTACGCTCTCTGTGGTGGTCTTGCCATGGCCATCTACGCCCTGCCAAGGGCCACCTTGGACATAGACCTTCTGGTGCCCTCTGAAGCTCTTGGCCCGGTCAAGGCGGTTGCCCAGTCTCTGGGCTTCACCTTCGTCGCCAACCCGATGGAGTTCCATGGAGGGCAGGTTCAGATCCACCGGGTGACCAAGCTTGATCCCGGCACCAACGAGGCCTTGGTGCTGGACCTCCTGGTGGTGTCGTCGGCGACCCTGTCGGCTTGGGAGGCCAGGCGTGTCCTTGACTGGGCGGGGGGCCGCTTGGCGGTGTTGTCACCGGGAGGCTTGATCGCCTTGAAGCGCCTCAGAGGCAGCGGTCAGGACCTGGACGACATTGCCTACCTTCAGGGGCTTGAAGATGAAGCTTGATCTGTCCTCGGAGGCCATCACCAGACGCCTTCAGCAGGTGGCACAACTGCGCGCTCTTTGCCTGTCGCTGGCCAACTCCAGCCTGGGCCAGCAGGTCCAGAAGCAGAATCCCGACAACCCCCGGGTCCAACGCACCGCCAAGGCCCTGGGAAGGTGAGTCGATGACACCGCCGTGACTTTCGGGCGGGGCCTTGGAAGGGCGGCGCTTGGTGGTGCCCACGAAGGGAAGAGAACCTTGCGACGAAATCTGAACCGCCTGGGTGCGTTGGTGTTGGCGCTTCTGCTGGCTGGCTGTGGGGCCTCGGCGGAGTTGTCGGAGTTTCCCACATGTCAGCACTCGGCCAAGGTGGAGGCCCTGGTGGCCAAGGTTGATGGGGCGCGGTGGCTGGGGTGGGTCAGCAAGCTGTCCGGCGCCGAGCCCGTGACCGTGGCTGGGCAAAGTGTGGTGATTGAGACGCGCAACTCAGTGGCCATGGCCGCGGGCGCCCCCAACGCGCTGGCGGTGGAGTGGCTGCTGGAACAGCTACGGGCGCGCTTCCCGGAGGACGCCATTGAGGTCCAGGAGTTCCGCGAGAACTGGCGCAATGTCAGCGTCACCAAGGTGGGTCGGCAACTGCCCGACGAGGTCATCGTGGTGATGGCCCACCTGGACAGCATCGTCATGGACACCGCCTCTCCCACGGCCCCGGCCCCCGGGGCTGATGACGACGCCTCGGGGGCGGCGGTGCTGCTGGAACTTGCAACCATGCTGCCGGAGGTGGCGCTGCGGCGGACGGTGCGGCTGGTCTGGATCAGCGGCGAAGAGCAGGGGCTGGTGGGCTGCCCGACCTGGAGCATGGACCAGGAGGTCGACCAGATCCGCGCCGCCATTGTCCTGGACATGATTGCCTGGGACGGGCAAGGCGAGCGCCGGCTCCAGGTGCACACCAAGGACGACGCTGCGTCGCTGCTGTTGTTGGACTGCATCGCCAATAGCAACGAAGCCTACGGGTTTGGCCTGAACCTGGACCCACGGCTGGGGGATGAGGCCCTGGGCAACTCCTGCCACTCCGACCTCTGGGGGCGGGGCGTACCCGCGGCCTGGGTCACCGAGAACCAGGTCCCCCCGGGCCCCCTGAATCCCTTCGCCCACAGTGCCGGCGACACCGTGGACACCCTCGCCATCCCCTACGGCGTCGACATGGCGCGGGCCGCCGTGGCCTCCGTGCTGGGCCTTGCCGAGCCGTTGTAACCGGTACTCAAGCCGCCCGGCGGTCCTCTGCGGCGCCGGGGTCGGGGAAGGCCAGCGCAAACAGCCAGTAGATTCCGAAGGACAGCACAAAGCCGACGAACCAGGCGTAGGTGTAGACGGCCATCCAGAAGGGGTGGGCCGGGGCGGCGCCGATGGTGCCCAGGAAGCCGGGGATGTTGGGCAGGATGCCAAGCAGCAGGGCCAGGAGGGCCCGCCAGTTGTAGCCGCCGCTGTACCAGTAGCGGCCCTTGCCGTAGAGGTCGGGCAGGGACAACTCCATCCGGCGCAGCACGAAGTAGTCACAGACCAGGATGCCCGCGATGGGCCCCAGCAGGGCCGAGTAGCCGATGAGCCAGGTGAAGATGTAGCCGGAGGGGTCGGCCACCAGCTTCCAGGGCATCATGAGGATGCCGACGACGCCGGTGATCATGCCGCCGGTGCGGAAGCTGATGCGGCGAGGCGAGAGGTTGGCGAAGGCATTGGCGGGCGCGACCACATTGGCCGCAAGGTTGGTGGTGATGGTGGCCACGGCCAGGCCCAGCATGGACAGGATGACTACGGGGACGGACTTGAAGCGGGCCAGCAGCGCCACGGGGTCCCAGATCTCCTCGCCGAAGATGACCACCGTGGCCGAGGTCACGGCGACGCCGATGAAGGCGTAAAGCGGCATGGTGGTGTTGAGGCCAATGGCCTGGCCCCAGCGCTGATCCTTTTGGCTGCGGGCGTAGCGGGTGAAGTCGGGGATGTTCAGCGACAGGGTGGCCCAGTAGCCGACCATGCCGGTCAGCGCCGGGATGAAGAAGGCGAAGAAGTCGCCGGTGGTCTGGAACTTGTCCGGCGCGGCCAGCATGGGCCCCAGGCCCCCCGCCTCGTACCAGGCCCAGCCCAGCAGCCCCAGTCCAAGCAGGATCAGGAACGGCGCGCCGATGTTCTCCAGGAAACGGATGCTGTCGATGCCTCGCCAGATGATGGCCATGTTGATCAGCCAGAAGATGAAGAAGCCAAGCCAGGCGCCAAGCCCCATGGACCCAAAGGCGCCAAGATCCAGCACCGGCAGGGCAGCCCACCAGCCAAAGCCCGCGCTCATCAGGCTGTGAATCGCCGCGCCGCCAATCCAGGTCTGGATGCCGAACCAGCCGCAGGCCACCGCGCCCCTCATGAGCGACGGGATGTTGGCCCCCTGCATGCCGAAGGCCGCGCGCGCAAGCACCGGGAAGGGCACGCCGTAGCGGGTCCCCGCGTGGGCCACCAGGACCATGGGAACCAGCACGATGGTATTGCCCAGGGCCACCGTCAGGATGGCCTGCCACCAGTTCATGCCGCCCTGAATCAGTGACGACGCCAACATGTAGGTCGGGATGCACACGGCCATCCCCACCCACAGCGCCGCGATGTCCCACTTGCCCCACTTCCTCTGGCTGGCGGGCACGGGCGCGAAGTCGTCATTCAAGTACGGGCCGGGCTCCAACGGGACGGTCAGTTCACGAATCTCCGCTTGTGGTCTGCCCATGGGGAACCTCCAGATCCGGCCAAAAGTGTGAATCGCGGGCAAGTACAACAGGACGACGAGCGGCTGTCAACAGCGCGAATTGCAACGGGAAGTCGGTGATGGGCGGCCCCTGCGCCTTGACAAGGGTCGGCAGGGGGGCCAAAGATCCAGGCTGCATTCAACCTTGGAGGTCAACATGGGCCGGGGACTGCTGTGGCTGGTTTTGGTCCTGGTGGCAGGGTGCGGCGGGGGCTCGGACGGGGGCGCCGACGTGGACGTGAGCGAGACCGTGTCGATGGACCTGGCGGAGACCGCGTCCTTCGAACTGTGGTCCGATCAGCTTGCGGGCGGAGAGTCGGGGCCCGACCTGGGCCTGGAGGACGCGACCTTGGAGCCTCTGTGCGAGGCCTGGATCGGATACACCTGCAAGGCCTTCCATGCGTGCGGCATGATGCAGGCCGTGGAGGACTGCGACGCCCAGTTCCAGGAGCTATGCCTGCCCGCCAACCTGCCCACCAACCCCGGGTACGACTGCGAGGCCTTGGTGCCGGCGGACCTGCGGGACTGCCTTCAGAATCTGGTGGACCACGGTTGCCACGACCTCATCTTCGAGACCCTGCGGGACATCCCCGGCTGCGCGCCCTTTGATGCGTGCTTCGGTTGGCCCATGTAGGGCGGGGCCGTGAATTGGTCACCATTCATTTTTTGAATAGGGGTGCGGAAATGGAAAAGCGTTGGGCGTTGGGGTTGGCTTTGTTGGGGGCCGCGGGGGGATTTTCGCTGGGCTGTGGCGACGGGGCCGGCGGCGCGGGGGCGACGGACACGAGCGACGTTGTGGGCGTTGATGCCGGGCTGGACGCTGCGGGCGACCTGGGGGGCGACGTCCTGGGAGACCTTGAGGGCGATGTGCCCGAGGTGGTGCCCGGGTCGCCTCTGCTGGAGCGCCCCGTGGACCTGCGCTTCGAGTGTCAGGTCACCCGCGACACCACCAACCACCAACCGCTGCGCTGGGCCCAGGGCGGGCACCCTCTGGTGACCACGGTGGGAGGCAAGACCTTCCTGGCCCGGGTGGAGTCGGAGCCCACCACGCCGTTTGATCTGGCCCCTGCGTTCCTGCGGGTGTCAACGCTGGATGCAGCGGGGGACCTTGGCACCGGGGTGGACCTGGACGCCACGTCCGAGGCGGTCACTGGCGTCGGGGCCGCGCCTGCGGGCGAGGGGCTGCTGGTGGTGTGGGCCGAGGGGGCGCTGAAGGCGGCGCTGCTGGACGGCGAGGGCCAGACCCTGGGGCAGGCCGTGAACCTGGGCGCCCTGCCGGGAGGAGACTACATGACGCGGCCCGTGGTGGCGGCGCTGGGAGATGGCTTCGGGGTGGGGGTCAGCGTTCCGGCCAACTCCCACAGGACGATAAGGTTCCTGCGACTGGACGCGGCGGCGGCGGCGGTTGGGACGCCGGTGGAGTTCACCACGGGGGGCGCCTCCTGGGACAACCCGGGGCTGGCGGTGGCCGCGGGGGACGGACGCTGGGGCCTGCTGTGGCAGGAGACGGTGGACAACAAGGGGCAGATCTTCTTTGCGGCGGTGGATGCGCAGGGCCAGATCGTGGTCAACCGGAAGCGCATCTTTGTTCCAGAAGGCGACACCATTACCCCCGGGTTTGTGCAGGCCAGGTTGGCCCTGGTGGCCACCGAGGAGGGCTGGGTCGCGGCCTGGTCCGAGGCCTACCCCGGTGAGGAGATGGGCTCGGGGGCCTGGGCGCTGGTGCGAGTGGCGCGGCTGGACGCAAACGGAAATACGCTGGAGTTGGCCCCCGTGCGGGCGGCCGTGCTGGAGGTGGACGAGGTGGAACCCGTGCTGCTGCCCTTCCAGGGGGCGGTGGGGCTGTTCTGGTCCTCGGGCAGTCACATCTACTTCTGCGGGGGCTGCTACCCCGACCACCGGGTGGACTTCGTGCTGCTGGATGGCGCGACCCTTAGCCCCGTCAGCGAGGTGCAGACCCTGAACCCCACGCCCAACGGCCTGCTGGGCCTTAGCGCCGCCGCCAATGGGGACCAGTTGCTGGCCAC
>CAIXZC010000036.1 GCA_903923815.1 uncultured Myxococcales bacterium
CCCTTGCCAAACCCAGCCCGGGGCGGGGAATCCGGGCTATTCACAGGGTTGAGATCCGCACAACCTGAATTGAAAGTGACCGGAACCGGTGCAGGCCGTCCGCTTGGGCGCGTTTCAAGGGACCACGGGTTTTCGTTGGCCTCAGAGGAGCCCGACGCCAAGCTCAAGATCAAATACTAGAAGGGCGTAAATCGACCCGTAATAGTTGCTCTCGGGGTCGCCAGGGCCACTCTCTCCAACTCTGATGCCGAACGATAAAGTGGTCCGTGGGCCATTCCGTATGCTGGTGCGGGCGTTTGCCAGAATCGCCAGATCTACCCCGGTAGTAGATACCCGGTGAAGAGGACCATCTTCTGAGTATGTTTCAGTCGTTCCAGACAGATACCGGGCATTTGCCGTGACAGACCAGACTGAATCCTCCCGCCGGAGGGAACCGAAGCGAACCGACACTGAAGGAGCCCAGAAAACCGAATCCTCCGGAGGGCTTGCTTTCACGAAGCCGCGATCCATTCCCAAGCCGAAACCGCAACAGTCGAATGGAATGACCCAAACCCGAATTCCAGGGTCCGCCGCCAAATAGCGGCCAGAACGGCCACCACCATTATCTACGTATGCCTCAGTCCCCGTGCCGTAGCCAAGGCCAAGCCCAACACCGGCCAGGATCGAAGGAGAGCGGTGGTCCACCACACGCACAGGCTGGGCTGTTGCCAAGTCCACTGGAATGCAAAGCCACACCAGCAGCATCGCAACTGCGCGAACACACAAGGCATTCCAATTAGTACCCACGCCAATCCTTTGACAGGTTCAATCGATCGCTGAAAACGAGGCGATTCTCCAGGACACGCCGTTTGGAGTCAAGGACCCTGACAAGACGGGGAACAAGAGCCGAAAGAGCGGCTTGGGGATCTGGAGTGGAGGAACCCGCCGGAGGGAGCGCGGAGTGAGCCCCTACTCCGCGGAGTCGGAGAGGGGCTGCACGGAGAGCGAGCGACCGGAGGCGGGCCAGAAAGTCCAGGAAGTCCGGCTGCCCTTTTGCGCCCAATTCTTTTGCTTCTGCGGGGACCTGTTAGAATAGCGCCCGTCGGGCTATGGCCGCGGCCTTTGAGCCGGGGTGCCGCAGGCCCGAGGGTTGTGCAAGGAGAGGTCCATGGAGCTTTCATCGGTGTCCCAACTGCTGCGGACTGTGGGGGGCGGGGCGGCGGGCTTTGTGCTGCTGTTCTCCTTCGCCCTGACCGTGGCCGCCTCCTCCATGGAGTTCTACTGGTCCTACAAGCTCTACCGGCGCTATCAGACCCTGGGCTCGGCCCGCGGCGCCATTGCTTCCATGTTGGAGGCCGAGTGGACCCGCCTGGCCACCCCCAGCGCCCTCATGCGGCTGCTGGCCTGGATTGGCGTTTGCCTGGGCACCCTGGTCTTCCTGTTCCTGGCCATGTCCCTGGCCATGCATCTGGTGCGGGTGGGCCTGGGCCCCGTTTTGGCCTCAAACTGGCGCGGCCCCGTGGGCAGCCTGCTGGCGGACACCCAGGCGGCCTTCTCCGTGGTGGCCATCTGCCTCTTCCTGCGGTTGGCCTTCGGCGGCCTCACCGCCATCGCCATCCAGAAGGCCCGCTCCTTCGCCTTCCTGGGCCGCAGCCTCCCCGCCCGTGAGGAGATCGACCGCATCAAGCGCCTGGGCGACTCCCTGGACGACAAGGATCGCTGATGGCCAACCAGGACCACCACTTCACTGACCAGCCCATGGGGCGCCAACTGCTGCGCCTCCCCGTGGGCACCGTGGGCAAGCACCTGACCGTCCTGTTGTGGGCGGTGCTGCTGCTGATGCTGGCCCTGGGCAGCCTGTCCACCCGGCGTTTCTTCCCGGAGACCGCCTCCCTCAAGCAGGCCTCCCTGGCGGCCCGCAGAGCTGACCAGCAGTGCAGCCCCCTGCATCTGCCCCAGGGATCGTCCAACAAACGCCCTTCCGCCATGCGCGGCGTGGACCCCGGCGCGGAGGACGCGCTCTTTCTGGTCACGCGCTTTGGCAATCCCCGCTTTCCCTCCCCCCTGCCACTTCACCCCGGGCTTGGTCTGGCCCGCCTGGTGTCCTACGCCGCGGCCCTGGAGGAGGGCTGCCCCACCACCGCCTCCGTGGCGGGCATGGCCCGGGATGGGGCCACCCCCGCCCCCGAAGCCCCCGAAACCTTCGACGTCTCAGCCACCGCGCCCTGTCCCCTGGCCCTCATCAAGGCCTCCCAGGTCCACCCCGGGCTCAAGGTCATCGCGGGCCCCTTTGGCACCAACGGCCGCGCCGGCGCCGACGGCGAGACCCTGGACCTGACCATCATCGGCCCCGTCAACGAACCCGGCTGGCTGACCACTCTCAGTGCCCTTCGGCGCGCCTGGGGTGGCGAGGCGGACAACCCCTTCGACGAATTCCTTGGCCTGGCCGGGGCCGGGCGCCTGCTGGTCCCCGCGGGCAACGACTGGGCAGGCCACACCAAGGTGGACCCGGAACGCAACCTGGGCCGTTGGTTCGCCGCCATGCTGCGCCCGCCCTACCCCACCTACCCGGTGCTGCTAAGTCTGGCCGCGGCCCCCACCTCCCCGGAACAGGTTCGCCGCAGCGTGGAACTGGCCCTCACGGCGCCCTACATCCGCGCCACCGAAGACCCCGCCGACGAGCGCGACCCCACCCGTGGCGCCACCTCCGTACGGGCCCTGGGACGCCCCGGGCTGGTCATCTGGGAGCTGGTGGTCCCCTTCGCCTCCCTCGATACCTGGGTCAACCGCATTGACGGTGGGCTGGCCCAAAGCGCCGGCCTGGACGGCGCCGGCGACGATGATCTCAACGTAGCCCTGGTGCACTGGTCCCGGTTGCCCCTTGGGACGCGCTTCCCCACCCCCGCCGCGGTCACCCTGCTGAATGCCCTGGCGGAGGCCGGCTTCGATGTTGTGGTGGGTGTGGGCGGCGGCCCCGGCCCCGGTCCGGTGTGGCCCCATGGCACCAGCCTCGTGGCCTCCAACCTGGGGGACTTTGCGGGCCCCTCGGACATCCTGGGGGGCGTCGGCTTCAAGGACGACTTCGGGCTGGTGCTCCAGTGCACTCGCCTGGGGGCCAGGCCCTTCCAGTGTTACGCCCTGCCCATCCAGCGCTACATGGGCAAGCCCCACCCCGCCTACAATCCCAAACCCCGCGCCACTGGCCCCTGCCTCTGGCGTGAACCAGACTGGCGCCGGACCCTGACCGGGGACGACGCCCAGGGAGGTACCCCATGAGCCAGCCCAATGGCGGCAAACCCAAGGCCCCCGGCAAGAAGAAATCCAAGGGTCGCTCAGGCACAGCAAGCTGGCTTTGGTGGACCCTCCTGGTGCTGCTGACCGGGTCCGCCGCGTACCTTTACTGGGACTATGACGGGCGGGACCGCCTTGGCCGGACGGTCCGGCCCCGCACCCCCCCGGGGGACCGCACCCAGCGCCCGCCGCGGCATCAGGCCACCGGCCTGGAGGACCTGCGCACCCAGGAGGATGTGGCCCGGCCCGACGAGGATCTTGGCCAGCGCCAGGATCGCCCTGACGATCGGCAGCCCGCACTCCAACCCGTGGACCTGCCCCCCGAACTGCCCGTAGCCGGCCGCCCCAAGCCCCCTCGGGACGCCGCCGCCCCCGCCTCCAAGGGCAAGACCGAGGCCCAGAAGATCGAGGCCCTGGAGGAGCCCCCCAAGGCCCCCTACCGACCCTCCTCCATGACCAGAAAACAGGCCGCCACCCTGGTGGAAACCATGTTCGGCGGGAAGGCCCATTCAGACGGCGAGGCCAGGGGGCGCTACCTGTTCACGCTGGACGGCGGCAAGCCCAGCGGGCCCTTCGAGGTGCCCCCCGGCCGCGTGGAAATCCAGGCTCGGGTCTACAAGGGCCCCTTCCTGAAGGAAGGCCGCCGCGCCTTCGTCGTGCTGGTGGCCGCAGAGGATCCCGAAGCGCCCACCTGGGAGAACCGCTTCGTGGGTGCCCAGGTCTTCGCCGGCAGCCCCCGCGCCCCTGGCAAGGCTGGCGCCGCCTTTGCGCTGGACGCCGCCCAGGGCTGGTTCACCCGGGCCCAACCCCTGGACGTGGACGGCGACGGCACCCTGGAATTGCTAAGTGAGATCGAGTACTCGGGCCAGGGCGGGCTGCTGCTTCGCGAGGCCTCCGTGCGTCACCTGGGCGAGGACCGCCAGCAGGTCCTGTGGACCGCCAAGACCCTGGAGGACGCCCCCGGGCAAGGCGCCGAGACCGCCACCGCGGCCGAGTTCTCCCTGGAGGAGTCTCCCTCCGGCAAGGGCATCCTGATGCAGGTGACCCACAAGAAGGTGTCCTACAAGGTGAACTCCGCGCTGGACCGCAAGAAGGTCGGCGAGGAGATCCTCAGCATCGATCGCATGGCCTTCTGAACCAGCCAACACGGAGTCCCGAATGTCCAGACTTCTGCCCCTGCTGCTGCTTGCCCTGGCCCTCCCCTGTACGGCCCGGGCCGTCACCCCCAACAGCAACCAGCCCCTGACGGTCTTCAGCCCCGGCCAGACCCCCGTGCTGCCCGAGCTGCCCGGCGGCGCCTTCTCCAACCCGGCCTCCGGTGCCCTGGAGCCCGCCTTCCGCTTCGACTGGGTCCATGGCAGCCCCAGTGAAGCCGTGGAGCGCGAGTCCTGCACCGTCCCCGGCGACGCCCTCCTGTTGGACCTGGTCCTGCCACCCTTTGGCCCCTCCATCGGCGGCACCCTGCGCTTCCTGGACGAGGCCAAGGTCGGCGGTGGCCGGCGCAGCGTCACAGCGCGGGGCCTGCGCGGCTCGGTCCCCCTGGGCGAGACCGCGGCCATCGGCCTCTCCTGGGACTTTCTGGACGGCGGCGCCCTGGACGGTCGCAGTGACGGCCGCTTGGGCTTCCTGTGGCGCGCCGGGTCGGGCATGACCTTCTCTGCCATCTGGGACCACCTGAACCGCGCCTCCCGCGCCGGCACCACCCTGCACCGCACCTGGAACCTGGGCCTGGGCCTGCGCCCCGGCGGCACCGAACACCTGACCCTGGCGGGCACCTGGGAGTTACTTGAAGACGGCGGCGCCACCAACGCCTGGACCGGCCTGCTGCGCCTCTCCCCCTTCCACGGCTTCGCGCTGGCTGGTGGCATCGAGGCCCGCAAGTTGGGCGGCGTCTACGAGAAGCTTGGCATCGTGCGCCTGGAGCTAACCCCCGGCGTGGGTGGCCTGGCCCTGGGCGGCGGCTTCGCCTCCAACGGTGACAATGGCGGCTTCGACGTTGCCCTCTCCATCTCCGGCGCCCGCCGCGACAGCGTCTTCAGCCCCGCCGATGAGATCGTCGTGGCGGACATCCCCGGCGCCTTCGCCCTGGTACCCCAGACCCCCCTCTTCGGTGACGAGGAGCTGACCCTCCTGCAGTTCCGCAGCGCCCTCTACGAAGTCGCCCGGGACCGCAAGGTGCGCGGCGTCCTGTTCCGCTTGGGGGGCTTCGGGGGAAGCCTGGCGGAGGCCGAGGAGCTGGCCCTCTCCATGAAGGACCTCAAGAAGCACGGCAAGAAGGTCTACTTCTACACCGAGTCCGCCGACGAGGTGGCCATGTACCTGGCGGCTCACGCTGACTACCGCCTGCTGCACCCCAGCGCGGCAGTGACGGCCACGGGCTTTGCGGCCTCCTCCTACTTCCTGCGGGACACCCTGGCGGCCATCGGCGTCAAGGCCCAGTTCGTGAAGATCGGGGCTTTCAAGAATGCCCCCGACCAGTACACCCGGCAGGACGCCTCGGACGAGGAGATCAAGGCCCGCTCCGAGCTTCTGGACGACTTCTGGGACCTGCTGACGTCCGCCTGGAAGAAGCAGAAGGCCGGCGCCGACTGGCTGGCCAAGAGCCCTCTGTCCCCCGAGGAGGCCGTGGAGCTGGGCCTGTTCCAGGGTCTGGCGGGCCGTCTGGAGGTGGAGAAGCGCCTCAGCACCCAGGAGGGCCGGCGGCTGTCCTACACCAAGCTGCTGCCCGCCATCAGCCGCGTCCGGGAGACCTGGCGTCGCCCCAAGGTCGTGGCCGTGGTGCCCGTGCAGGGCATGCTCATGACGGGCCGCAGCGGCGGCTTCCCCGGCTTTGGCCTGGGCACGGTTGGTTCGGACACGCTGATCAGCATCTTTGATGAGCTGGAGAAGGACCACTCCACCAAGGCCGTGCTGCTGCTGGTGGACTCCCCCGGCGGTGATGCCCTGGCGGCGGAGCTGGTCCACGAGCGCCTGGCACGCCTGGCGGCCCGCAAGCCCGTGGCGGCTGTGTTCTCGTCGGTGGCGGCCTCGGGCGGCTACTACGTCGCCATGCCGGCGGCGCGGATCTTCACCCCCCGGGCCACCATTACGGGCTCCATCGGGGTCTACACGGGCAAGTTCGTAGTCAGTGGGCTTCTGGACAAGCTGAAGATCGGCCGAAAGCACCTTTTCAAGGGCGAGCGGGCCGGAATGTTTGATCTTGACCGCGAGCTGACGGGCCCCGAGTTGGAGTCCCTGAAGCGCACGGTGGAGTCCAACTACGAGCTGTTCGTGAAGCGCGTGGCTGACGGTCGACACCTGTCAGTGAAGAAGGTCAAGGAGCTGGGCGAGGGTCGGATCTGGTCCGGGCGGGCCGCCGTCACCCGGGGTCTGGCGGACGAGAACGGCGGCACCCTGGAGGCGCTGTTATGGCTATCCCGCAGGGCCGGCGGCACGGACGAGCCCCTGCCCGAAGTCCAGTGGCACGACGGTGGATGGTTTTTCGGACGGGTGCTGGGCAACCCCTTCCGGGCGGAGGTCCTCAGCGACGAGGGTGTGGCCCGCCTGCTGACCATGCTGCGGC
>CAIXZC010000037.1 GCA_903923815.1 uncultured Myxococcales bacterium
CCCCATGGGTATGGGCCTGTCTGGAAATCACTCAGGGCGCAGATGCTAGCACGGGGGGCGGCGTGGGGCTAGTCCAACACCACCGAGTAGGTCAGGGTGACGAAGCCCTGGAGGGTGCGGGAGGACAGGGGCTTGCGGACGGTCTTGGTGAAGGTCTTGGGGTCCTGGGGGTCCTGGACCCAGGCGCCGTAGAGGAGGTCTTCAAGGAAGCGGGTCTCGCTGTAGACGGCGGTGCTGGTGGCGCCGCCAAGGACGCGGTTGGTGACCACCAGTTCGGTGTAGATGGCGGTGGTCCCGGGGGTGTTGTCGGAGACCTTGAAGGTGGCCTCGTAGAGGCTTTGGCCCAGGTCCTCGCCCAGCTTCGGGTCCGTGTAGGAATAGATGACCTGACTGCGGAAAGGGGTCTCGCCGGTGTAGTAGGGGTGGAGGGGCGGCGTGTCCAGGACATCGGAGCCCAGGACGCCCACCCGGGTGGCCACCACGCGGCCGATGGAGGCGCTTTCCAGATCGAAGCGGTCCAGCACGACCTTCAGGGACTTGACCTTCAAGGGGGTGGCCAGGCGCAGGGCGAAGCGGCCCTGGGTGGACTGCTCGTCGGGGGAGAACAAGTCAATGGAGGTGGCCATGACATCTTCCAAGGCAGAGAAGTCGCCGCTGGCCAGGTCGCCAAGGGCGCAGGCCGAACCCACGGCATCGGCAGCGGCCGCCAGGGCGGGGCGGGTGGCGGAGGCCTGGGTCAGGAAGGAGGCCTGGGTGTCGCCAATGGGAAGGCCGTAGAAGTGGGGCAGGACGGCGTCACTGCCCTGGTAGAGGGTCAGGGCGGGGGCTCCGAAGTGATCGATGTAGCTGCTGGACTCGGCGGCCACGGTGGAGGCGATGATCTCAGCTATGGCACAGTAGTTCCCGCTGACATAGGCCGTCACCATATCCAGGGCCTTGGCCATGTAGGAGAAGGCCTTCTCGAAGGGGGGCGGCTCGTCGTCCTCCAGGGCGCTGTACGAAAAGTACAGGGCGCTGTTGCTGCCGGTCATGTAGGCGGTGGGGGTGTGGAAGAGGGGCAGGTCGGGGTGAAAGGTGCGGAAGTCCGGGCCGGCGACCATGCCATTCAGGGGGCTGGCGGGCTCCCAGTGAACGGTGAGGAAGCGGGATTCGGGGTAGCGCTGGTTGGAGCGCTTGCAGCCGAACCTGCTGCGGACCTTGATGTAACCCTCGCCGATGTTGGAGGCCGACTCCTCGCCACTGTTGGAGTAGGAGGCCTGGGCCAGCAGGCCCACGAAGTCCTTCGGGATGGCGGCCAGGGTCTCGGCGGTGAGGCCCAGGCTGGCCAGGATGGTGGGGTCGGGGCTGGGGGCGGGGAGGGTGTCCAGGCCCGGGTCGGGTTCCCCCAGGGTGGCGAAGTCGGTCTCGTTGCTGAGGCTGCTGTCCTCGGGGTCGCCTTCCTCGGGCATGAGGGGGTCCTGGCCCTGGTTGCTTTGGGGGTCGGCCAGGTTCAGCACGGGGTTCAGTTGGTTGTTGTACTTGTACTGCAGGACGTTGGCGCTGGTGTCATCCGTGGGGAAGACCGCCACCACGCTGCCGGCCTGGGAGTGGCAGGTCAGGTAGAGCTTGCCGTCGTGCAGCAGGGGGGCCAGTTCGGCCAGGGCGCCATCGTCGCCGGCGGCGGTCAGCACGGGCATGAGGGCGCCGGAGTCGTGGGCCTCGGGGGCGTCCAGGCGGCGCAGGGGCTGGCCCGTTCGCAGGTCAAGCTGGAGGACGGTGAAGCCCGTGTAGTGGTTGGCGTCGTCCTTGGTGGTCTCCACGACGAAGACGGACTGGGCGCTGGGCACGAAGCTGGACCAGTCGCCGTTGTAGGGGGTGGCCCAAAGCTGCTGGCGGGTCTCCAGGTCGAAGGCCACGATGGCGCGGGCGAAGCCGCGTTCGGTGAGGGTCTGGAGGGCCATCAGCAGGATGCCGTCGGCTACTGCGGGGTGTCCCTGGACCAGGGGTGCGGCCCAACTGCCAAGCAGGGCCCCGTTGGGCAGGCCCGAGACATCCAGGGGCATGCGGAAGACGAAGCTGCCGTCGGTGGCGCTGAAGGCCTCCACGAAGACACTGCCCTCGGGGATCTCGCCCTCGGCCAAGGGGTAGCTGCGGCCCTTGAGGATGAGGCCCCGCCAGATGACCAGGTGGTCGGTGGTGTAGCTGCTGCCCAGGCTGCTGCCGCTGTCGGTCTCGAAGACGCGGGCTGCGTCCATGGAGGCATAGCCCTTGAGGGCCCGCTCGGCGATGCCCAGGTCAATGCCCTTGACCCGCAACGAGGCGCCGCTGTCGAAGCCAATGGCGGTGTTGCGCACCACTATGGCCTCGCTGCCGAAGAGGACCCAGCCGCCGTTGGTCCACTGGACATGGCCGTCGCACTTGTCCAGGACCGTGCCGGGGGCGAAGAGGAGTTCGTTGCCGTGCTCGACCACGGCGCCAACGGGATCAATCACGCCCCAGGAGCGCTCGATGTCGTTCACATCGGTGAACTCCCACTGCTCCTGGACGGGGCGGTCCACCAAGATGGCGCCGCTGACGGCGTGGACCTCCACCAGGCGCTGCTTGCCGCTGGCCTCAATGAACACCACGGGGATGAGCTGGTCGCTGCGAATCAGGTTGGAGGTGCCGGTGGAGCCGGGGAAGACGAAGAAGCCGTTGTCCGACAGCTTGGTGGACCACAGCAGCTTGTTGTTGTCCCGCAGGTCGTAGGCGCTAAGGTACTGGGGGGCGATGGTGCCGGGGGTGCCGCTGGTGTGCAGGTAGAGGCGGCCGTCGAAGATCAGCGGGTGGCTGACCACGAAGGGGGCCTCGGGGGGCGGCAGGATCGGGACGGAGGCGACGGTCTCAACGGGGATCTCGCTGGTGTCCGCAGAGGCGTCGGCGTCCTGGGGGGCCGTGTCGGCTGCGGCATCCGAGGCGTCGGGGGCCGTGTCGGTGGTGTCGCCCAGGGGAGCGGCATCCAGGTCGGCGCTGTGGGCGTCAAGGGTGGTGTCGGACGCGGGGCCGGTGTCTCCGGCAGGGTTGGAGGAGCCCCCGCAGGCGACCAGCCAAAGCAGGGAGAGGACGGGGAGCAGACGCAGGAATTGACGCAGCATGGAACCTCCAGAAAGCAGCGCGGACTTGACCTTGGGGGGCGGCAGCAGAAGCACCGGGCCCCGGCAGGTCCCAACAGTGGGCGGGACTTTAGCGGCGAGCGCGCTGTGCGTCAAGTGACGCGGTGCGTCAGGGTGCTGGGGGCTATTGTCAACGAAGCCGTTCGCGGCGCAGTTCAGCCATCGTATCTCCAAGGGCTTGGCCTGAGAGAGCCGTTCGAGTTGCGGTTGCCTTTGCCAGACTTGGGTGCCCGTGGTCCCCGCGGGCCATGGACAGCACCAGTTCGGCCAGGGGGGCCAGGGCGGCGGGGCTGAGGGCGTGGCCAAGGCCCGGGATTTCGGCGTAGCGGGCGCCGGGAAGGAGGTCGGCCAGGTGGCGGCC
>CAIXZC010000038.1 GCA_903923815.1 uncultured Myxococcales bacterium
CGGGCACGCTGGGGATGACCCTGTCTGGCGTAGAGCCGCGCCAAGGTCTCGCTGGCTGCAAGCCTGGATTTTCCGTCCTTCGAAGCCGCGGTCATTCGCCCCCCCAGTGTCCCCCGTGCTACCAGAAAATGGCCATCAGGTCAAGCTGAGGCGCGGCTAGAACATCTGATCGTAGAACATCCTGGCATTGGCCTTGAGGGGCTTTCGGCCGGGCCAAAGCAGCTCCATCTTGGAGTCGTACTTGAAGGCGATGGGCTTGATGAACTTGGAGACAATCATGCGCTCGGCGCCGGACAGGCCCTTCAACTGGTCCTCGCGGTCCACCCGTCGGGAGGTCTTGATGGCGCCCTGGAAGCCCGCCTCGTTCTTCATGAAGACGGTGTTGGGGATGGTGTAGCCGGTGGGGCTGTCCGTCTCCATCTCGCCGAAGGACACCTCGGGGTTCACGACGGAGGCCATGACGCCCTTCTCGCCGGCCACCACCAGCCAGGAGACCCAGCGGCTGCCGAACTGCTCGGGGGTCTGCATGGCGTGGAACATGATGGTGTTGCGGGCGCCGATCTTGCGGATGCGCAGCCAGCGGCGGGCCTGCTTCTGGGGGGCCATGTTGGTGAAGGAGTGGTCGCCGTAGGCGAAGCCGCTGATCTGGTGCACGGTCCCGTCCTTGAGGGTGACAGTGCCGCTGAGCTTGGCCCGGGGCGCGACCACCTGGATGCGGTAGGCACCCTCGGAGCCGAAGTCCACGATGCCGTCGCCCGGCTTCCAGGCGGCGGCCAGGTTCTGCAGGGTGTAGTCGGCGGTGAACTCCTTGGCCTCGATGTGGACGGTCCAGAGGGTGCCGTCGAAGGCCAGCGTGTTCTTGCCGAAGGCCAGCTTCAGGGGGGCCTTCTCGCAGGTCCAGTCGCCCCGGGCGAAGGCCTGTTTGAAGGACAGAGGCTTGCCGCCCGTGGGGGTGAAGTCGGCCTGGACGATGGCGCGGCCGCTGCCCGCCCCCAGGTTGGAGAAGCCGAACTGGAACCAGACGTTGGCGGCGCCCTCAACGCGGGTGGCGAAGGAGTACTGCTCGCCGTAGAAGATGTTGTCCTTGTTGCCAGGGGCGTCGGGGGTAGGGGAGAGGTCCTCCAGGGAGGCCTTGCCGGGGGCGCCGGTGTAGGCCTTCACCTCGAAGGCGTTGGCGGTGGCGGCGGTCAGCAGCAGGGTGGCCAGAGCGACGGTGGACAGCAGTTTCATTTGGAACCTCCTTCTTGGTTCTTCTTGCCGGGCTTCCAGAACCACAGGGCGGAGCCCGTCAGCAGCACACAACACAGGTAGCACACGCAGATGCCCACGGGGGCCATGAGGCCGATGGAGGCCAGGCCCGGGTTGTTGGCGATGACCATGCCGCCGAAGCCGATGGCGGTGGTGACCGAGGACATGCCCGCGGCCGCGCCGGTGGTGGAGATGACCAGGCCCATGGTGTCCGTGCTCTCGCCATTGGCCTTCTGCCGCTGCAGTTCCTTGCCTCGATGGTACAGGTGGATGCTGGTGTCGATGCCTATGCCGATGAGGGTGGGCAGCACCACCATGTTCAGGATGTTGATGGTCCAGCCGTTCAGGCCGCAAAGGCCAAGGAAGGCGGCGATGCCCAGGGGCAGAGGCGCGAAGACCCACAGGGCCTTGCGGATGCTTCGGAAATCGAACAGCAGCACCAGCAGCACCATGAGGCCAGCCAGGGCCATGGCGATGGGCCCCTCCTTCTTCACCATGTCGTAGGCGTCAAACATGATGTAGTAGCTGGCGGTGGAGTAGTAGGTCTTGCCATCCACCTGGAGGTTGTCCAACTGCTGGACGATCTGCCCCACCTCCCGGGCGTCTTCCTTGCGGCCCTTGGCGAAGGCCAGCAGGTAGGTGCCCAGTTCCCCGTTCTGGTCGGTGAAGCGGGTGCGCAGCCAGTCGGGCAGATCCTGCACGGCGAAGGACTCGGGGGACAGGTACTTGAGCGCCTTCTCGGCCTTGTCCTTGTCCTCGGGGCTCATGGCGCCAAGCTTCTTGCGGATGATGTCGCGGATCTCGCCCACCAGCACGACCTTCTCCTGCTGCCCCTCGGGGACGAAGGACCAGATCGAGTGGAAGGCCTCCAGGCGGTTCAACTTGTTGTTGGGGTCGCCCTTGACCCAGTTGGTCTCCAGCCAGCGGTGCAGCTTGCGGGTGTCCTCAAGGG
This sequence comes from uncultured Myxococcales bacterium, assembly GCA_903923815.1. Taxonomy (GTDB): domain Bacteria; phylum Myxococcota_A; class UBA9042; order CAIXZC01; family CAIXZC01; genus CAIXZC01. The sequence continues at coordinate 2,201 of CAIXZC010000038.1, forward strand.
ACTCGGTGGGGAAGATGATGGGGCTCATGGACTGGCGCTCCACCTTGGCCCGGTACTGCTTGATGAAGTCGTTGGTGGTGGTCTTGGTCTTGGTCATGACCTTGGACATGTCGGGGTCCATGAGGACCAGGTCCTTGAGGCCAATGGTGAGGGCCAGCAGGCCCACGATGGTGGCGATGAAGGTCCAGCGGGCGCCCTTGAGGGAGCGGGAGAAGAAGGGCAGCTTGCCGAGGCGCGTGCCGAAGGAGACGCTGCGCTCGGGCAGGTAGCGGTCCACCAGCACCACCAGGGGGGGCAGCACCAGGATGACCACGGCCAGGCAAAGCAGCACGCCCACGCCCGCGATGACGCCGAACTGGGAGAAGCCCCGGAACTCAAAGAGCGCCAGGGAGAAGAAGGTCACGGCCGTGGTCATGGCGGCGCTGAACATGGGCTTGCCCAGCTTGGACAGGCCGCTGACCAGGGCGTCCGGCACGGACATTCCGTGGGTCCGTTCTTCCATGTAGCGGCTGACCCCATGGATGGAGAAGTCCACCCCCAGGCCGAAGAGAATGGAGACGATGAAGGCCGTCATGAGGTTCAGGTAGCCGATGGTCAGCTCGGCGAAGGCCATGGTCCAGGCGATGCCCACGCACA
>CAIXZC010000039.1 GCA_903923815.1 uncultured Myxococcales bacterium
GCAGCCAGTTCCCCCCAGGGGCCTGGTTCTGGAAGATGCGGTTGGCGGCCAGGTCCTGGTCCCCGTCGTTGTCCAGGTCGGCGGCGGCGGCGCCCCAACCGTTCAGGTGCAGGATGCCGGCCTCCCAGGTGCCGTCGCTGAACTGCCCCGTCCCGTCGTTCAGGTACAGGTAGCTGCGGCGCCCCTCGTACACGGCGGTCAGGAACAGGTCCAGGTCCCCGTCGTTGTCGGCGTCAAACAGCGTCGAGTCCGAGTGCGTCTCGTCGTAGAGGATGCCGGCGTCGGGGGGCTCCAGCCCGCGGAAGGTCCCGTCCCGGTTGTTCAGGTAGACGATGCTGGGGTCCGAGAAGCTAAAGAAGCGGGGGTGGGCCAGATTGGGCACCAGCAGGTCGAACCAGCCGTCCCCGTCCAGATCCCCGAAGCTTGGGCCGATGGTGTGGCCGTAGGCGCCCTGCTCCAGGTTGCCACGGGTCCCGGAGGCCGCGCCGACCTCCTTGAAGCCGCCCTCGCCGCCCTGGTTCTGCCACAGCAGGTTGGGGTCCAGGCGGTAGTTGCCCACGTAGATGTCGGGGTCCCCGTCGGCGTCGTAATCCGCCACGCAGACGCCGCGCCCATGCCAGGCCTTGGCCACCGAGATGCCGAAGTCCGATGTGCCGTTGTAGAAGCTGCCGTCCCCCGCGTTGATGAACAGGAAGTCTTTGGCCGCCACCTCGGGGTCCTCCAGGGTGCCGTAGCTGGCGACCATCAGGTCCAGCAGGCCGTCCGCGTTGACGTCCACCCAGGCCGCCCCCTGGTTGCTGGTGCCGGTGAACAGCCCGCCCCAGGCCGAGGCGTCCTCGAAGGTGCCGTCCCCACGGTTGCGAAACAGGAAGGTGGCGCTGCCCACGCCCACAAGGTCCCGCAGGCCGTCGTTGTCGTAGTCCCCAAAGAGGGTCTCGCCGGCCAGCCCCGTGAGGCCCGCCGCCGCCGTGACATTGACGAACTTCAGGTCCCCATCGTTGCGCCACAGCTGGCCCCCGGACAGCAGGTCGTCGTCGCCATCGTTGTCGAAGTCCCCGAGGGCGGCGTGGCCACCGAAGCTTGGCCCCCCCTCCAGCGGCGCAAAGCCCCGGGGCGTGTCCAGCGGCGCCTGGGGCCGCAGCTCCGCCCTGACGATGAAGGCCAAAGAGCCACCACCGTCGCCACCAAAGACGCTGGTGGCGGCGAAGCAGCGCAGCTTGTCTCCGGGGGCGTCCGCGATGAGGCCCGAGTTGCTGGCGTAGTCACCGGGGACGGAGGCCAGGGCCGGAGCCAGCCCGATGCGGGTCTCGCCTTCCTGATCCATCAAGAAATACAGCTCGTCGTAGCCCCCCACCGGGTGCTGCAGGTCCCCCAGGTCAAAGCGGCGCCAGCCGGCGTCGGCGCTGACCTCCATGCGATACTGCGGCCCCACGGGGTACAGGTCCGCGCCCGTGGCCTCGTCCAGGCAGGGCGAGTGCCCCCCAGGAAACCCCGTACTCAGTTGCAGCCTGACCGCCCCCGCCCCCTTGGTGTACAGCCACACGCGCCCCAGGGTGCCGGGCTGCGGCGCCCGCAGGCGGCTGAAGGCGCGAAAGCGGTAGACCAGCCCGTCGGACTCCTGGTCAAAGGAGGCCTCGTTGCTGACTTGAAGTCCCGCCCCGTCGAAGGCCTCGTTGCCCAGCAGGGCACAGGGTTCGTCGGTACAGGCTGGCCCCTCGTCCAGGGTCTCCCGAACGCTGGTCCAGGGGTCAGGCTGGACCTCCGACGCCGTGTCCAGGTCCGTCGGGGCAAGGTCCGCTTCCAGGTCCAGGGAGGGGGCGTCGGGGAGGGCGTCGGCGACCACCTCGGGCCCCGGCAGTTCCGGCCCCAGGTCCTGGGCCCCTACCCCATCGCGGGTGTCAGCCCCGCTGGCCCCGGCCCCCGCGCCCCCGCAGCCCCAAAGCAGCACCACCCCCAGCATCCCGCACCGGCGCAAGCCTTCCATGGCCCCCCCCCTGACGCATTTGCAAGCATCCCGAGCCTAACCGCTTTGGCTGGGGCCGGCAACGTCGCCGTCAGGGCCGGCGCCGGCGCTTGAGGTCCAGGACCTGATTGCACATGTGGCCAAAGGCCCGGTCCGCGGCGCGGCGCAGGTGCTCGTCCTGGCGAAGTTCGTAGGCCTTGGCCTCCCGGTCCAGCTTGCGGTAGTGGTCCAGGCGTTCGGGCTCCAGCAGGCCTGCCTCCAGGGCCTCCTTCACGGCACAGCCGGGTTCGCTTTCGTGGCGGCAGTCGGGGAAGCGGCACTGGGCGGCCAACTGGGCGATGTCGCCAAAGACCGCCTCCAGGCCCTCGTCGTCCACCAGGTGAAGCTGGCGCATGCCGGGGGTGTCCAGCAGCAGGCCGCCCTGGGGCAGCAGGACCAACTGCCGGTGGGTGGTGACGTGGTGCCCGTGGTGTCCGTCCGGGGCCTCTCCGGTGGCCATCAACTGGTGGCCCAGCAGGCTGTTCACCAGGGTCGACTTGCCCGCGCCCGAGGACCCCACCAGAGCGACGGTGAGGCCTGGCTTGAGCTCCGACTTCAGGGCCTCCACCCCTAGCCCGTGCAGAGCGCTGATCAGCTTGACCTGGAGTCCCGGGAAGCGGGCCTCCATATCCAACTGGATGCGCCCGGCGTCGGGGCAGAGGTCGGCCTTGTTGAGGACCACGACCGGCTGGGCACCGCTGGCCCAGATGCGCGCGACGTAGCGTTCCAGACGGCGGGGGTTGAAGTCCTCGTTGAGGCCCGTGACCACAAAGACCAGATCAACGTTGGCGGCCACCACCTGGGAGCGGGTCTCGCGGCTGACGGAGCCGCGGGTGAAGAGGGTGCGGCGCTCCAGGACCCCCTCAATGACACAGGTCACGTCGGGGGCCTGGGGGGCCCGAAGCACCACCCAGTCGCCCACACAGGGCAGGGCCAGGGGCTGGGCCAGGTTGCGCAGGCGCCCGGCAAGGCGGGCCTGACTGGGACCGGCCAGACCCCAGATTTCGTAGGTCTCACGGTGCTCCGCGGCCACCCGGGCCACGGTCGCGCGACTGAGCCCGGCAGTCTGAAGTTGAGCGTCGAAGAAGTAATCAAAACCAAGAGCTGAAAGGTCGAACACGGTGACATCCTCCAGGAACGCAGCCAATGGCTGCAACACGACACACGCCCCATGGGACCCGAAGACGGGGCCCGGAGCGCAGACCAGGATCCAAGCTGAAGGTTTGGCACAGCCCAGGCGCAGGCCCAGGCCAGGCCGTCTCAGACAAGGTCCCTATGGAGAACGGAGGTAGTCATCCAACCTCTTGGGGGCACGTCGGCCCCGTAAGCAACGACGGGACGCTAGCACCACCGGGCCGGGGAGGTCAAGAGGCGGCTCCGTCCCCGGACTCAGCCCAGCGAGCGCGAGTGTAATGTGTAAGGTCCTGACCCCTGGGGTTCGGACTCAGCCCAGCGAGCGCGAGTGTAATGTGTAAGGTCCTGACCCCAGGGTTGCGCGGGGTTGGCTGCAGGTGGTACAAAAACAGCCGTTGTCGGGCTGGGCCACAGACGCGGAGATGACCCATGGGGACCCTTGAAGAGCTTGAGCGGGGACGGGTTTTTGAGGACCGGTTGCTGGAGGGGATTGAGGCCTCGGAGTTGGACCTGTCCGGGAAGGACTTCGTCCGCTGCACCTTCCGAAACGTGAAGCTGCCAGAGAGCCTTTGGAAGGGCGCCCACCTGGAGGACTGCACCTTCGAGGACTGCGACC
>CAIXZC010000040.1 GCA_903923815.1 uncultured Myxococcales bacterium
ACGTGGCCGAGGTCTTCGAGACCATCGTGTCCATCGTGGGCAAGCAGACCCTGATCATCGGTATGGGTAACGTGGCTGGCTTCGGTCTTGACCTGGCCCGTTACTTCGCCAACAGAGGAGACCGGGAAGGGAGCAAGATGTATGGTTGAGCTTCTCAGCGTATCCATCGGTATTGGTCTGGTCATAAGCCTGCTGTTCGTCGAGATCTTCGGCGTGGCGGTGGGCGGTATGGTGGTCCCCGGTTATGTGGCCCTGAGGCTGGATGAGCCCCTGCAGGTCACCATCACCGTGGTCATCGCCCTGCTGACCTTCTTCATCGTCCACAGCCTGTCGTCCTTCATCATCGTGTACGGGCGGCGCCGCACCGTGCTGATGATCCTGGTGGCCTACATCCTGGTGATGGCGGCCCAGATGTTCGGCGAGGTCATCCTCCCCGCGGGCAACGCCGAGGCGGTGGTCATTGGCTTCATCATCCCCGGCCTCATCGCCATCTGGATGGACAGGCAGGGCGTGGTGGAGACGGTCTGCTCGCTCATCACGGCCTCCGTGGCCGTTCGCCTCATCCTGGTCATCTTCCTGGGCGGAGAAATGCAGCTATGAAGAAGATTTATTGGAGACCCAGAAAAGTCTCTCGCGCCGTGCTGGTGTTCCTGGCCGTGTTCTCCCTGGGCGCCTTTGGCGTGGTGGAGCACTTCAAGGTCAAGAAGAAGCAGCCCTACTTCAGCGACAAGGTGAAGGCCTCGCGCCTGACCCGCGACGCCATGAAGGTCATCAAGAACGAGCGCATCCGCCTGGGCTACCCCCTGGAGAACGACGTGGACCCCGCGGCCACCGGCGTCATCGGGAAGGTCATGACCGAGGTCACCTCCAACACGGGCCTGCTGCCGGCCAAGCGCACCTCTGCCAACCCCAACTGGGCGGCGGCGCTGGTGCACATGCTGAAGAAGGCGGGGGTGAAGGAGGGGGATCTGGTGGCCATCGGGTTCTCGGGGTCCTTCCCCACCCTCAACATGGCGACCCTGGCCGCCGTGGAGACCCTGAAGCTGCGGCCCGTGGCCATCTCCAGCGCGACGGCCTCCCAGTACGGCGCCAACCTGCCGGGCCTGCTGTGGATTGACATGGAGCGCCTGCTGGTCGAGAAGAAGCTGTTCCAGACCCGGTCCGTGGCCTGCTCCATTGGCGGAGCCCAGGACCAGGCGACGGGCATCTCGGCCCAGGGCAAGGCCATGCTGGAGGCGGAGATCAACAAGAACGGCCTGCGCTACTTGAACTCCAAGGACTACATGGATGGCCTGGAGCAGCGCATGGCGGTCTACGAAGAGACCGCCGCCGGCGAGCGCTACGCGGCCTACATCAACGTGGGCGGTGGGTCCGTGTCCGTGGGCACCACCGTGGGCAAGAAGCTGTTCAAGCCCGGCCTCAACACCCGCGCGCCCTTTGGCGAGGGGTCGGAGATTGACTCCGTGATGAAGCGCTTCATCGAGCGCGGCACCCCCGTCATCCACCTGTCCAACATGGCCAAGCTGGCGGCCAAGTTCGAGATGCCCCTGGAGCCCCAGAGCATCCCGCCCATCGGCAAGGGTGGCATGTACTACAAGGACGAGCCCAACCGAGTCCTGGCCGCCGTCATGTTCCTGCTGATCGCCGCCCTGCTGTGGATCATGATGCGCAGCGACCTGGGCTTCCGCCTCCTCCACCGCCGCACCCCCGGCCACGTCGACAACCACCCGCAGCAGATGGTGTAACAAAACATCCCCTTCCACTTCTCCTTCCCCCCCCCGGGGGAAGGTGGCGCGCAGCGCCGGATGAGGGGTGTCGTGGCGACCGGGGCGATCCCCGTCCAAGCCGCGCA